>JAADCV010000002.1 GCA_013154235.1 Thermoproteota archaeon | reverse complement strand
CCCTCGCCTCGACAGCTGAAGGACCTAGGAGCTTCGTGAATATCTTCGATAGAGCTCTCTTCCTAACACCCTCACTAACCTCTGGGCTCTTGTTGAACGATATCGCTCTAGCTGGGCACATTGCTACGCACCCGGGCTCCAGCCCCTGCTGCCTCAGCTTCGAGCACAGGTCGCACTTAGCAACGTAGCCCGGCGGCACGAGCTCTGGAATCCCGAAGGGGCACGCAGCTAGGCACGATAGGCAGCCAATGCACCTAGCGATATCCACAGTTACAGCTCCATCCCTATCCCTATGCATAGCACCCGTAGGGCACGCAGCTACGCAGGGAGCGTTAGCGCAGTGGAAGCAGCTTATAGGCCTCTTGAGCCCGGGGAAAGCCTCGTAGAGCTTGATGAAGGGCCTATCATCGTGAAGAAACGAGCACACCTCCTCGCACGTGAAGCACCCTATGCATATCTCGAAGTCTATGAGCCTAACCATCTTATCGCTAGCCAAAGCTAGCCCCCGCCCTCGCTACATAAACTGAGTAAAAACGCTAGCGGCTAGACCTACCCAGGCTCCTAACGTAGCTCGCTAAGCACCTCCAGTTCAACCCCATGTGCACCAGCCCCAGGACACCCATACCTATCGCAGCGTAGGCATGGAGCGCACCGAGGTAGCCACCAGCACCTAGCCCTCTACCCCGACCTGGATCAGCTAGAACAAACTTCTCGACGAAGAGAATAGCACCCGTAACCAGAGTCACGATAAAGAGCGCAGCTAGAGCTAGAGAAACAACAGCCCTGATCGTCACAGCCATAGCTAGATCCCCTAGCTACGCATCTACGTCGAGACAAGCCTAAAAACTCGGCTAGGGGATGCAGTGTAGCTCGAATGGATACACATTCAAAGATTCCTCGATAGGCTCGAGCGACGTGCAGCGCGTCTAGCGATCAGCGCTCCGCAGGATTTGCGTAAACGAGCCTAGATCGCTGCCTCCTAGATCTCGAAAGCTCTTTCTCAAGCTCTTCGAGCTCCCTATACATCTCGTTCTTAAGCGCTTCACGATCTACGTTTCGAAGAGGTATCGAGAGGTGAAAACGCTGCGAAGTACATGATTGTCTAGAGCGATGGCTAGCGTAGCAACCTTCTTAGCTAAGGTTGCTGATGATAGGCTAGGCGCGATCGTTTCGGATATCGAGGAAGCTTGAGGAAGGGACTTTGAATGGTGAGAAGGTGATCGTCTACATCTACATACCTAGGGAGGGATAGTCTCTTGGCGATCGAGGTACGTGAGCTTACCTACGTGAATACTTCGGTTATTGTGGCTAGTATATATCCTAGCGATCCTAACCATGGATACGCGGTTAGGTTTCTCGAAGAGGTGTGTCTCAGTCGTAAGCTCTGTAGGGCTAGCAATCTGCTTCTAGAAGAGGTTAGGTCTACGCCTAGCGAGGGAATGGCTTTAGATGCTTTGAAGAGGTTTGGTATACCCGTCATCGAGGTGGATGTCGAGGAGTATCTGAGGAGAGCTAGACGCGTAGTAGAATCCCTTGGCTTATCGTACTCGAGGCTCATCGATGTTGCACACGTGCTGATAGCTAGAGACGCTAGGTGTAGCATCGTAGCTAGCTTCGATCGGAAGATGCTTAGATTCGCTAGGAGGATAGGTCTAAAAGCTTACAACCCTAGGTATGGATGGGTATAGCGATGTTTAGGGATAGCGAGGAGTTCATCAGGTTTAGGAGAAAGCTAAGCCTACTGCTATCTCTCGCGCAAGAGCTACCTTCTGAACAGCGGAGCAAGGCTATGGAGCTCATCGAGAAGTGGAAGAGAGGAGAGACGAGCTTTGAGGAAGCTGTAGACACCATACTCACGCTCGAGGAAAAACTAGCAACCTAAAACAATCGGAGAGATCTAAGCAGAGATATTGAGAATTCCCAAGCTTAGCAAACCGATCTTTAAGCTCTTCCATAGTCATCCTCTATGCTCACTGCCTAGATCTAGTCACTCCGTGCTCACTAGTTTGCGTGCGCACCTGAGCACCTCTCTATTGCTTAGCTCTATGGATGGTGCCTCGCGTCTCTTCATGAGTCCCTTCGATGCGAGTTCTCTGGAATCTCTGGATGCATTCCTACGGCGATAGGGTCGCGAGAGGCTCAGTAAGTTAGCCAATTCGTCGAGGGTATAGCCCTCCCCAAATGCGATTCTACACACTAGCGACACAATCCTCTCAGCCTCCTCCCTACCAACGAGCTTCTCCATGTCTCTGAGCACCTCCTCAAGCGTAGTGGATTAGACATCGCAAGTAGCTATTATGAGGTTCACTACTCAGCTTTGATGCCGTAAGGGGTTGAGGTGAGCGAAGTGAATTCAAGCGCAGGTATCAGGCGCTGTAGTATTCGTAACGAATAGAATATTCGGTAGCCGATAGAGATGAGATTTGTTATGGAGAGGTGCGATAGAGTTTCGGAGCTTAGGTAAGCAGGTTAGGGAAGAGCTTGGGTGTGAGAAGTTGCGCGTTTGCTGTAATGTACCGTGGCCTTGTGCTAGGCACTTCGATATTTAGGGGGTTGTGGTGGAGGTGGTGTATGGGTTGCTTTAAGGAGTTGCTTGCTGTGTATATCGGTATGTCGATGGGTGGTGGGTATTGGTATTGATTGAGAGGGTTCTTAGGGAGATTGATGGTCGTGGCTATGGGGCTTATAGGAGGCTTGTTGGTGCTAGGCAGGTTGTTGATGGTGTTGCTGTTGAGGTTGTTCGTGTTCAGGGGGATCCCTATGCTCCTCCTAGCGTTGCTAGGGTTGAGCTTGTTCTCGATGGTCCTAGCTGGGCTCTTCGGCATCCGGTTGCGTATGCTGACTGGGTTCTTAGGAGGCTCTTTCGCGAGCTGAAGAGAGTCTCTAGGAGGGTTGGTGAGGGTTGGAGCGGGTTTCTAGGGGTTCCAAAGCCTAGCCCGGTGATGATTCGTCGTAGTGCTGTAGAGATTCGTGGCTCTAGGCTCGTTGCTAGGGTTTGGGTTGGGCTACCATCTAGGCATCGAAGGGTTCTAGGCGATGAGGCTATCGAGATTCTTCTGAGGAAGTTGCCTAGAGCTGTTGCTAGAGCTGCTAGCTGGAGGGGTTGCGAGTCTGAGCTGAGGAGGTACGTCGATGCGTGGATCGAGCAGGAGTACATTAGGGAGCTACTACCTAGGAAGAGGCTAGTGGCTTTCGTTGGGGATGGAAGCATCCTTCCTCGCAAGCACGGGGGTTCTGAGGAGCCTCTAGAGGGTGCTGTGCCTTTCGAGTCTCCCCCTAGCCTAAGGATAGAGATAGAGTTGCCTACCGGTAGAGCGGTTAGCGGTGCAGGTATCCCCCGAGGCTTGACGGTGGTTACTGGAGCTGCGTTCCATGGAAAGACTACGCTCATCGAGGCCATAGCTGCTGGGGTCTACAACCACGTTCCGGGAGACGGTAGGGAGCTCGTAGTCTCCCTTAGAGACACCGTGCTCATAGCTAGTGAGGAGGGTAGGTTCGTTACCTGCGTAGACATATCGCCATTCATAGACGAGCCACCGCCAAAAATGGACCCTAGGTGCTTTAGCACGCGTGACGCTAGTGGCGCTACGAGCGTCGCTGCCTCTATCCAGGAAGCTATTGAGGTTGGCGCAAAGCTAATCCTCCTAGACGAGGATACCGTAGCCACGAACGTGCTCTTCGAGGATCTAGAGATCGTTGAGAGGCTGTATAGAGCTAGAACAGTAGTTCCCCTACCGAGCCTCGCCCAGGGTCTAGAGAGCTTCGGGGTCTCGATAATCGTAGCCTCCTCTGGCCATAGGCAGCTCCTGAGAGTCGCTAAGACAGTCATATCCATGCTCAAGTACATACCTAGAGACGTTACCGAGGAGTGTCGCGAGCTAGCTAGAGACACTAGGGTTGCTCACCGAAGCTACTCAGCGCCTAGGGAGAGGATCCTCGCTAGAGCTCCAAGACTCTACAAGCCTAGGGTTAGGGGATGCCTACTCGAGGATAGAGAGCTCGACACACCCATAAACCTGTGTAGCAACGCCCAGCTCTACGAGGAGACTCAGCTCAACACTCTTCGCGTCGTGGCAAAGATCTTGCCTAGGTTCGAGGGAGCTAGCGTAGCGGAGATCGCTCGAAGAATCGAGAGGACGATACTTAGCGAGGGCTTCGAAGCCCTTCTAGGCAAGGAGCCTGGACCAGACCTAGGCGAGGTTAGGGCTATCGACGTTGCGTACCTAATCAATAGGATGCCTATAGAGGTTATCCAGAGGTAGATCCCGCGCGAAGCTACCTATAGCTGCAGTTCAGTACCACGTTCAGCAGCTCTCGCTGCGATGGGTACCAGCTGAGGTTGTAGTAGTCGAAGAACTTCGTATCGGCGTTAACGTCGTAGGGTATCCCGCGGCTACACAGCTCGCTAACCATAAGCTTAGAGAACTCTATCGCTACATCCTCAGGAAGTATCGGGCCGCGACCCTTACCCTTCTTCGGGTAGCAGTTGGGTCTCCAAGCCCCTACCCACGTAGGTACGCCTGTTCGCTTAGACCAGTTCAGGGCTGCGTTCACTGCTTGCTGGATCACGCTCCTGCACACCTCCATGCCCACGAACCTATTCCTGTGGCAGGGGCCTCCCGCGAATACGTGCCACTCCGCGATGATGTACTGGTCTATCGGTATGCGAAGGTATTTCAGGGCCCAGGGCTTGGAGACGTTGGCTGGAGTAACAATTATTATCCTGTACCTATCTATCGACCTAATCGCCTTGATGACCTCGGTGTAGGCCTTGTTGAGAACCTCTGGGTAGCTCTTTATGGGGCCGCTTGTCTCGATTATAAGGTCGTAGGATAGGGTGTATGGGTATCCCTTAAACGCCTTAGCTACAGTTACCCACCACTCCACGAAGTGGTGAAGCGCGCTCGGATCTGTTGGGTGCTCACGGAGTTCGTTCGCGCAGTACGATATTATCGGCACTATCCCGGCCTTAAGGCAGTCGTTCACAACCTCCTTCAGCATCTCGAGGAGGGTAGCGTTGCTAACCACGTCGCCGCAGACCCTAATCCTAACATTGTCGAAGCCTCTCTCCTTGAAGAGCTTGGGTATAGATACTCCGTGCTGCCTCCAGTAGAAGTACTGGCGCTCAACCCACCCGAAGCTCAGCCAGTCAACGTTTACGCCGACGCCCATGATCTTCACGTACCTCCAGCTCGGGATAGGCTGGAGCCCTAGGGTGCTTGAGGTCGTTGTTGCGATAGCGCTTCTAGCTAGGGTGGTGCTAATTGTAGTGCTCGCTACCCTCGTGATGCTCGTGGTTACTGCGGTAACCGGGGCGCTAGCCCCATGCCTAAATAGGTGGGCAGCTATCAGAGCTGAGGCAGCTACAACACACGCTACGAAAACAAGGGATAGCGCTACGAGCCTCCGGCTACTCAATTCAAGCACCGAGGAGAGGGGCTAGGTAGGGCACAAAAAGCCGGATCCCCGTGAATAAGGGCTTAGGGCGTAGAGGGGTTTCACATCGAGCTACCTAATAGGGTTCCAGCGCTAGTCGAGCACAGCAACTATCTTTACGTAGCTCTCGGGGGGCGGGTTAAGCTTAGAGATTCTGTGGAGGAGCGCGCGGCACCTATCTATAGGAACAGTAACTTCTCCCCTGCCCCTAAGCCTATCCCTAACCTCGCTAGGGAGCTGCTCAACATCGCTCTCGCTAAGCTCGACAGCCTCTCGGCATAGGGCTAGGGGAGCTAAGAAGTGTCTAGGTACGGGTGTCCGCACCTCCCTCTCGATGCATAGGTACGCTACGTACCTCACCAGCTTGAGTCACCTCTAGCTGTATAGGGGCTTCAACAGCTCTTCTAGACACCTTGGGCTTCACAACCCCCAGCAGTACGCACACACCATATATTATCGCCTCAGGCCTAGCTGGGCACCCAGGTACGTACACAACACCGTCTATCTCGATCCCAGCGCTCTTCAGAACCCTTAGAAGCCTCGGAAACCCTCCTAGAAGCGTGTAGGAATCGAACCATATTCCGCCCCCGACAGCGCAAGCGCCTATCGCTAGAACGAGCCTTGGCCTAGGCATAGCCTCGAGAGCTCTAACAACCTTTGGCAGCGCCCTAAGGGTTATGGGCCCCGTCAGCAGCGCTACGTCAGCGTGGCGAGGGCTTCCAACGAGCTTGATTCCGAAGCGCTCAACGTCGAAGTACGGTGTTAGAGCGTCTAGGATCTCTATGTCGCACCCGTTGCAGCTACCTGTGTTCAGGTGGAAGACCCAGATACTTCTCTTGATCCTCTCGAGAGCCTTTCTAAGATCTACGCTCCTCAACCTCGCCAGCCTCAAGAAGGTCGCTTCCGAACCTAAGTCTAGAGCTAGCTATAACCTGAGCCGTGCTGATCCTTCTGCATTGGGGACACATCTCTAGCCTCTCCCTAGCTACCTCCATACCCGAGCTCTCGATAGCTTTCTCGACGAGCTTCCTAGGCAGGTAGGGCTCTCCGCACACGCTACACGTAGCTGGCCTATGGATAACCTCTTCGTAGAGATCCTCTAGCCTAGGCGTTGCTAGCTCAAACTCGTGGCTAACCTCGATAGCTTGCTGAGGGCACGTGTCTGCGCACATGCCGCAGAAGATGCATCTGCCTATGAAGTACCTCAGCACGAACCGGTTGTCCTCCCTAACGAGCTCTATAGCTCTCGGGGGGCATATCCTTGCACATGCTCCGCAGCCAATGCACTTAGAGGGGTCTACGCTGATCTTCCCCCTGAAGAAGGGTGTTACTAGGGGTGGCTCGAGGGGGTACCTAATGGTTGCTCTGCCGCGCTTAGCTGCTACAGCTAGAACCTTGAGGAAGCTCATGGTCTCCACCTCGAAACAATCTTTCTGAGCGGGATCCTCTCGACGCTCCCCCTCCTAAGGTCAATGACTATGGCTCTGTCGGTGCACGAGAAGCAGGGATCTATGCTAGCTATTGTTAGGGCTGCGTCCGCTAGCTCAACTCCTCTGAGCATTGTTGGCACAGCTATGAGGTTCTGGTACGTGGGTGCTCTAACCCTCCATCTATACGGTGTGTACCTACCGGTTATGACCATGTGTATGACCTCTCCCCTCGGGGCCTCGACAGCCCCTATCCCTATGCGGTAGGGCTCGAAGCTAGGTGGTAGCTCAGCCCTTATCGACCCGCTCGGGATCTGATCCGCTAGATGCTTGAGTAGCTCGATGCTCTCGAAGACCTCGTCTACTCTCACCAGCGTTCTAGCGAGGTTATCTCCCTCGCTGTAGACCGGCACCCTAGGCTTGATCCTCTTGTAGGCAGCGTAGGGAAAGTCCTTCCTCACGTCGATGTCTATACCCGATCCCCTAGCCGTTGGCCCAACAACAGCGAAGGCCCTAGCCTCGCCAGGAGAGAGTATTCCGGTTCCCCTAAGCCTAGCCCTAACCTGCGGAACGTCTATAGATATCTTGACCAGCTCGGCGAACTCCTTCCCTATCTCCTCAGCCTCCCTAACAGCCTTCTCGAGCCTATCCCTATCGAAGTCCCTCCTAACGCCGCCTAGAACGTTGAGGCCGTAGGTCTTCCTGCTGCCGCTGAGCATCTCCGCAACCCTCATGATCCTCTCCCTAATCCTCCACACGTGCATGAAGCCCGTGTCGTAGCCTAGCAGGTGGAGCGCTACTCCAACCCATAGGAGGTGGCTGTGTATCCTCTCCACCTCGAGCATGATGCTCCTGATGAACTCAGCCCTCTCAGGAACTTCTATCCCTAGAGCTGCCTCAGCTGCCTGGCAGTAGCTCGTGGAGTGGACGAAGCCGCATATACCGCATATCCTCTCGGCTATGAACGGCACTTGATCGTACTTCATTCTCTCCGCGAGCTTCTCGATCCCGCGGTGAACCATGAACCCTACGTACCTAGCGCCAACAACCTTCTCCCCCCTAACGTAAAGCTCGAAGTACTCTGGCTCGTGGAGCGCTGGGTGGTAGGGACCTATGGGTATCCTGACGATCTCCTCAACCTCCTCGAGCTTTATCCTCTCGCTTATCCAGGGCTCCGAGAGCCTCCTAAGCTCCTCAACGCTAACGTCCTTTCTAAGCGGGTAGACACCCTCGGGCCACGTGTCCGGCATTATGAGCCTAGGCACTGGGTACCTGCCCTCGAACTCGATACCCATCAAGTCCTTGGCCTCTAGCTCGTACCAGTCCACAGCCCTAACGATATCGACAACGCTTGGGGCAACTGGGTTATCGGGGTCTAGAGGTAGGTGAATCACTATGTTCTGGCCCTCTCTATCGATTCCGAAGATGTAGTAGAGCGAGAACCTCCCTAGCCACTCCCTATCGTCGCTAGCAACCATCATTCGGTGCCTAGCACCCTTCGAAACCAGTATCAGCGATGCGCGGGGGAGCGCGGAGGGCTCTATAGATACTATCACTCCTCCCTCTATCCTAGATATGTTCAGCACCTTCGTCCCTAGCTCGACCTCTAGCTCCTTCAGTATCTCGCTCACGCTAGCCATACTCCCACCCAAGCAATTGTAGAGGCTGTGTAGATCGCTCCCAAGCTCCTCAGAGCTAGGTCAGCCCTGCTCCTCCCCAGCGTAGCGCTGGTCACGGCGAAGAGCGTCCAGAGCCCTGAGGAGCCTAGGACTAGGGCTAGGCACCTAGCCCACGCTGAGGGAAGGAAGGGTGCTAGAGACACGTAGAATGGTAAGGCTGCTAGAACCCACCTCTCGATGAGGTGGCTGTAGAGCTCTGCTGCTAGGAGCGGGCCGCTGAGCTCTATCACTGTCCCAGACGCTAGCTCTGGCTCAGCCTCGTGAATATCGTAGGGGAGCCTACCGCTAGCGCAGAAGCACGCTACGAGCATCATCCCCGTGGATATGCCTAGGAGAGCCCACCCTTTCCAGCTTGGTATGAACCATCTAGAGACTAGGGCTAGGGCTACGGATAGCGCTAGGCCAACCTCGTTAACAACGTTTAGGAACACCCTTCTAAAGCTCCCTATGGTTGCGAAGGGGTTCGATGATGCGCAGCCCGTAGCCATAGAGATGCTGTGCAGTGCGAACACCATAACCATGACCGCCACCACGGGCCCGACGCCCACGAGGCCGAAGGCTGCGAAGGTCGATAGGGTGGCTGCTAGAGCTAGAGCTATGGACAGCCCTATGAGCACGGTTAGCCCAGCTAGCTCCGCACCCCTAGGAAGCTTAGCCTCCTTAGACCAGAGCTTCAGTATATCGAACCAGGTCTGCGTGAGGGGAGGCCCTATCCTGCTGTGTATAGCAGCCCTAATCTTCCTCTCAACACCGTCGAGCAGCGGAGGGAGGAGGAAGGATGCTGCAGCTAGCGCAGCTGCTAGGGATGCGGAAACAGGTGTAGAGTCCAAGCTGTCACCACCACCGCAAGCATGGATACTACGAAGAGGAGGCTCATGTAGCTAGAGGAGAAGGAAACTATGTCCTCGAGGGAGGACTGGAGGGCTGCTAGCGCCGAGGTGAACCTCCGGTATATCCTCACGGCGCTACCCTCGACTCCTCCGAACACTCTGTAGGCCTTTAGGGTGCCCATCGTTATCTTTCTCGTGAGCTCCCTCTCGACACTCTCGAAGCTCTGGCCAGCGACGTAGACCATCATAAGCTTGTCCACTCCTGGAGCTAGCCTGCGCAGCACTCTAAGGAGGTAGTCCTCTATCCGGGAGACGAGGGTTGCCCTAGCCGAGCTCATGGTATTGCTCCACCCATCCACTGCCTCTCTCTAGCTATTACGCGTATGTGGCTATACACGAAGTACAGCAGCGCTACGAAGAACACCTGCACGAATGCGAATGGCACTACGTACACCATCGCCTCCGGAGCTAGGCCAGCTATAGCTACGTACATCGGTATCGCTAGCCCTATGCTTGTGGCAGCGAGCCCTAGCTCGCTTCCCAGCAGCCTGTTGTCCTCGACTTTCTCGACCTCGCCCTCCCTCTCGAGCGAGCCCCAGTATATCGTTAGGTACTTCAAGCCGTAGGCTATGGCTAGAGCTGTGCCTACCGCCGTGACCACTATCAGCGGTATCCCGACAACAGTCGACTTGTAGATAGCGTCTATGAGGCACATGAATAGGTAGAGCTTCGCTAGGAACCCTATCGTCGGTGGGACACCCATCAGTGAGAGCACCGAGATTAGCGAGGATAGCGACGGTGTTGTTAGGTACCTAGATAGGAATCCTAGCCTGTAGACCTCCCTAGTGTGGGCAGAGATCTCCACGATGCCGGAGTCCATGAATAGGCTAGCCTTGAACAGAGCATGGCTAGCTGCTAGGAGGTAGGTAGCTATGAATGCGCTGTGGAGACCTAGGTAGCTGCCTAGCGCAGCAGCCATAACCATGAGGCTCGTGTTCTCTATGGTGCTGTAGGCAAGGAGCCTCTTGATGTCTCCCTGCACGATGGCCTGCAGCCCTCCGTAGACAACGGTTATGCACGCTAGGCCCATGATCACCGCTAGCGATAGCTTGGGTAGGCAGGGAGCTATCCTAAGTATTCCGTAAATACCCATCTTCACCATTATCCCGCTGAGCAGAGCCGATGCTGGCGCTGGAGCAAGTGCATGGGCATCCGGTAACCAGAAGTGGAGGGGGGCTACCGCAGCCTTAGCCATGAATCCCAGCGCCATTATGATCCCTAGCGCTACCGAGATCGTTCCCAGCACCTGGTGGAGGGAGCTCATGGGTAGGGTCAGCGCTCTAGTGAACCCGACCTTCATAGCTGATAGGGCTAGGAGCGCTATCAGTGATATGTCGGCTGGTATCATAGACACTATGAGGTACCTAAGGCCTGCGACCAGCGTTCTCCTACTCATCTCGAAGACTATTGCGAAGAAGCCCGCTATCTCAGCCATTATCCAGAACATTATGAACGCTATGAGGTTGGGGGACGCGAACACGGCGTATATGCTGATTGCGAAGAGGTCTATCAGAGACCGGAGGTTCCTCCCCGGAAACTTCTTCTCCTCGTAGCCCTCGACGTAGGTAGTCACAGCTATGGAGACTATCGCTGCTAGGAGAGAGAAGAATCCGGAGAGCCAGTCCATCGGGTACCTAGTTATGAGGCTCTCTACAGCTATAGCTAGGAGGAGGCCGTAGCCAACCATCTTCAGAGGTATCGATCCTCTCCACTTGCGGGAGTCGGCGGCGAGCACTATGGCGAAGGCTGCCGAAACAACCGCGTAGACGAAGATGCGGGGGTCCAGCAAGTCCATGGCCTAGCCCCTTACAGCTCTCTGAGCTCAGCGATAAATAAGTGTATAAATAGCTGTAGACCCTTGCTTATACACACCGATACGCTGGGCCTCACCATAGGCATCACCTAGGGAGGAGCTTTGCAGCGACCTCAGCTGCTGTCCTAGCGTAGAGCTCGACTCCCTTATGCGTTGCCGCAATCCCAACGTACTTCACTAGCGGGGTTGCTAGGTAGCCGCAGACGAACGCTATTCCAAGCGCTATGATCGCCGCGGCTAGGATAGATGTTGCTACGTACGTGCTTCTCCCAACCGATCCAGAGCCCGCGCTCGGGCTCTCGCTAGAGCCGCTGGCCCTAGGCATGAACAGCGAGTACATTATCCTGAAGTATCCCACAGCCGAGATCCCAGATATGATCACGATCGATACTGCGTAGGGTATGTACCCAGCCTCTACGAGAGCTAGGAACATCATGTACTTGCTGAAGAAGCCTCCTAGCGGCGGCATTCCTAGGAGGCTCAGGAGCGCTATGGCTACAAGCACAGCTATCCCCGGATGCCTCCGCCCTAGTCCAGCCATGTCGCTCAGCCTCCTCGATCCTACCACCGTGGCGATAGCTCCTAGGGCTATGAAGAGCATCGCCTCTCCAAATGCGTGGGTAGCCATGTGGAACACTATCGAGGCTGTTGCGAGGGCAGCTACGCTAGGTATGGTCGCTGCCGCTAGGGTCGAGAACATTATCCCTATGTGGCTAATCGTGCTGTAGGCTAGGAGCCTCTTAACGTCGTTCTGCACGGCCATTAGGAAGGCTCCTAGGTACCCCGTGACTATCCCTAGGAACGCTAGCACCTCTAGAACAACATCCCTGTAGGGAGCGCCCCATATCCTCACGGCTATGGTGCTCGCCCCTATTGGTAGCAGCGTAAGCACTATCCTCAGAACACCGTAGGTACCGACCTTATCCACGATGCCAGCGAACATCGCTGAGGCTGGGCTAGGAGCCTCGCTGTAAGCGCTCGGAACCCAGAAGTTGTTGGGGAATATACCGGCCTCGAAGGTGAGCGCCCAGAGCATAAGCGCTACAGCTACAGCTATCCCAACAGCAGCGTTCCCGAAGCACATCCCCGACGAGCACGAGCCCGAGAGGCGCGTGAAGGCGCTTAGGTGGAGGCCTAGGCTCTTAGCCGCT
This sequence comes from Thermoproteota archaeon, assembly GCA_013154235.1. GTDB lineage: Archaea > Thermoproteota > Thermoprotei_A > Sulfolobales > Ignisphaeraceae > JAADCV01. Next base: position 45,073 of record JAADCV010000002.1, on the reverse strand, counting down.
ATGTCAGCCATGTTCAGCGTTCCGAAGGATGCGTAGATGTATACAGCGCCTAGGAGGAAGAGCGTTGTTGCAAGCGCTCCAACGAACGCGTAGCTAGCAGCTGCCTCGATAGCCCACCTCCTCTTCCTGAAGAACGCTACCATGGCGTAGCTCGATATGCACGCCACCTCCAGCATGACGAAGAAGTTGAAGACGTCTCCAGTGTATATGCAGCCTAGGCTCCCAGCCATCATCAGCATAGCTAGGGCTGTTAGCCACTCGCACCCCTTACCCATCCTCTCGAAGTACCAGAAGCAGAACACCGCAGCCGCTAGAAACACGAGCGAGACTATGGGGCCGACGAACGCGTTAAGCCCATCAACCTCGAAGCTTATGCCTAGAGGCGGTGGCCACCCGCCGAAGGGGTAGACGAGGGGCTTCATCCTCGTCGCGTAGTCTATCGCGACACCCCACGTTGTTACGACGGTTAGGAGAGCAAGCGCTGTTAGGTAGGAGGAGTAGAACCTCGGGCTCCTAACCCTAGCCGATATCAGCGGAGTCGCGAAGCTAGCTACGAGAAGCACTATGGGTGTCGCCGCTAGGAGCTGGAGCCAGGGATCCATTACTCGAACACCCTCTGGGCGTACCTATCGAAGTCCTCCGCAACCTCGCGATACGCTTCGGAGTCAACAAGCGTCTTGGTGAAGAGCCAGTGCACGTACAGCACCCCCTTCTCCTCATCGAGGTCCACGACCACGGTCCCCGGGGTGTTCGTTATCGCTATCGAGACCATCGTTACCCCGAACCCCGTTCTAGACCTTATCGGGACCCTCACTATCGATGGAGATATGTCCATCTTTGGGCCTAGGCACTTCCGGATCATCTCCGCGTGAGCCCTAACCTCGTGAACGAAGAAGTACTTAAGCGTGTAGAGGGCTAGCCACCCAAGCCTCCTAATGCTAAGGCTCTTCCTCCAGTCCGCGACCACCAGCGTGCCCATGAGCGCCCCGACAGCCACGGCAGCTATAGCACCCGTAGTTATGTCGTAGAGCCTAGCAGCTCCAGTGTACACTATGTAGACCACGAACGCCATTATCGCTGGAGCTACGCACCTAAGCCATCTCCTTCCTGACCTCATACCTCTTCAACCTCCCAACAACATCCATGTTAACGGTTCCGAAGTGCCTATACATGTGCAGGGCTACGGTGGCTAGGAACACTGTTACAGCGAGGTTGATCACTATGGCTGTGAGCACGAGCGCCTGCGGTATCGGGTCAACCGCCTTCTCTAGGAACTGCCTAATGACCTCGCTCGTAGGCCTAAGATTCGTTAGCACGGGTGGCTGTAGGAATACTCCAGGTCTCCAGAACCTGTAGCCCACGAGTATTATGAATGTGTTGACCGAGTCCCCGAGTATTGTCAGCGCTATTATCTTCTTGACGAGGTTGGGCTTTGCTAGGGCTGCGTAGAGCGACACACCTATGTTTACGTACATAGATAGCACGACTATCATGTACGCTACTCTAACGAACTCAGTATCCATGCTCCTCACCAACAACCTCCTCCTTAGCTAGCTTCTCGCTCGTCGAGAGCACGAGGAACACCACCGTGAACCCAGCTGCTACCGCAAGCATCTCGAGCACGTTGAATACCATGAGTGAGCCTCCCGAGGGCACGTCCAGCGCTCTAGGCGGGTAGCCTAGCGGGGCATCGGGCTTAGGCTGGTTCTGGAGCACGTAGCCCCAGCAACCCATGGCTCCAGCAGCTATTGCTACCGCGAGGGCTGCTAGCCCTATCCCTACGAGGGCAGCGCTCCTGAGCGCAACCATCTTAGCGTACCTAACCCCAGCCTTCTCCAGGAAGGACTTGGAGAAGACCACGAGGAGCACGACTGGCGCCACCGCTATTATGCTACCAGCTTGGAATCCTCCTCCTGGAGTCAGCTGACCGTGCATCGCTGTCGAGACTCCTACAGCAGCTATAGCTACGACCATCACCGCCGTAGACACCTTGACTATGGTCGATAGCCCCCTCGGCCTCGACTCCTCGACCCTCTTAGACACCTCTCGGTACAGCGCTAGGGCCCCTATGATAGCTCCGTAGAACACGGCTGTCTCGAACACGGTGTCGAGGCCTCTGTAGTCCCAGACGACAGCTGTTACAGCCTCTGGCGCATCCGCGGTGAAGTTCCTAGCGGCGTAGTACGGGTTGTAGGTGGTGTTCAGCACGTTTACCGCTAGCGGCCTCAGCCTAGGCGGTGGTAGAGGGCCTAGGCCCCCTAGACCTGTAGCTACAGCTAGGAGCACGATGAACACCACGAGGGTTACGGCGAAGGCTACGTCTCGGAGCAAGGCTCTACACCTCGTACCTACCGACCTTCTTAATCAAGAGTATGAGTATCAGGGGATAGATACCTACGGCTACAGCAGCGTAGACAAGCACGATGTCTGGCGCCATGAGCATGAAGTACATGAGCGTGTAGGCAACGCTCTGAAGAGCTGAGAAGATCACGGCCTTCAGCAGATCCCTAGCCTGCACAGCGAGCACCGTAGCTATGACGGAGATGAGGGCTGAGGCAGCTAGTAGACCCATAACGATGTCTACAGCCATCAACGCTCCTCACCCCCTCGGTCCTCAGCTAGCTTGTCGGCAACGATAGGCTTGAGCGGGGCGGCCTTAGCTCTGTAGACAGCTCTCGCGATAGCGTGCGTGCCAGCTCCAGCTAGCACGTACTCTATTATCGCTGTAACCACCGCTCCCCCGGCCATGAACCAGCGGTAGGGGCCTAGGAAGTCGCATCCAGCAGCTATCAGCGCAGCGCCTATTAACGGAATGAATGCTCCTCCAACGCTTCCCACGGTCAGTGCGTGGAGCCTAGCGAAGAAGTTGGGTAGGCGAAGCATCATTATGGAGGCAGCTAGGTCGCAGAATATCCCTATTATCACCAGCGCCTGCCCCACGCCTACGAGGATCCAGCTAACTAGGCTACTCACCTATCTCACCCGCCTCGAAGTACTTAGCCATGTATATGTCTAGGGCGTACACCCAGAGCACGAGCACGATAGCGCAGGGAATCATTATCGGCGCCCTAAACAAGATACCTAGGAGTACGAGGAAGGCAGCTAGGTCGTAGCTTAGGGCGTCGACGGCGAGAACCATGTCTGGGACCGTGGGCCCCTTTATTGCCCTAGCTATGTAGAGGGCGAAGGCAGCGAAGTAGAAGGGCATCGAGAAAACTATGAAGTCGGTGACCCACGTAGCTAGATTCAAGGCGTCGCCCCGAAGAAGCGTGAAAAAGTGTGGATATAAGTATTAGGCTAGGTAGCTACTCAACTCTAACCCTAGGCTTTGTAGCTAGGTCCGCTACCCCTCCTAGAACCGTGGGCACTATGAACGACGCTGATATCAGCGTGGGCGAGGGGAACAGGAAGAAGCTCGTTAGCGCTAGAACCACGCCAGCCACAGCCCCTAGCGCTGTAGCTAGAGGCAGCTTCGAGACCGAGACCCTCCTACCATCCTCATCGATGCTCCTACCGCACTTAGGGCACCTCCTTACAAGCGTCGTGTAGCCACACTTCGGACAGCTATGGAGCGTGAACGGGTAGCTGGCGCCGCACCTAGGGCACGTCACGACAGCCGAGTCTAGCTCGAAGCCGCAGAAGCCGCACTTCGCCTCCCTCTCGCTAGCTATTCTAGTAACTGGCTTTAGATAGGCTGAGAGAGCCTTCTCATCACCCTCGAAAGCAACTGTGTACTCACCCATCCTAACCGCTAGCACCGTAGCCCCCTCCCTATGCACTAGGGCGAAGCTAAGCTCCTTCCCACCGCTCATCATCGTCGGGCTCCACGCTGCTAGGCTCTCAGCTCTAGACACATCGCCTCGATACTCGTAGAGAAGACCCTCGTGCGAGATAACCGATAGCTCGACACCGTAGCACTGGCTTAGCGCATCGAAAACCTTTCTCAGCCCCTTCGGCAGCTCGCTCATCTGCATCGCCCCGCGAGCGTACTAGACCAAGGTTAGCAGAGCTAGCTAAATCTATCTTTTGCCTCTGTACGAAGCCCCCTCCTCTCTATAGCTAGGCCTATCGCTGCGGCAGCGACTCCAGCAGCTATGGCTGTTGCTAGCACCGGTCTCGGAGCGCGTGGAACGAGTGATGCTAGTACGCTTGCGCTATAGTTAACGCTAACCGTAGATGGTGGGCTAGCGCACGCAGCTGCAGCCACGATAGCCGTGTAGCTAGCTACCCTCTTAGCGAGCAATCTGCAAACCGCTTCGCCGATACCGGAGCACACGGTTAGGTTCCTCACATCGCTAGCGAGCTTCTGCAACAGCGTACTGTTAACCACTTGCATCGATACCGGAGCTAGCCTCTTAGCGACCCACATCATTCCGCTAGGAACACCTATTACCAGAGCTCTGCAGCTCGGGGGCTCTACGCTGACGTTGAGTATCACGTACTTCGCTCTAGCTAGAGGTGCGCTAACCGAGTTGACGTAGATGAACGTGGCGTACACGTAGCCAACGCCCTTCAGGTGTATCCACGCTGACGTTGTGTATCCTCCAGCGAACGTCGACACCGTTATGCTCACTCCCGAGAACGCTAGGAGTATCACCGCCACTATCGCTACGCAGATCCCCACCCTAGATAGAAGGTTCATACGGGCTCCCACCTCCTGCTATGGATCAGAACGACGTAGAGGACGATGGCTGCAGCTACCCCGATGTCTATGAGCGATGACGGTAGCGCTATGTCTATAGGCTTCGCGCTCGCCGCGCTGTAGAGCATTACTGCCCCGCTAGCTGGGCTGAGACACGATACCGCTATGGCCTCGCCGAGGCTGATCCTCGTTGTTCTAAGGATTAGGGAGGCTACGGATCCAGCGAAAGAGAGGCCTATCCATGAGGCGAAGCCAGCTGCTACAGCACCCCACCGGCTCTTAGCTATAGCTGACACCGCTAGGATTATGGAGAATACGAGCGTGGGCACAGCCACCTCAGCTAGTGTAGCTACCGCTACTCCCGAAGGTGTTGGGCTAGATGAGTAGACAGCTGCCGCTACGCTAGCACACGTAGCTAGGATCGATACCGGAGCAACGACGCAGCCAGCTGCAGCGAGAGTGAGGAGGGTTCTCCGGCCCACAGGCATCGAGAGCACATTCACAGCCTCTCCGTGGCTAACCATGGATGCGAAACTCCATCCGCACACCATAGACACTATCACCGTGATGAACACCGCTATCCCGCAAGATGACGAAACTGTCCACAGCTCGTCTCCAATACCCTTAGCGAACGGCGGGATCGACAGGGCTAGCAGCCCACCGCTACCAACAACCGAGAGCATCGCTACAGCGAGCGCGACCTCAATAATAGGGAACCTTACACTCCTAAGCACAACATCTCCGAGAGCACTGAGCCTCCTCACCCTCGCTCTCCCCCAAGCCTCTTTAGGAACTCCTCGATTCCCGGCGCCCGCGTCTCTATATCGAAGATCTCGATTCCTCGAGACTCGCTAGCATCCACAACAGCCTTTATCGCCCTACCCTTACAAGAGGGCTCCACCTCTAGAATCAGAGTCTGCTCATCTACAACCCTAGCGCGGACAACACCCTCAGCACCAGCTAGAGCCTCAGCAAGAGCTCTCGAGCTCGAGCACCTAATCCTTATTACTGACACCCGTAGCTCGCGCTCAACATCGCTAGGAGACCCCTCAAAGATAACACGGCCGCGGTGGATGATCGCTATCCTGCTCGAGAGGTTGAGCACATCGGATAGAGTGTGGGACGTTATGAATATTGCTACCCCACGCTCATCCCTAATCCTAGCGAGAAGCTCCGAGAACCTCGCTCTAGAGGGAGGGTCTAGGTTAGTGAATGGCTCGTCGAGGAGAAGCAGCTCTGGGTTATGCACGAGGGCTTGGGCTAGAGCTAGCCTCTGCTTCATTCCTGCCGAGAGACCCTTTATCCTCCTGTGCCTAGCGTCCCATAGTTCGACGAGCTCTAGAGCCCTCTTGGCCTCAGACCTATCAATTCCATAGATGTCGCATACCCGGTAGAGCCAGTCAATGCATTTCATGCCTCCAGGAATAGCTGGCTTATCGTGAACGACACCAATCCTTTTCCTGACCCAGGGGCTAAGCCAAGGGTCTTCATCAAAGAGCTTCACGGTCCCAGAGTCTCTGCGTAGGATGCCTATCGAGACCCTTACCGTAGTTGTCTTCCCAGCTCCGTTAGGGCCCACGAGCCCTAGCGACTCTCCTCTACCCATTGAGAGACTCAAGCCGTTTAGCGCCACAACCCTTCCAAACTTCTTAACAATGCTCTCTAGAACAAGTACATCTATAACAAATCACCGTTCGCTAGCCACGCAAAGCTGATATAAGTGCGTTTCGATAGCAACCAGTCTCTAGCAGTGAAAACCCATCTCGAGTAGGTCAGCAAGGGACGAACTATCGTCACGGAATCCTCGCAACTCCCAATTCATCATCTCCTCTCCCGCTACTTCAGCACGTTTCTCAAGGCTAAGCTATCTACGCCGATCTGGGAGCTGAGTAGCGTTGAGAGTCCAGGACTAGCTTCTCGATGCTCATCGCTACGACGATTGCAAACACTACCGAGCCCAGCACCATGCCCCAGGGCGGTGGAGTTAGTGTTCCTCCTTCTCTAAGCGCGTTAGTTAAGAATTCTAGTGTTCTAGGATCGTAGCCTCGATAGTAGGGTAAGGCGGCCATTGCTCCACCAACGCTTAGTAGTGCTTGGGTAGCTGCGATGTTCACCAAAGGCTCTAGAAAGTCGTGGGTCAACACTGAGATCACTAGGAGTAGCGCTAAGCGAACTGGACGAGCCTTGGCCAGCTCTCTAATCATTGTGAGGCCCTTGATTGCGTAGAGCGTAGCGATGGGTACGAGCGCTGGAATCACGAAGAAGTTCAGTACGTAGCTAGCGATCCCTAAGTGCATCGCCTTAGCGAACCCGTAAACACTTCGCGCTAGCTCAACTAGCTGTCTACCCGTAGATACTAGGTACGGGTAGGCAATCGCTAGAGCTATGCACGTCGAGGCGAGCCCCAGCACTATTCCGAAGATCGTGACCTTACCTAGTCCACGTAGCGAAACCATCTTCACTAGGGATGCTGTAAGCACGTATAGGTAAGTCACGTAGACGAAGTTCCAGATTATGAGGGATATTGTTAGGGCTCGAATAGCGGGGACAGACGGTATTATAAGCTCGTAAGCTAGGGGCTTCGACTTAAAGAACGGGTACCAATTGAAGAGAACTACGTACATAGCAATATAGGCAAGTAAAAACACTATTGCGCGGATACGCATAGCAGTACCCATCAATTACACCTAGGGTAGCGTAGCTAACCTCAGGTTGCTCTTTAGATACGCATCTAGGGATTGATAAGGACCGTACTCTTCTGCACCGTGTACACGTATGGTTACGTTTAGCGTATGAACGTAAGAGGGTATGGGAGTCTCTTCATCAACTACCTCGAAGAACATTGTCTCTACGGGAGGTGCGTAAGGTCCATGAACCCACCTGTATGTAACACTTTCGTCTGACTTATGTATCTCGACTTCGTTCTTCGCATACTTAAGTAGCTGGTTCCATAGCCAGGCAGCGAGATCGTACATACCTACAATGCTATCAAGTGCTGGAAGGGTGGCAGAGGCTATGAGTCCCGTGCCTATGGCTAGGGGTGGAGGTACTTCTGGAAGCTTGGGTAGGTTAGATCCCTTGTTGTAGGATAAGGCTTCGGGAATCCCTTTCCCAACCCACTCTCCTGATAGCGTCGTTACGAGCTCGAGGATTTCGTAAGGTACGTACTTCTCGACAAGGTTGCCCGAAAACAGTATAGCTATGTCAATTCTCGGCTGACTACCACCAACTGTATTCTCAACACTAGTTCCAAACCATGCAAACACACTTGCAAATCCTCCTCTACTCCCTGAGTAGCCCATAGCCGTAAAGTCTATCCCTCCCCTGAACTCCTGGACACCGCTTTGCCAAGCAGCTACACAGTTATCGCTAAGCAGTGTAGTAACTATGTAGGGGTTGCTTCCAAGCATGCCAGGATAGAAGGGTCTCACGGGTCTCGCAAGTAGTGTCAGCGAGTTCTCTGGCTGTAGCTCCAGTACGGCAGTACCGTCATTCGAAGCCTTCTCTACCTCTATGAATAGTGGGACGGGTTGCAGGTACCAGAAGTAGGATCCTATTGACGACGCCCATATATCTATGGCGATGTCTGTAGACGACCGAGCACCTACAAAGACCTTATTGCTACACGCTCCAGCAAAACACAATGTTATGTACGCTCCGGTGCTACCAAGGTTGCTTACGCGTATCGTCAGCAGCTTGCTGCTGCTTCCGTCGTAGAATTTGCTAGGTATCAATGCCAGATTGAAAGGTACGAGTAGCAGAGCTATGTAGTCCCCTCGCGTGGAGCCGAGTGGTAAGGTAATGAACGATGATGGTCCATTGCTGCTCGGGGAACCTAGTACATATAGCCTCAGTTCCTTACGCAACTTAGAATTCTTCAATGCGTTACTCTCTACTAGGTGCACTACTACCATGCCGGCTATGGATACAGACCATTTGCCGCCTCCTCTCAGCAATACTTTGAATTCAGCCGTGTTACACGGTGGCCAGTAGAACGTTGGCTTAATCCTCGCGTAATCCATGTATACAACGTAGCTCTTACTATAAACAACGTTATTACTGCATACTAATTCCACGGTTAGAGACGCTTCCCCACTCCCTTCTAGTCTCTTAACGGTTATGGATAGCGTTACCGATTGGGTAACCGGATACCCAATGATATACTTCGAGAGCTTGCCCTCTGGAAGGAACTGATACATAGCATCGATTACGAGAGGTGAAGGCGATGCTGAACCGTTTGCACTCCATGAACGTAGGAGCGGCACAAACTCGAGCACGTACGTGCTACTCGAATCTCCCGATTGCGCTTTCCGAACCTCGCCTACGCTAAGCGGCTTTACCTCGATGAATGAGGGCTTCATTGGGTATACTGAGTATACTCGTAGTATCTCAGCTAGCGACGTTCCTAAAGCGAACCCTAGTAGCTGCCTTAACCTATGGTAAGTATTCTGTAGGCCCCAAGCCGTAAAGTCGTTCTCTACATTGTTCACCTTAACCTCACCCTCTAGAACCCATTTATTGACATATCTAGAGACTACCACTAGATAGCTTACTGTATATATTTTTCCAGCGGCTACAATTTTAAGCGACAAGGTGAATGCCCTCTCAATTTTACCAACAATCCTTTGCAATGATGCTATATACCTTAACGCTATGGACAAAGACATAGATATAGATGGTGGTGCCTTCACAAGCACCCTAGTATCACGATCTATCCTTTGAGGTACTAAGCAGTACTTCATATCCTCGCCGATGTTTAAGCACTTATCGAAGACTTCAACAGGAACTTCAATCCATCCACGGTTAGGTACGTAGGCTAGGAAGTGGAGGTGCCTAGGGTTGACACCTATGAGCTGCGGGACATTGCGTGCATCGATTTCTATAGTTCTTCCAGCTATGTAAATTGAATAGAATTCTATGTAGCTAAGTAACCTAGCATCGCGCTCCATGACACGGTGCAGTAATTCTAGTACATTTCGATCAGAATTAGTTGAGATGAATAGATACTGATTAGGTATTTGATAACTATTTGTACCAAAGCTTGGAGTTACTGACACTAACGCTACATTAATAGTTAGTATCATTATGATCAATAACATGTTTAGCAAAGATATGCATATAGTGCGCAGGCCCACCTTTGAATCCCCTTCACAGAGAATATGTAAGTGAGTAAATAAATATTTCAATGGCCACCCGCAAGAATATCTCAATGCTGGGTTTAGCGAGCCCTACAAATGTACGAACTATCTCTTTCTGTCGATTAGCTCTACAATTGTGTATCCGAAGCCTATTGCTCTCGAGCGACCTATTCCCATTACCCTAGCTAGCCCTAGGAGCCTATCGAATATCTCGCGAATCCTCCTAGACCCTCTATCGCTCCCTAGCTTGGGGATATCGATCAGTAGCCAGCCTACGAAGCCCCTAGGCCTCCTCGTTGCGTCGTAGACCACGGTTAGGGGCCTGCTCCTATAGTCGACGACCTTGATCAGCACCTCAGCGAGCCTCCCTATGAAGTAAGCGCTCCATTCCGAGGTGTACTTGCGCGATATGGGCTTGTGGGGGAACAGCGAGTTCCAGAGCCTCGCTAAGTAGCTGAATATGTGTCCTAGGGATGGATACAGCACGAAGTTGTCGATGCTCGCAACCCTCTTGAGGAAGCTCGGAAGGGGTGGAGCCATGAGCTTGCTCGATAGGAGCACGGGGCTAAGAAACCTTAGCCTAGCTAGCTTACCCTCGTCGAGCCCAGCCCTTATCGCGTCGACGCTCACGACCTCCATACTCTCGAGCCACACGCGAAACCTCGTCTTGCCGAACACAACCTCGGTATCGAAGCTGGGAAACATCGTTACCTCATCCATTGACGGCACCGCGACCCTAATGAAGAAGCTGAGCCTCGTTCCTGGAGCCACCGGAGTCTTCTGAGACCCTACGAGGGCTCTTCCCTCGGATATCAGTGGGGATACGGACACGGGCTTGGGCTTAGAGGGGAGACTGTAGATGTTCTTGACGTAGCCTAGCTCGGGCACTAGGTAGATGAAGCTCTTAACCACTTTCCCAGTGAACTCCGGGCTCACCCAGGGGTCTAGGGGCTGCGCTACGCAGCTAAGCTCAACCACGTAGCTGTAGCTAACCGAGCCCTCCAAGATGGATTCACCCCGCTAGCTGGGAAACAGCTTCAGCGAACCGAGGTAAAATACTCTACCACGGAAACACCTCCCAACACCGCCTCGCCGCAAGGGGTTCCCGGGGCGCGGTCTCGAGCCGGGTCTCCAATCACGGATCATCGACTTCTTCGAGCTGAGATCATCCCGCGGAGGGGGTCAGTCCAGCTCCGCTCGATCACAGGATCACTATATCGGGCCTTCATCACGCCCAGAGCTTCGAGAGACTGACGCTGGTTTATCAGCTCTCGCTGCAGCTATAGCTAAAGCCCTATGCGAGCTGCGCTGTTATCAGCGATACACTCTATACTCTTGCTGTACTGCGTAGCGCGGCGCTGGGGAGGCTGTTGGAGAGCCCCATAGGCGGGATCGAGGTTGTTTACGATGAGCGTAGGTGGAGGGTTCTGAGGAGGAAGAGGGAGATAGCTAAGGAGATCGCTAGGGCTTTAGCGGCGTGCGGGTTTCGAGACTTTGTTGTTCATGGCAGCGTTGCTAGAGGCGATGTTGATGAGGATAGCGATGTTGATGTTGCGGTGCTGAGCCCGGCTCCGGTAGGCCTTGTGGAGCTATGCCTCGAGAGAGCTGGGCTAAGGGTGTTCTCGAGGGTGCTTGTTCAGCCAACGCCTGTGCACAGCCCAAAGGTCTATCTATACCTAGACCCCTTCGAGGAGAGAGTCGTATCCCTACCCTTGGTGGAGCTCGAGCCTATAGAGAAGGAGTTCTATAGGTTCAGCGGCTCCCTAGCGCTAGACCAGCTCCTTAGGGACGAGCGCGTTCCAGGTGTAGACAAGAGGCTGATGCTCATAGTCCCCACGCCTCGGGGACACGTGGAGGCGCCGGTCGTGGGTAACGAGGGGGTTGTTGCTAGGTTCCTAGGCGTGTCTATTCAGGTTGTGCTAGATAGGGTTAGGGCGCTAACTAGAAGAGCTGAGGAGGGGCACACCGGGCTATTCATAGAGATCGAGGTGCCGCCCCAGCGAAGCGTTGAGGAGGTTGTGAGGGAGCTTTGCAGGGAGAACAGGTTGTTTAGGCAGCGCGTCGCTAGGCACGGGCTATGTTAGCGCTTATCATTTTCGCTTGAGCAAGCCTTGCAGAGGTGCTGCGCTGTGTGCTCGGTCTACAGGTTCCTTGACTACGAGCTCTACGATCCCGTGACGCCCAAGGGTAGGGCTAGGATAGCTTTCCTAAGCGAGGTGTTTAGGAGGATCCTCGAGCCTTTCGCCAGCAGGTGGAGCGAGAGGGGGAGCGTCGATGCTATAGATGTCTGCTGTGGAAGGGGGATCGGTGCAGCTGCCCTCGTCGAGGCCCTTAGGTCCCTAGGTATAGAGCCTAGGGTTACTCTAGTCGATAGGCGTCGGGAGGCTGTGGAGTTCGCTGAGAGCTTCGTTAGGAGCGAGCTTAGGGTTGATACGAGGTCCGCGATACTAGATGCTGAGGAGGTGTTTAGAGTAGGGGAGAGGTTCGACATCGCTATAATGGCTGGGTTCAGCTCCATACACTTCGATCCGTGGAGAATGGTTAAGCTGAGTGCAGCTATCTCAGAGATCCTCCGAGACGATGGGGTGTTCATCATGGAGGAGATCGATAGGCTCTACAAGTACGTTTCGAGAGGGCTGAAAGACGTTAGCCTCGCTAGGATAGCTAGCGGGAGAGTCCTGATAGCGCTCCACGAGCCTGGAGACTACGATCCTAGTAGGGGCGCGATAAAGGTTGTTCTGGTGGATGTCTGCAGCGGGGATATGGAGGAGCTCGAGATACATCCATGGAGCATAGGTGGGATAGCAGCTATGCTATGGACGTTCTTTCAGCGGGTTAGCGTTGTTGAGGAGGGCGAGATCGGGTACATAGTTGCAGAGAAGCCTAGGAGGGTTACGAGGGCTAGCGACATAGCTAGAGAGGAGATACCTGTTGAGGCGGGCAGAGAGGAGTAGAAAAATCACCTTCTTCTAGCTAGAGCGTAAGCGACACCGCCTCCAACCGCGAGACCGACTATCAGTAGGGCTATGGCTAGCCCGTAGCTAGCGACCTTAACCTCCTTAATCACGGTGTGCGGGATCGTGACGGTTATCGTTGACGTGTAGGTCGTGGTAACGGTCCTCGTAAGGGTCTCTCTCGATACCACGGTCTTGGTGATGTAGCTCCTTATAGACACCGTAATCTCCTTGAGTACCGTGGTTAGCGATGGCGTGCTTGAAGCGGGTAGCGTGGTTGTCTGCTGCGGAGCGATGCTAGTTGTTGTCTGCACTAGTGGCGGTGGAGGAGAATGGCTCCTGGTTATAGTCACTGTTGTCGCTATCGTTGGCGGCCTCACCCTAGACAGCGCCCTGATGAAAGCCTTTGCGAAAGCCTGGGCTATGCTTGGGTTTGGAGAGAAGCTGACCCCCTGAGTGGAGTAGCTTATGCTTGCTGGAAGCCCTAGCTTCGCGCAAGCTATCTTGAGCCCGGAGATCATGGAGGACAGTATCGTTGCTACCCTCTCGACACCCTCCTCACCCTTCAGGTAGGCGTGGCCGACTCTCAGGTTGATGATTCCTAGCGATACCTCTAGCCCGCTGCCTCTCGACTCCCTCATAGCTAGCTTCATCGTTGTGTTGTAGGGCAGTATCACGAGCTCCGATAGGTACCTAGATACGGTAGAGCTGTTCACGTTTCTCAACAGCATAGACGAGGCGTACTTAGCGTAGAACCTGTAGTACCCAGTTATGTTGCCCCGAGCGCTCACGTTGCCAACGATGCTAACGCTGATGAGGTAGCCAGGAACTATCCTAGCGTCTATCGTAGCATAGCTAGACCTAGTGATGTTTAGCTTCAGCAGCTCCCTAGCTAGATCAACGATAGCCTCGGGGCTAGCTCGAGCAACTCTAGCTAGCGGCCCTAGCGGGGTCTGGGCGCTTACCCTAGAGCTCTTGATCCACTGCGCGTAGCCTAGGATGCTGATAGCAGCTGTGACCGAGTACCTAAGGTTTATGTAGCTCGAGTTCTGTCCCACATCAACGCTGAGCCCCCTAACCTTTATCCACGTGATGTTCGCTCGATCCAGCATAGCGTTCACGAATGCTGGGCTGAGCAGCGCGCTAACCATCTCGAGGTTGTTCAGGAACTCCTTCCTCTGGTCCTTGGGTATAGCAGACTTCTGTATCGCTACCAGCCCCCTGAAGCTAACTAGGTAGACTAGGCTCCTCGTCAGCTTCAGACTTCCCTTCGCGTAGAAGCTGACGTTTCCAGAGGCCTGCTGCGAGAACGTAGTCATGACTCCGCTTACCGTGATTAGAGACGTCGTCGCGTTGGGGCTACGGCTCCTAACCACTATGTGGAACTTATTCGCCGCCTCGAACGGTGGTGAAGATGCTAGGAACTGCACCACGGAAACCCTGTACCTAGCGATCATCGTGCTGTTGTGAACGACCTCTGTTGTTACCTCAGCATCGACTCTAAGCCCGTGCGAGAGGACTCTCGCAGATGCATTGATGTAGTTGAGGTATAGATCCATGAGCACGCTATTATCGTACCTCTTCATCACCAACTTAAGCGTTAGCGCCGGAGATGCTGCTAGGGCTAGTGGAGATAGAGCCAGCACAACGACTATAGGTACTACAAGCAGAGTAGCTAGGCGGATACCCATTTCGAACTACACCTAGTAGCCAGCTCTGCGTATTGCCCCTAATAAGTAAAGCGGCTTAAACAATCGTTCGAGAAGAACAAGCGTAGCACCCTATCAGCCGCGTTTGCCTCATCACCTACGCGCTCGCTGCTCAGCCGGCTCTTTCCACATCATCTAGAGGTGGAGAAATGAAGCTCAGCGAGAAAAAGCTTTAGTGCATCAGCATGAGGGCCTTGAACGCCCCTATGTACGTGCCAGCAACTATAGCAGTGCCTATCACTCCAGCTACGTTAGGCCCTAGCGCGTGGTACAGTATGTACGTCGATGGATCCACCCTGCTAGCCTCTCTCTGCGCAACCCTAGCGGATATGGGTACCGCTGAGACACCCGCACACCCTATCAGCGGGTTGACCTTGCCCTTCGTGACGAAGTAGAGTATCCACGCGAAGCTAATGCCGCCCACGGTGGATATTATGAATGCTAGGAGCCCTAGGCCTAGCGCTAGGAACGCTCTCTCTATGAAGTGTATGTATCCAGCAGTGCCGCCGATTACGAACTGACTCAGGAAGTCGTAGCTCAGCGTAGCGCCTACGCCGAACATAGTTAGGATTGTGGCTATGTCTAGCAGCGCCTCGGGCACGGTCTTGCCGTACCTAGAGAGCACCTCGGTAATGCCGCACTCCCTAATTATGTTGCCAGCGGCTAGCGCTAGGATCAGCGGGAGGGCGTTGGGTACCAGGAACGCTACAGCTAGCACCGTAACGATCCAGAAGAGTATTATAGTTCTAGAGGATACTGGCTTGGGCGGAGGCATCTTAACGGCACGGTACTTCTTCGGAATGAGCAGCCTCGCTATCGGGGGCTGTATGACTGGTATCAACGCTATGTAGCTGTAGACAGCTATGGTTAGAGGCCCAACGAGCTCTGGAGCGATATTTATCGCCGTGTATATCGTTGTAGGCCCGTCAGCTCCACCCACGACACCTATAGCCATCGCCTGCCCCATTGGGAACCCTAGGCTTAGCGCTATCGCCGACACGACGATGATTCCGAGCTGGGCAGCTGCACCAACTATCGATGCTATGGGGTAGGACAGCATCGGCCTGAAGTCCGATAGCGCTCCTATGCCGAAGAATATGAGTATGGGCCCTATCTCGGTCTTGACAACGTAGTGGAATATCCATGCTAGAATAGCTGTTCTCTCGGGGCTACACACCTTGTAGACGCTGCCTATCTTAACGATGTTGACTATGCCTCCGAGCCCCGCTAGCTGGGCCTTGCTAGCAACTATCTTGCACTGGTAAGCCGCTAGGTGAAGCCCTGGAGCGTTGGCGAGGAACATCGCTAGGCCTAGGGGCATCAGCAGCAGGGGCTCTACCCTCTTCTTGATCCCCAGCAGAAAGAGCGCTAGGCCCCACGCCATGAACAGTATCCTTATCCCTGCCTCAACTGGGTGCGTAAACACGTTGAAACCGCTCTGCTTAAACAGCACCTCTAGGAGCGATACGTTCGCCATGCTCTACCACCCCATCCCCTCTCGAGCGAGGTCATCTGGTCGATCCTAGCAGCTACGATCCATCCGGAGACGGGTGCGTAGCCCGTGTAGGCTCTAGCCGCGGGGGCTCTCCTCCTAAGGGAGGTGTGCACGTGCATAGCGGCAGCCACGGCAGCTGCTAGCAGCATAGCCTCCTCCTCAGAAGCTCCAGCAACCTCCTTAGCTCCAGCTGCGCTCGGCTGCTCAGCTCTAGCCGTTGGTTTGGGAGCTACCTCTCTGCGTAGCAGGAAGTAGGGTATCGCGACGATGAGCGATATTATCGCGAAGGCCATTCCGTACCCGCTCAAGCTAATGGATAGCAGTAGCCCCAGCTCGCTACCCATGCTCCTCACCCCCGCGCTGTAGCGCGTTAATCGCCTACGCTGTAGACTATTAAGGGTTTAGTACATAAGTTTAGAGCATCTCAATTCTTATATAGTTTGGCTGCGCGATGTAGGGGAGGTGGCTAGAGTATGGGGATAGTGATGTCGTTCAAGCCCATCTACGCTGAGCAGATACTCAGGGGGATGAAGGACTGCGAGATAAGAACCTACTTCGGCCCGATCGAGCCCGGGGAGGAGATCCTCGTCTACGAATCCACACCGGTGAAAGCCTTCACAGGGCTATTCAGTGTTAGAGAGGTGTTCGTCGGGTGGGCCTCCGAAGCTATAGAGTGGCTTAGGCAGTGCTGCGAGCTCTTCGACGAGGAGAACTGGAGGTTCGTGGAGCAGCACTACGTTGGGTCTAGGAGGAGGCTCGTGGTCATAGCTATCGAGAGGGGTAGCGCTCGCAGGCTCCCCCGGGCTGTGCCTCTAGCAGAGGTGCGTAGATACATACCTGGGTACAGACCTCCTATCAGCTACGCTAGAGACGATAGGGTGTTCTCGCTAGTTCTCGAGCTATCTAGAGGCAGCGGCCTCGATGCTCTCTAGAGCCCTTCTAGTCGCCTCGAAGGGGTTCTCAGCTCTGTAGATAGCTCCCCCTATAACCACGATCCTAGCCCCTCTCGCAACGAACTCTCCAGCGTTGCTAGGCTTGATCCCTCCAGCTACCGCTACAACGATGCCGCTCCTCGAGAGCTCCTCAACCTCGCTGAGAAGAGCTCTAGCGTCTAGACCTCTGCGCTTCTGGACGTCTACACCTACGTGAAGCTCGAACACCCTAGCTCCTAGCTCAGCTAGCTTGAGAGCCCTATCAACTGGGTTATCCACGTGTATCAGATCCACGACTAGGTCGGCACCCATCTCGCTAGCTATCGATAGAGCCTCCTCGATGATCTCTGGGCTGCATAGCCCTAGAACGGTTACTGCCGAGGCACCAGCCCTAATCAGCGGCTCTAGCTCTACCCTAGCAGCGTCAGCAGTCTTCGTATCCGCTAGAACCACGCTCCGCTCACCAACCCCCTGGCTAACAGCTTCGACAGCAGCTGCTCCCCACACCTTGATCAGAGGGGTTCCAACCTCGATCACATGAGCGCCAGCTCTAGACGCCTCTAGGGCTACAGCCATTGCCCTACCGATGCTAGTCAGGTCTATAGCTACCTGCAGGAGGGGTCTAGACCTAGCTAGCTCTAGGAGCTTGCCCAAGGTATCTCCACCGCAGTGTCGTCAGCAGCTCTCCATGAAAAGCTCTAGCGGCGCGACGAGTGTTAGGCACTCGCCTTAGAGGGTCTCGGGCTGAGATATATAAAGCTGGAAACTATTGTCTTACTGGGTGTAGAGAATGGCGCTCGCAGTGAGAATCCCCCGCATCCCCCGAAGGAAGAGGGCGGAGGCGCCTAAGAACATCGATAGGCTAGAGCTAGAGATATACATGCTTCTAGAGCTAGGCTTCCCCGCAGCCTAACCCCATAAAAACCCGCTTTCCCAGCCGAGCCCTAGGTGAAGCCTTGTACAAACTGATAATCGAGTTCCGCGACATAGAGGATCTGAGGAGGAAGCTGGCAGAGCTTCTCCAGCAGCTAGGCGAATCACCTAGGCTAGAGGCTAGGGTAGCTACAGCTACTCCCTCTACAGGACCTAGAGGTAGGGTACCTATAGTGTTCGACGAGACCGTTAGGGACGTGGGTAGCATAGCTAAGAGGGTTGCGCGCGATTTTGGAATAGATGTTGAGGTCTACGAGGTCTCGACATCCGTTACAGAGGTTAGTAGGGGCGGTGAGTCGACGCTCTTACCAATAAAGGATGATCTAGATGTGCTCACGTGGGCAAGGAAGCTAGGGGCTGTGCTCGTTACGGGCGATAAGAAGCTAGCTAGAACAGCTGAGACCTACGGTGTTAAGGTCGTTTACCTACCCCCGTCAAGCGTTGTGTCTAAGGAGCACTACGTTATCGAAGCGCTGAAGAGGGTTCGGGACCTAGTGGCTGGAGAGCGCTAGAGGCTCTTACTCTAAGCACATCTTCTCAACCTCAACCCGTAGAACACCGGATTTAGCTACGGTTGCCCCCACAACCCATCTACGGAGCACAGCCTCCACGAGTTTATCGAGGTCGCTGCACTTCGCGCTCGACGAAATCCTAGCTTTCAGGATCACGCTCCGTAGCCCAGGCTCGACGTCGCTCTCTATAGCCATAGACCTCAGGTCGAGCTCTGCATAGGCATCGACCTCGATGAGGCCCACCTCTATACCCATCTTGCTAGCGAATATCCTCGTTGTTATCGCGAAGCAGCTAGCTAGCGATGCGAGGAAGAGCTCTATAGGATTAGGCCCCTGGCCAGAGCCCCCTAGCTCTTTAGGCTCGTCAGCAACTATCTGATGACCCTCACCGCACCTATTAACGACTCTAAACCCCTCTCTGTTCACAGCTCTAACATAGAATCTAGCTACAGCCTCTTCGCCCAGGGAGCCTCACCTAGTAGCTATTGGCTTGAGCTAGTAGATTAGCTGCGCTGAGCCAAGAGCCTAGTAGGTGGGCTAGGTTAGCGAAGACGAGCGTTGCTATGTATGGGTAGAGCCCACTGAAGCCAGTTGCGTCTATATGTGGCTCTATCTCGCTCCTCTCGTGGTACTCGTTCCAGCTGTAGATAGCGACTATCCTCACACTATCGAGGTGCTTCACAACCCAGATCCACTCCATTAGGTACGTTAGGTGCGTGTAGCTGCGATCCATTACGAGAGGATCCTCTCTATCGGTTCCCTCAACAACCTCTATAGCTGGGTCGTACCTAGGGGATAGCGCTACGTATCCCCCTACCCTAATCCTAAGCCCGTGGAACCCCCGCGATAAGGGTATGTACCATGGCCACAGGTCCCAGTCAAGCCTAGCGCCTGTTATGGAAGATAGCTGGTTAACCTGGTCGACGAAGAGGCCAACGATGCGAATCACGAGGTTCTTGGGGTGAGGTCTGTAGAACACTCCTACGGGAGCGAATGCTAGTACCAAGGGCTTTCCATCGATTCTTATGTAGGTGTGGGGGTAGGGCTCTATGAAGTTCTTCTCGATGTAGCTAAGCACGTGGCTCCAGAAGGAGGAGTTATATACATCTCTAGCTCTAGTCACGCTACCCGTTATGAAGGGCTCGATCATTATGCAGCCCTTCAACCCGAAGATCCTTAGGTACCTAAACACTCTCTTAGCAACTCTATCCTCGTAGCTTCCGGGGCCCCACCACGATACGATCACACCATCTATACCGGCTAGCTTCATCAGCGCTAGCTGAGTAACTATCGTTAGGGTGCTGTAGCTACTGTAGAACCCTAGCAGCGGCACATCGATAACTTCGCCAGCTGGAGTATCGTTCCAGTGCCTATGCCCTAGACCCCTACCGTACCACACGTAGTAGTAGGTTAGAACCAGCGGTCGGTGGATATGGGGTATTGGGATGAGGATTGGGAGCAAAAGTATGGTTGTTAGCGCAAGAGCTATCGCTACACCTACCCTCAAAGCTAGGCGCACCGCCTAGCGTTAGGGAGTCAACTAGGGTTAGCCGCTAAGCCAAAAGTGTTGCTACGCCTTACTAACGATTCCTAAGCCCTAAGTCGAGAGCTCTACGCTCCTCTCCTCGCTGTGCCTAATCATCTTCGCCGTAGCTATCTCCGCTATCTCAGCAGCCTCGTATAGTATAACCGTGGCCTCGTGTATCAGCGCTAGAGTCTCTGGAGTTGCTGCGCAGTTGCTTGCGAGCGAGAATATTGTTCTGGATAGAGGCTCGCGCTCCGTAAGCACCCTTATGGCCAGATCGAGGTTGAGGCTCATGAACGCGTTTATCGCCTTAGACATGTATGCTGCTACCCTAGCGAAGATATCCCTAAACCTCTTCTTGCACTCCTCACCGAAGTTTGTCCCTAGCTTCAGCAGCGTGCTGGAGGCCCTATCGAGAGCATCCCCAATGTGCTCGAGGCTCTTAATCACTATGAGGTTGTCTAGCGAATCCTGCGGATTCCTAAACGAGGTTCTCTTAATCGTGCGAACCCCTAGGAAGTGGAGCCTATCTAGATCGTCGTCTAGCCTTATTAGCTGCTCGAGCTTCGTCTTGTCCCCGCTCTGGAAGTAGTCCATCAACAGGTCGAACATGGTGTCTATCGTTGTCTTCATCGATGATATGACCTCCTCCACCTTCGTGTTCATCTCATCGACACTGATCTTTATCGTGAACCTAGCCCCGTCCATAGCTATGGCTCCGGGAAGCCTCATGGCGACGCTGTAGAAGGCCTTCCTAGCGATGTCTCTAGAGTCCTCAACGATGATCATATCGTAGCCCTCTATGTACCCAGCGATGATTAGCCTAGAGAGGGTGTCGACGTCGCGTCCACGGATCTTCACGTAGTAGAGGGGCTTGGGCTTAGTCACGTTGAGGGGCTTAATCATTATGTAGCCAGAGCCGAGGGAGACCTCAACGCTCGAGCCTATGGATAGGCCGAGCATCGGGAGCCATTCCTTAGGAATCGTTATGCCAGCGCTCCTCTCCCCGATCTTGATGATCTTGCGAACGTTTGTAAGTGCATTAGGCACGGAGCCCCCACAGCACTACTCGGTGCACTCAGCTATAACTATTCATACCGATTTGTCCGCCCTAACCCTCCCCCAACCCCATAGCCTAGCCACGAGACCTTGCTGAGCAGCAGCGAAAGCCTAGAAACCGTTCGCGCTAGCTACGTGCAGGAGACCCGGGTCTACTCGGTAGAAACGGGTTGTAGGTACGTAGACGGTTTCCAGGAATTGAGGAGGCGAGCTGGCTGTTCTTGGCTAGAACGAGAGTGATGCCTGCAGACCTAGGTGGAAGCGGTTGTAGAGCGAGTCGTATCTAGGCAGCTAGAGGGTTAACCTCCTCTACCCCGATCTTCATCACTGGTCAGGGGGCATGACTGCAGTCATCGGTTCCTATAGGCTCTCTACGGAAACCCTGCTCAAAATGCTTCTACCGACCCTGTTGAACGCCTCCTCGAGCTCGCCTCGGTAGGGGGCAGCGTAGGGCTCCAGCCTAGAGGCCTTGATAGCCGCTGCGACGATAGCCCTAGCTGCAGCTTCTACCAAGCTGTACCCCATCGATGCGTATGCTGCTAGAGTAGCTGTGAAGACGTCTCCGCAGCCCGAGCTAGACCTAGGCTCTAGACCAAGGGCTCTCGGGTCGAGCCTAGGAACTCTATAGATTCTCCTAGACCCGGGGTCGATTACGATGGCCCCGCGCTCACCAGCCTTGACTACTATCGGTGTTTCTAGCCTGCGCGATAGCTCGAGACCCCTATCTATAGACCCTATCTCGTGGAGCGTGGGAACTAGGACGCAGTTTCGGTACCTAGCCTCCTCGACTATGGGTAGCAGCTTCGGTAGCTCAGTTCCGAAGTCGCAGAAGAGCGGGGCTCCCAGCCTCGTGCATAGGCCTATGATAGCCCTTAGGATCTCTGGAGGGGGATTCATGACTACAGCTAGCGATAAGCTCCTAACCTCGCTAAGCGCTTCTGGAGCTACGCAGCTGTAGTTAACCCCGGGGAGCGTTATCGATGTTGACTCTCCGCTAGGCTCAACTATAACAAAGGCTCTACCCGTAGAGCCCTCGAGAACCGAGACGAAGATCGTTGAGACCCCCTCCCGTCTAAGGAGCTCTAGAGCCTCCCTACCCTCCCAGTCGCTACCAACGCACCCAACCAGAGCAACCTCCTCACCCGGCACTACCCTCTTGAGGGCTATAGCGGCGTTGAGGCCGGAGCCTCCCAGCACTCTAATAACTCTCCTCGCGAGAGCCTTGCCTCCTAGAACGAGGCTAGTGCTTAGCTCGATAACCGTGTCGATGTTTACCCTACCCGCAGCAACAATCACCTGAGCTCCACCGCATCGATGGTTTGCGCTGCTAGAGCTATATCCGTGTATGCCAAGGCTATGCTCACCTATAGCCCTCCTACCACAATCCCCGTGTAGGGGCTAGGGAGTGGCTTGGTGGGATCGGGAGAGGTACTGGCACTTGGTTAGGCCGGATGCAGTCGAGGCTATTCACAACGAGACGTTTAGGAGCGCGCTAAGGTGGTACTACAGTGTTCTTCTCGAGGGCTACCCAGCGAAGTTCGTGATCGCTAGGAGCATACCTGTAGAGGCGGACATCTCTAGGGCTTCGCTAGAGGAGCTCTGGGATCTTCACAGAGCTCTAGCTCGCGAGTTCGAGTCTAGGTGGAGGGAGGTTAGGGAGGAGGGGACTAGGTACAGCGAGTTCGTCCAGAGGTACGGGTCTGCAAGCCCAAGCTTCGTGACTCTAAAGGCTGAGATAGCGCGTAGGATAATTAGGAGGTGCTGCTTCTGCGAGCGTAGGTGCGGCGTTGATAGGGCTTCGGGAGCGATAGGGGCTTGCAGAGTGGATGGAAGGACCTACGTGCATAGCTGGTTCCTACACCTAGGCGAGGAAGCTCCACTCGTTCCCAGCGGAACCATTTTCTACGGTGGGTGCAACTTCGCTTGCGTCTACTGCCAGAACTGGGACATCTCGCAGGTTAGTCCCCGGGAAGGGGCTGTGGTTGATGCTAGGAGGCTAGCGCTTATACAGAAGGAGCTCGCCTCTAGGGGAGCTAGGAACATTAATCACGTTGGCGGAGACCCCATACCTAATACCCACACCGTACTCGAGAGCCTCGAGTACCTAGACGTGAACATAGCGCAGCTGTGGAACAGCAACTTCTACATGACTCCGGAGACCATGGAGCTGCTGATTCACGTGATGGATATCTGGCTCCCAGACTTCAAGTACGGAAACGACGAGTGCGCCAAGAGGCTATCCGGAGTCGATAGATACGTAGAGACCGTGGTTCGAAACCTTAGGGTAGCTACCGAGTGGGGGGACATGATCATTAGGCACCTCGTGCTGCCTAACCACGTAGAGTGCTGCACCAAGCCCGTGCTCAAGATGATAGCCGATAACCTGCCTAGGGATAGAGTCCTAGTGAACATAATGGATCAGTACAGACCGGAGCACAGAGCCTATAGCTACAGGGACATCGCTCGAAGGCCTAGGCCTAGAGAGCTCGAGGAGGCGTACAGCTACGCGGACTCGCTAGGGCTCCTCTGGAGGGATATAAGTAGGTAGAGCGGAAGACTTGGGGTAGGCGAGGGCTGGTGATGAAGTTCTTCGAGGCTGAGGAAGTGATGAGCCGACCAATTGCTGATAGATCAGCAGAGGCCGATTATCATCACTCCTCAGTCCTAAAGCGCCTCATCACATGCCTAGCGATGCTAGAACGCTTCTCCTCTTCCTAGACTCGAACTCCTCGAACGTATTCTTAACCACTATCTCGTAGAGCCTAGCCTCCTTACCCGGAGCTGGTCTAAGCAACCTACCTAGCCTCTGGAGGTACTGCCTCCTCGAGCCGGTGCCTGCAACTATGATCCCCACGTTAGCATCGGGGATGTCTATCCCTTCGTCTCCAACTGTTGTGAGAACGAGGACTCCGCTCTTCGAGGCCTTGAAGGCCTCCAGCCTAGCCTTCCTCGTGGTCTCGTCGAGCTCCCCAGTTATGTATGGAGCTGCTAGGATCTCAGCTAGCTTCTTAGCCTGGTCGACGTACTGGGTGAAGACGAGGATCTTGCTTCCCTTCTGGAGCTCCTCGCTCACTATCTTCTGCACGATCTCGATCTTTCTCCTAGCGTTGTGCACTAGCTGCCTGATCTCGGTCCTTATCTTTATCGCCTTGATCGCCTCGGCATCTCCATGCCTTGCAGCAGCTAGGAGCTGCTCGAAGGTTCTACCCCTAGCAAGCTTCCGGTACTCGTCTAAGAGCTTCCTATACCTAGCTCTCTCCTCTGGCGTTAGATCAACCTTGATAACTATCAGCTTGTACCTAGCTAGGTAGCCCTCCTCAGCTAGCTCGCTAGCGCTCTTGTGATACACTAGCCCTCCCATAAGCGGGAATAGCTCCACGTGCTTACCGTCCTCCCTAACAACCGTGGCTGAGAGCCCCATGCGGTATATGGCTACGCTGTGCTCAGCTATGTACCTAAACTTCTCAGCCGGGAGGTGATGGACCTCGTCCACTATGAGGAAGCTGTAGTAGGGGTAGAGCTGGTCTATGTACCTAAACGCCGACTGGTACGTAGTTACGGTTATGGGCGCAACCCTCTTCTCCTCACCGTAGAACAGCCCCACCATGTTTGGCGGAGCGTCGGTGAACTCCAGTATCTTGTCTCTCCACTGAAACATCTGCTCCTTAGTGAACGCAACGATGAGGGTTCTAACGCTCAGCTCGGCTATGGCAGCTATAGCAACGATGGTCTTGCCCGAGCCCGTCGGTAGCGAGACAACGCCTCGATACCCGTTCCCCCTCCACTTCTCCAGAGCCTCTGCTTGGTAAGGCCTTAGCTCGCCTCTAAACGATAGCTTTAGGGGAAGCTCCTGCCTAGGCTTGATCCCAGTCTCGTCGACGACCCGTATCCCCCTAGCCCTCAGCCTATTCATGGCCTCGAAGAGGTACATGGGTTTGACGAGCACGAACACTCTCCTATCCCTATCGTATCTAAGGATCCCAGCCTCGCGAAGATCTCTAACAGCATCCCCTAGGTATGCCCTAGGCTCGAAGATGATTTCCTTGCCCAGCCTCCTAACCACGACCCTAGGCATGTACTCCTCAACAAGCCTCTCCAGATCCTCGAGGCTACCCTCCTCGAACTCAGCCTCGTACCCCTCGACGAGATCAAGCACTTCCTCGGGCCTCAGCTCCCCCTCCCTAATGGATGCAGCTAGCCTATTGAGATCCACCTCGAAGACGCTAGCGCTACCGTCTCTCCCTAGGTACCTGCAGAACCTCATGAGCTTAGCGAAGTCGTCCCTATCTATCCACTCGCTGATCCTGAACACTACCCTCCTCAAAGCTACCAGTCCGCTACCGATAGCTTCGGGTCCTTGCCTAGTTGATAAGGACGCACCCGGGCGAAACTATCTATGGGTAGGGGAGTAGGAAGGTCACGTACCTATCGACGTCCACGAACCCCATAGCCCTATAGTACCCCTCCAACCCCTCAACGCTATCCAGAAACACCCTGCGAATATCGACACCCCTTGAAACCATCTCCTCTACAGATAGCTTCAGCAGGTATCGCCCGAGCCCTCTACCGCGGTGGCTAGACGATACCGCTAGCAGCGCCACGTATCCACTGAGCTCGCCATCTAGAGCCCTATACACTCGGCTGAGGCAGAACGCCGCGACCTCGCCACCTCTCTCCGCAACTAGGCATAGAGACCCCTCGCGCCTAAGCCCCTCCTCGAACCTCGATGGGTTGCTAGGCCTAAACCACGGGTACCTAGAGAACGCATCGTTGTAGACCCTCGATAGCTGCTCAGCATCGCTAGGGCTAGCAATCCTAAA
Source organism: Thermoproteota archaeon (assembly GCA_013154235.1). Classification (GTDB taxonomy): domain Archaea; phylum Thermoproteota; class Thermoprotei_A; order Sulfolobales; family Ignisphaeraceae; genus JAADCV01. The sequence goes on along the minus strand of JAADCV010000002.1, from coordinate 19,354 downwards.
CGAGTACCCCTCGGGCCTCTCGATACTTGGAGGAGCTCTAGTCAGCCTCATCAGCGTCGTGTCGTACCTAACAGCGTAGCTGCACAGCGCATCCCTAACGGCTCTAGCAACGTGGCTGCTCTCATAGCCAGCTGATACGCGTAGAGGCTTCCTAAACCCTCTCCTCACCTTCTCCCTAGCTCCCCACTCAACCACCTCGCTAGCTACGTAGCTCGGCTCATAGCTAGGGTCTACAGCTAGCCAGAGGTGCGTGTACATAGCTGCCTCGCGCAGGAACGCTATTCCAACAAGCTGCGAACCTAAGTAGGCTAGGCAGGCAAGGGAGTCCTCGTCGAACCATTCGCTAACCCTAGACGGATCCTCTTCACCGTAGAGAGCTGGGTTAACAGCCCTCCTATACCTGTTGACAAGCCTAGCTATCTCCTCGTTGACACTAGGGTCGCTACCATCATACCCCTCGACGATGCGCAGCATGGCTACAGCTACCTCCTTCCAACGATGGAGTTCACGAGGTTGATAAGCTCGGCTCTATGATGAATGGAGTCTAGGGGAACCCTCCTACCCTTGAGCTCCTTAGGCAGGGGCTCGGTGCACAGCATACCCTCGCTAACCACCCCGAAGAACTCTGTCGGTGGCGCTATGGCGAAACCCCTAACCTCGCCACGCTTCACACTGCTAACGTTGGTAACAACGGTTAGCCCAAACCTCTCCGTACCCACCCTAAGAACCCAAAGCCTCTCAGCTCTAGGATGCTTCTCAACGCTACCAACCTCCATAGCTATAACGTCTAGAGCGTACTCAGCGCGATTCTCCTCACCTAGCCCAAGCCTACCTCGAAGACCCATCAGCACCCATAGGCAGTACCTAATCTCGGCAACAGCTAGCCTATGAGCAATCGATTCGATCCTAACGCCTTTGGGGGGCAGCAAGAGCTTCGCCAACTCGCTAGCAACAGCCTCTAGATCCCTAAGGGCATCGCTCTGCAGAAGCATATCAAGAGGCAGAAAGCTGTACTTGATCTCCATAACCCTAGACCTAGCCCTCTTAACGAGCTCCATAGCCCGCCCCTTGTTTATAGGGTAAGGAAGGCTCCAGACCCTCACCCTCTTCTCCAACCTAGAAACAGCATCCTCAGCAACCAGTATGCGAAAGTCCCTAGAGGTATCCAAATCTCATCGCCCAAGACCACCCGTGTAAGCAAGGCAATAAGGCTCTTACCCTTAGCACTACGCACCTCGCGAAGGCACGTAAACACACTTCCGGAAAGCGCATGGAGAGACAGCCGAACGCTACGTCCAAGAGCGTCGCAGCGCCTCGGAGCTAGAGGTTAAGAAGATCCTCGGAGGGTGTTCGCGCTCCGCAGCCACGAATACCATGACCTAGCTATAGATGCTCAACTTCTTGATACTCCTTAGCAGTACTGCAGAGTGACCTAGCGGCTAAGGCTTTCGCTTAGGCGAGTGAAACTCGTGAGGCTATTCTAAGGTTAGTGCCGAGGTGCGGAGCCCTGATGACCTAAGTAAGTCTATAGAGGTTGAGCTATTGATTGATACTGGAGCTATGTACACTCTCTTGACGTCGAACATGCTGGAAGAGCTTGGGGTTAAGCCGACTAGATGGATAAAGCTTCGGTTAGCGGATGGAAAGAATGTTGAGAAGCCTTGGGTGAAGTTGGTATCGAGCTAGGGTGACCCAGTAGTGTTTGGAGAAGGCGATGTCTGTTTGCTGGGCTTAGCTCCTGGCCCCATAGCTAAGAGGCTTAGGCTTGTAGAGGCTTACCCCATCATCTCTATGCGTAGCGAGAGAGAATGCATCTAGCTTGAAGCGCGCTGCGATGGGGGATGGGCTCGCTACTGTGCTTCCGAGCTAGCAAATGGTTTATACCCTCTCTACAGCTCTACTCAGCTTAGGTGATGAGCTTCACGGTGTCCCGATGCGATGAGGAGTCACTCCCCTTCACTGACGAGCATCGGGGGTGGTGCGCTTGCCCGATGTGTTCACGGTGCTCAACTCGATTGTTAGGAGGGCTATAGGGTCGATACCTAGCAACTCCTACGTGTTTGTCGAGCCTCCTAGGAGGGCTATAGACATTGGTAGGGCTATCGAGGAGATCGCTGTGATGTGGCTTAGGGGCTCGGATGTTAGGGTTAGCGACGTTGTGCCTATGGCTGCTCCTAGGAGGGTTGTTGAGGAGCTAGCATCTATGCTAGACGATGTTGTTGCTGAAATCGAGCGTAGCGAGATAGCTAGCTTCGAGCTTGCTTACGCTGTTGCTAGAGCTGCTGCAGCTCTATGCGTATCGGCTGGTAGGAGCTGCAGTAGTGTTGGTGCTGTGGAGAGGGCTAGGAGGCTAGCAAGGTTCATGGCTTCGAGGTCCAGGGCTCTCGAGGAGGTGCTTAGGGGGTCTATAGGTGCCTACGTATAAGCCCTACGTATAAGCTAGGAGGGTTTTATACCCGCCTTCAATTCTCTCAGTGGTTTTATGCGCGAAGGGTTTATAAGAGCTTCTCGACCCCCTTAACACGACTGTAGATGTGGGGTATGGGAGCTGGGAGTAATGGATAGGGTCGTGGGTAAGCACGTATATGGAAACCTATACGATGTGGATACCGTGCTAGCTGGTAGCGAGGAGAAGCTTAGGGAGGTTGTTGTCGAGGCTGCTAGGATAGCCAACATGACTCTCTACGACGTCAAGAGCTGGAGCTTTGGGGGTAGGAAGGGAGGGGTTTCAGTGATCGCGCTAGTGCTCGAGAGCCACATAGCTGTTCATACATGGGTTGAGTACCGCTACGCAACGGTAGACGTCTATACGTGCGGGGAGAACAGCGATCCGTGGGCAGCGTTCGACTACATAGTCAAGGCACTGAGGCCTAGGTACTACACTGTTAACTACGCTGACAGGAGTAGCTTCGGAGCGATAAGGATGGGGAGCAGTGATGATGGTAAAGGCGCTGAGCCTAGGCAATGATGTGGCTGAGCTACGCTGAGCGCTTTTTGAAGACCTAAATCGGTGCATCGCACCCCTTCTCACCCTAGGCGTGACCGGATTGGATCGGAGGCTCCTAACCTTCGCGCTGCTATGCCTAGTATCGCTAACGGCTGACATGACGTACGAGGGTGCTAGGTCCGTAATAGGGCCCTACCTAGAGATCCTAGGGGCTTCAGCGATAATAGCTGGGCTTCTAACCATAGGGGATCTCCTAGGATACGTAGCTAGGCTATGGAGCGGAGTTCTGGTGTCTAGAGCTAGAAGCTCCAGAGCTCTATGGCTATTCACAATAGGTGGCTACGCGATAAACCTCTTCTCGGTGCCGCCGCTAGCGCTCGCTAGAGGATGGCAGCAGGTTCTCGGGCTCGTGATAGCTGAGAGGGTTGGCAAGGGCTTGAGAACCCCGACGAGGGATGTTGTGCTCGCCGAGGTGTCAGAGGCTATCGGGAGGGGGAAGGGGTTTGGGATTCACGAGGCTGCTGATCAGGTTGGGGCTATAGCTGGCCCCATCATCGTCGCTGCGATAGCTAGCTTCCTAGGGGTTAGACACGCGTTTCTATGGCTAGCTATCCCAGCCGCGGTGTCTATGGCACTCGTCCTAAGCGCCTACGTGACGTATCCGCACGTTAGGAGCATAGAGGTTAAGGGGCCTAGGATAAGCATTGGAGGGCTCGTTAGGAGGGGAAGGTTTCTCAGGTTCGTTATAGCGACGATCCTTCTAGGCCTAGGCTTCGTTCCGTGGACCGTGCTATCCTACGAGGGTGCTAGGCTCGGCATAGGTATAGGGGTTCTAGCCACAGCCTACGCCCTAGCTATGGGCGTCGACGCTGCTATAGCCTTCCCAGCGGGCTGGCTCTACGATAGGTTCGGGCCGCGCGTCATGCTCGTGGCGCCGCTAGCGTGCATAGCGGCGCCCGTGCTTATCCTCAGCGGGAGCACTCTAGGCCTATACCTATGCGCTATATCGTGGGGCGCGTGCATGGGGATAATGGAGTCCGTGTTCAGGGCTGCTGTAGCTGAGCTCGTTGAGCCGAGCGCTAGGGCAGCTGCCTACGGCCTAGCTTACTTCCTCTTCGGAGTCGCGTGGCTAGCGTGCGGCCTCTACAGCGGGCTACTCGTGCAGGTCGATCCAAGGCTCCTACCTCTTGCAGCTGTGGGGTTCCTCGTAGCGTCCTCAGCGATCTACTCGACCCTTGGGTGGGCTCGTGAGGGTTAGAGCTTCGATAGGGACTCTAGCAGCTGTAGGTATCTTAGATGCTAGGCTAGACGATGCTCCTACAACAGCGTACCTCCTTCAAGACTGCGAAAGGTGCTTAGCTAGATGCGCGTTCTGCGGCCTTAGCTACGGTATGGATAGGATAGCTAGAGTCACGTGGCCTAGAACCGAGCTAGAGGTGCTGCTTCCAGAGCTACGCCGCTTCCAAAGAGTTTGCCTCCAGACGGTGTTGAAGAGAGGGTGGGTTGAGGAGGCTACGCGCATCCTCGAGGCTGTGCACAGCGTCTCTAGGCATGTGTCTATAGCTCTAACCCCTGTTCCGAAGAGCTATCTACGTAACCTTGCCGAGCTGTGCGACTTCGTTGGTGTAGGTCTAGACGCTCCCTCTCCAGCTAGCTTCAGGAGGTGCGGAAAGCCCTTCACGTGGAGCACGTACATGAAGTTCATCGAGAGCTGCGCGGAGGTCTTCGGCAAGGGAGCTGTGTACGTGCACATCATTGCGGGGCTAGGCGATAGCGTCGCAGATGTGCTTAGGGTTATGAAGAGGCTCTACTCAATGGGTTGCAGAGTAGCCCTCTTCAGCTACGTAGCTACGACGCCCGCTAGGTTCCCCGGAATAGACGTGCTTAGCTATCGGTTTCTCCAGGTAGCTAGGCAGTGCCTTGAAGAGGGAATCGATCCAGAGCCGTACGTAGAGAGGCTAGAGCCCACGCCAAGGTTCCGGAGAGCTCCACCTATCTCAAACCCGCTGATGGCCGTGCTAACGAGTGGGTGCCCTGGATGCAACAGGCCTTTCTATAATGAGAGCCCGCGAGGACCAATAATGAACTTCCCCAGCCTGAGAATGGTCGAGAGGCTTAGGGAGTCTGTCGAGAGGGAGCTAGAGCTCGTGGGGGCTCTCTAGCCCATGGTAAGGTGCTTCGTTCACCGAAAGCTCTTCACCTCCATCTCCATAACCGGGGGTAGGTGCTGGGCGAGTTGCCCCTTCTGCAGATCTAGGTACCTCAGCTCTATGGTTGACGCCAGCAAGGGACTTCTAGATACGGTTGCTGAGCTAGTGTCTAGAGGCGTTAGAGGGGTTCTAGTGAGCGGGGGTTTCACGAAGGACATGGCGCTACCGGTTGAGAAGAGCATGGAGGATCTTCGCAAGTGCAGGGCTCTGCTCAAGGCAATGACTATTCACCTAGGGCTGCATAGAAACCCTCTCGTTATCGAGGAGGTGTCTAGGATTGTCGACGTAGTGGACTTCGAGCTTGTAGCTAGCGCGAGAGACTCCCAAAGACTTAGGGGCGTCGAGCCCCGTAGATACCTAGAGACCCTAGAGAGGCTCGCAGAGCTTCGCGCAAACGTTGTTCCGCACGTCTTTCTATGGACTCCGTGGAGAAGCTTAAGCGATGTGCTTGCAGAGCTATCGATCGTGGAGAGCTTTGGCTTCCGGAGGGTTACGCTACTAGTGCTTATCGGTGGCGGTGAGCCTCCTAGAGCTATCGGCGAGTGGCTATCTCGGGCTGCTAGCCATTTCAGCGGTGAGATAGCTCTTGGGTGCATGAGGCCGTGGAGCTGCCGAAGGTGGCTAGATGAGTACGCTGCTCGCGAGGGGCTGGTAGACGCGATCGCGAGCCCGCATCCAAGGGCTCTCGATTACTGCAGCGAGCTCTACGACTCGTGCTGCTCCCTCCCACAGAGCCTGCTTCCCTACTTCGAGGCGAAGGCTTATTTCAGCTGGGGGCAGAGCTAGGTCGTGGGGAACCTCCTTGGCTTACGAGAGGCTGTTAACCGGGGCGACAGCCATAGGGTTGAAGCTTAGGGATGCGGTCGTGCTAGCCGCTGAGAAGAGGGTTAGCTACGGCGGCTACGTCATGAGCAGGAGCGGGAAGAAGGTGTTTAAGGTAAGCGATAGGGTTGCGATAGCGGCAGCAGGGCTCTTCGCTGACATGCAGACGATAAGCAGGATCCTCTCGGCGGAGATAAGGTACAGGGAGCTCCTTACGTCGACGAGGATGAGGGTTAGGTCCATAGCCAAGCTCCTATCAACTATACTATACAGCTACAAGTACTTCCCCTTCCTTTCCGAGGTTCTGGTTGGGGGCGTTGACGATGATGGGCCCCACCTATTCGTGCTAGACTTCGTCGGGTCGCTCATAGAGGATGACTACGCGGCTGTAGGCACGGGTGCTAGCATAGCTATAGGGATCATAGAGAGCGAGTACAGCCCCGAGATGAGCATCGAGAAAGCTAGGGATCTAGCTGTCAAGGCTATAAAGGCTGCTGCCTCTAGAGACGTTACCTCTGGCGACGGCATAGACCTCGCTATAGTTACTAGGGATAGGGTGCAGGAGGAGTTCGTGCCCCTTGCCTAGCGACGAGCGCAGGTTTTCGGCTTCCATAGCCATAAAGCTCCAGCGAGAGATGAGCTCTAGAGTCATTGTTGAGCCTCTCGACATCTCCTCGGTTAGGGTCGTTGCTGGGCTAGACGTTGGGTATAGGAAGGGGGTTGGGTTCGCTGTTGCTGTAGCTATAGATCGTGGCTCTGGAAGCGAGCTGTGTCACGTGGCTGTAGAGAGCAGCGTTGAGGTTCCCTACGTACCTGGGCTCCTAGCCTTTAGGGAGGCTCCGATAATGGTTGCCGCTCTTCGGGAGCTCTCTAGGCTATGCGTTGAGCCGGACGCGATCATGGTTAACGGTCATGGGCTTGCGCACCCTAGGAGGCTTGGGATAGCTAGCCACATAGGTGTAGCTCTAGACATCCCCAGCGTGGGCATAGCCAAGAAGAGGCTCTTCGGCGAGGAGAGAGTTGAGAACGGTAGGGTTGCGCTCTATGCCTTTGGGGAGAAGGTCGGTTACGTGCTGAGGATGAGTGGGGCCAAGACCTACGTAACGGTCGGGCATCGCGTGGATCCGGATACAGCTCTAGAGCTAAGCCTATCGCTGTGGAGGAGCGGTAGGAGGTTTCCGATACCTATCGAGGTAGCTGACTCCATATCTAAGAGGGTTGCTAGGGAGATCGGAAAGAGGCTCTGACTATCTCCTCAACGACCTTCCTATCGACCTCCATGGGGGCGTTCTCGAGGTTCCTCCTGTAGCTAAGGACGTCCTCCACGTACCTAGAGAGCTCGGACTCCGAGACCCCTAGCCTCTTCAAGCTAGGCTCTATGCCAACGCGGCGCTCGAGCTCAGCTATCCTCATTTTCACGCACTCAGCGTCGCTACACCTAGCTATCGACATGAGTCTCTCCGCTCTCGTAAGGGGTAGCGCCTTTAGTAGGTGAACAACTGCGTGAGGTAGAATCACTGCGCACGCGTGGCCGTGATGCACGCTGTGCCTCGTGGTTAGGTAGTAGCTAGCTGCGTGAACAACGTTGGTCCCAGCGATGTTTATAGCTGCTCCAGCTAGGTAAGCTGCTACCTGCAGCCTCTCCAGACATAGGCCAACGCCCTCGAAGGCGCATAGAAGGTTCTCGAAGACTAGCCTAGCAGCGGTCAGCGAGAGCTCTTCGCATAGTGCTCCGCACCTCCTAGAGGTGAACGCCTCGATAGCGTGGCTCAGCGCATCCATAGCTGTGTATGCGAGAAGATCCTTGGGCAGGTTCGTTAGGGGCTCTGGATCGAGGATTGCTGCTACTGGAACCATTGGGTTGCCTACGGCAGTGAGCTTCTTCGTGCCGTCGTCGGTGGTTACGACAGCGTATCTAGTCACCTCGCTGCCCGTGCCGCACGTAGTTGGAATAGCTATGACTGGAAGCGCGTCCTCTACAATCGAGGGGTAGAACATCGTCTCCACGCCCCGGCCTAGCTTAGCGACCGCAGCGCCAGCCTTCGCAGCATCGATAACGCTGCCGCCACCGAAAGCGACGACAGCGTCGCATCCCCACTCCCTTAGCCTAGCTCCTAGATCGTTGCACCTAGAGACGCTCGGGTTAGGCTCTACACCCTCGTACACCCTAGCCTCAACACCACCATCTCTAAGAATAGACACTATCCTATCCACGTAGCCGAGACGCCTAGCAAACCCCTTACCAATAACAACAGCAACCCTCCTCCCAACCTGCGGAACGATATCGCGGAGAAGCTGGAGGGAGCCCCAGCCCCTAGCCACAAACCTGTTGAATGCAAACATCGCAAGCCCCATAGACACTCGGCGAGACCATCTGATAAAGCTGTGGGGCTCAGGCAGCCGTTGAAATCATCACCGCTCAGTGCCCGGAGTCTCCATCATAGCCACGGCACTATCAGCGTAAACTGCTGGGAAGGCGGTCCACCCCTCATCGACCCCCGGAACGCGGAGGCCTTGGGGTGGCGAGGAGCCGGGGGAGCCAACAGAACTTAGCTAGCTTAGCGTAAATAGCTCTGGTGCATAGGTGATGATGTTGCAGCTCGCTGAGCCGTGATGATGTTTCTAGGGGCTGAGCCCTTGCGTGAGCTAAGGCAGATTACCTAGCTCTAGGAGGCTGCGGGTGGGGCTAGTGCTTGGTGTACAGCGCTGATTACCTCATAGAGCTGAGGGAGCTTGGAAGGATCATTAGGTTTGTCGATAGGGCGGCGGAGCTAGGGTTTCTCGAGAGGGTTAGCTCTGAGGGATACGTGTTTCCAATCGCTGTCTACGGTCCGGAGGGCTGTGGTAAGACTACGCTGCTCAAGCGCTTCGTGCGCACCGTATCATCGGATGATAATGTGGTGGCTGTGTACGTGGATGCTCTCGAGGAGGGGGATCCTAGGAGGGCCATCGCTGCTACCCGCAGCGAGCTTATCGATATAGCGCTAGAGCTAGCGTCTTCAGCTGTGCCCGTGGGGCGCGAGCTAGCTAGGAGAGTGATGAAGATCGTTAGGCTAGCTGTAGAGAAGCTCGCGCTGCGCGGCAAGAACCTTGTGGTTATCGTGGACGATGTCTACAGAGCTATTGGGCTCGATAGCGTCGATAGGTACACGAAAATGATGTATGAATGGATAGACTATCTTCATAGGAGCTTAGGAGTGGAGAGAGTGGCGATAATCCTAACTACTTCGGAGGGCGTCTCGAAGAGAGAGCTATTCAAGCATACATACGTGCACGTATACATGATGTGGAACCTGCCTAGAGATGGCTTCGAGGATCTCGTGGATCAGCTCGAGCCTCCTAGAGACCTTGATCGCGAGCAGCTGTGGATACTAACCGGAGGAAACCCGCGGGCACTGATAGAGCTAGCTAAGCTGGGGTGGAGCACCGAGACGTGGCTAAGCTACGTAGAGACTAGGGTTGAGCATCTGGTGCAGGACCTTGATAGGGAGCGTCTGTGGAAGCTCGTTGAGGATTGCGACAGTGATCCGGAGCTCGCTAGAGCTCTAGAGGATAGGAATCTCATGATAGCGCTGAACAGGGCGATGGTTCTAGGGCAGGTGCCTAACCCAAGTAGAGAGCTGGGCATAGGGAGCAGGTGGGCGTGGCAGATCCCAGCCTATAGGGTAGCGCTGAGGAGGTACCTCGAGGGCGGTAGCTGAGAGCTGCGTGGTTTCGGTATATCCCCGCTGTCGGCTGTTCACGGTCTTTTAGCTGTCTTAGCTAGAGCTGCTAGCTATCGGGGGGTGTGAGTGAGTAGGGTTGTTACTGCTGCTGAGGGTAGTGGTGGTGAGGATACCGCTAGGTTCCTAGAGGAGGTGCTTCTACCTCTCGTACCCCCCGAGCTGCGTAGCGCTCTCGGCGGAGGCGGTCTAGATAGGCTTGATGACGGTGCGTGGATAAGGGTTGGCGATACCTATATCGTGCTGACGATGGATAGCCACACGGTTAAGCCTCTCGAGTTTCCAGGGGGTAGCCTAGGCAAGCTAGCTGCGTGCGGAACAATCAACGATCTCGTTGTTATGGGTGCTAGACCCGTCGCCGTCATGGACGCGCTCCTCGTTGAGGAGGGAACGCCCTACGACGATGTTAAGAGGGTTCTGCGTGACTTCACCGAGATTCTGAGGAGCTTCAGCATATCGCTGATCGGGGGCGACACTAAGGTTATGCCTAGGGGGAGCCTAGACAAGATCGTTATTTCTACGGTAGGCATAGGCGTCGCGAAGAGGGTAATCGATGATAGCCCTAGGCCTGGAGACAAGATCATTGTTACCGGGCCCGTAGCTGAGCACGGAGCTACTATCCTAGCTGCCCAGCTGGGCATGCTCGACAGTGCTAAGGGGCTTAGAAGCGATGTTAAGCCGCTGCTCCCAAGCCTCATGCCCGTCATCGAGAGGTTCGGGGAGGCTATCCACGCTGCTCGCGACGCTACCCGAGGCGGTCTAGCCGCCGTACTAAACGAGTGGTGCAAGAAGTGCGGGCTCGAGGCTGTTATCGAGCGTAGCGCGGTTCCAGTAAGGGACGAGGTGAGGAGCTTCCTAGAAGTTCTTGGGATAGACCCTATGCAGGTAGCTTGCGAGGGGGTCGCGGTGCTTTCCGTGGATCCAAGCGCTGCTGACGAGGTCGTGAAGGAGCTTAGAGCTCTGGGAGAGAGCAGCGCTACGATTATTGGGGAGGTTGTAGAGCCGGAGTCCCCAGCTCTTCGAGGGAGGGTAGTTGTCGTTACGGAGATCGGGGGCAGGGTTCTTCTCGAGGCAAGGGGGCTCAACCTCCCTAGGATATGCTGAGGGATCTCGATGGCTAGAACCGCCCTGAGGATAGTTGTTGCAGGGCTTGTCCAGGGAGTTGGGTTTAGACCTGCTGTTTATCGTGCTGCGAGGGACTCTGGCGTTAAGGGTTTCGTTAGGAACGTTGGTGGTTCAGAGGTAGAGATATGGGTTGAGGGAAGCGATGAGGATATCTCGAGGTTCTTCACCTGTTTCGCTAGGTGGCTCCCGCCGCCTGCTAGAATCGAGGAGATTATCGTTGAGAGGGTGAAGCCTAGGGGTTTCAACAGGTTTTCTATACTGAGGAGCGAGTCGAGGATCTTCAAGCCCTCTGCCATACCTCCGGATCTAGCTATGTGTGAGCACTGCCTTCGAGAGGTTCTCGACCCTAGTGATAGGAGGTTTAGATACCCCTTCAACTCGTGCGCTTGGTGCGGCCCGCGCTACTCGATGATGAGGAGCGTTCCGTATGATAGAGAGAATACTTCGATGAACGACTTCCCGCTCTGCGAGCAGTGTCTCTCTGAGTATAGAGACCCTAACAACGTTAGGAGGTTTCATGCGCAGGGCATTAGCTGCCCTAGATGCGGCCCTAGGCTATGGCTGGAGACCGTAGATGGTGAGAGGATAGAGTGCAGAGACCCCCTGAGGGAAGCTGCTAGGCTAATCGAGGAGGGGTTCATAGTTGCGGTCAAGGGCTTGGGAGGGTACCACGTAGCTTGCCTAGCTAGCGACGACGATGTTGTTAGGAAGCTTAGGGAGAGGAAGCGTAGGCCTACGAAGCCCTTCGCGGTCATGGCCCTGGATACAGATGTTGCGTCTAGGCTCGTAGAGATGAGCGATCGTGCTAAGGCGATTCTTCAGAGCGCTGAGAGACCGATACTGCTCCTGCCCAAGAGAAGCGGTAGCCCGGTTGCACCAAGCGTGTCGCCAGGGATGGATGTAGAGGGCGTGTTCCTTCCCTACACACCGCTTCACTACCTCCTTCTTCAGGAGACTAGGGATAGGTTTCTGGTGATGACCAGCGGCAACGTTCATGGAGAGCCGATGTGTAGGGATAGCGAGTGCGTTAGGGAGAGGCTTAGGGATGTTGTGGACTACGTGCTTAACCACGATAGGGAGATAGTTCATAGAGTCGACGACTCGGTAGCTAGGTTTACGCGAGGGAGGCTAGTGCTCCTAAGGCTAGGCCGTGGCTACGCCCCTACCTGGATCAAGCTACCCGCCGAGCTGCCTAAGCCAGTCATCGCTCTAGGGGCTCAGCTGCAGACGAACGCTGGTGTAGGTATAGGTGATAGAGCTGCTCTAACCCCATACATAGGTGATTTGGATAGCGCTGAAGCTCTAGAGGATCTGGAGCGAGAGGTATCTTTCCTAGCTAGGAGCTATAGAGTGGATCTGAGTCGCTCCGTCATCGCTATAGATATGCACCCTAGCTACTCATCTAGGAGCCTAGCTGAGGAGCTTAGCTCTAGGCATGGGTGCGAGGTTGTCGAGGTTCAGCACCACCTAGCTCACGTTATCTCCACAGCTGTAGACCGGGGACTAGGTCTGGAGGTGCTCGGCATAGCGATGGATGGCGTTGGCTACGGCGCTGACGGAACCGTGTGGGGCGGTGAGGTTATCGAGGTTAGGTGGGGCTCGTGGAGGAGGGTAGGGTCCCTAGAACCCATCCCTCAGACAAGCGATAGAGACGCTATCTACCCAAGCCGAATAGCTGCGGCCTGCCTACTCAAGGCGTTTGGAGCTAGCAGAGCTCTAGAGATCGCTAGATCCCTAGGGCTCGAGAAGGGGCTCCCCATGGGCTGGCTAGAGATCGAGGCCGTTGCTAGAAGCGTTGAGGCTGGTAGGTACGTACCCTCATCATCTACAGGTAGGGTTGTAGACGCTGTGTCGGCAATGCTTGGCGTGTGTAGGTATAGGAGCTACGAGGGTGAGCCAGCTATACTGCTAGAAGCTGTAGCGAGGAGAGGGAGGGAGCTAGAGTGGTTCCCAAGACCGAGGATCGTAGCGGGGGACGTGCCTAGGGTATCAACCTCGGACCTGATAAAGTCTGTCGTGAGCGCCATAGAGGCTGGGGAGAGAGCTGAAGACATCGCTAGAACCTTCCTGCTACGCCTAGGCGAGGGACTTGGCGAGATAGCAGCTAGATACGCATCTAGGTACAGAACTGTGGTTCTAGGAGGTGGCGCAGCCGTGAACGACTACATTGTTGAAGGGATAGAGAGGGTTCTGAGAGCTCGAGGGATAGAGGTGTGTTTGCCGAGGAGAGTGCCGCCAAACGATGGAGGTGTAGCGCTGGGGCAAATAGGGTACGTAGCTGCGAAGCTACTCGCTACAGGATAACCTAGCTAGCTTCCTAGCGCATGCAGCGCCGCGAGCCCCGTCGACAAACGCGTTCAGCAGCTTCTTGAGCCCCTCAACCTCGTCGCTGCTCAACCCGTATCTACCGGCTAGACTCTCGATATCATCGTTGTAGCAGAGGTCCGTTAGGAGCCTCCTTATCCTCTCCCATCTGTAGCCACCGCTAGGCTTCTTCTCGCAGAGAAACCTCTTTATGGCGACGTGCTCGAACCTCTTCACGTATATGATGCGGTACTTAAGCAGCCTTATCTCCTCCACGATGCCGCTCCGTTTGAGAATCTTTATGTGCCAGTTAATAGTGGCTTTCGACTTCTTTAGAGCCTTCCAGATCTCGTTAAATACCGCAAAGCCGTTAGCGAGCGTGTACTCGTAGATAGACCTCCTAATGCTGTTCTCGAGCACAACATCCAAGCTCCTAGCCACCTCGCGCATTGCATTCACGTACTCCACGCGCTTCATCGATAGAGCCGGAGTCATTTCTCACCCGCCTCACACCCATCCATGGATCTACGTCCCCCGCCTAGACACCGCTATATCCTTGGAAACGCATGCGTATAAGTATGTCTTATGCATAGTTGTTAATCACAGTGCACAACAAGGCATATATCTACCCGAGGAACCATATACACATAATTGTATATATAACTCTATAAGCGATACAAGTATCCTAGTAGACAAAGAGCGAGCGAAGCACATCCAACTACATAAATGTGGACAAATGTACTTACATCACCACGCGCAAGAATTGAATAACTGTGGACAGATGTCCAAGTATATAACCGGTATTAACCCGCATAAGATCCATATTTACGCGAACGCATCATAGATCCCCACTAGCATCCTACCAAAACTCCAATCCACTCACTCACACACCTCCTCCACGTAGAGGGAAACACGCAAAACCAGCATTTATATCGATGCGCACATGGACTAGAGCAAGAGCACAGCACCCCCATAGCTAGAGCTAGAGAACGGGGCCGCGAGCAGCGTAGCTAGAGGGACACAGCCTCGCACCACTAGACTTAGGGACTCCACGCGCGGGAACTCGCATGCGCTACGCTAGCCTACGACGATAGATGCAGGCAGTGGGTTGCAGAAGGCGCTAGGCTTAGCTAGGTGATTGTATTCTCTGCGTAGGCTCTTCTTAGATCGTTCTACATTTGGAAAGATTTATAGGGTGTCTCCCCTACGATTTGTAGGTGTATCTAGGGTGAGTACTTCGAGAGTCGTAGATATTGATAGGATTGATCTGGAGATACTCGCGCTGCTTCAGGAAGATGGAAGGAAGAGCCTTGTTGATATTGCTCGCGCTGTCGGGCTTACTCACCCAAGCGTTAGGGCTAGGATTAAGAGGCTCGTAGATTCAGGGGTTGCAAAGGTCTCTGCCCTTGTCGATCCCCGTAGCCTAGGCCTTAGGCTAGCTTTCGTGAATGCTCTAGTCGAGGATGTTATCGCTGCTTATAGCGACCTGTCCAAGCTGTGCGAGTGCCCGCGAATCGTTATGGCTAGCGTTAAGGGTGGTAGCAGGAACGTCTCGATGCTCGTACTCTACAGGGATCCTAGAGAGGTTGAGGCGTTTGTCAACAAGATCCTCTCTAGAGTCAGAGGGGTTAAGAGCCTTGACATAGAGCTGGACGCTATTATCAAGCCTAGGCACTTACCGGTAGACGTAGCTAGGGCCCTTAGGGGGTGCGGATGCGACTGCTCCTCATGCCCGATGAGGCTCGAGCCTATCGAGTGCCCTGGGTGCTGCCTAAGGAGCTTAGCGGGCGGTTCTAGATGAGGCTTCGCGTCGAGAAGCTCGTAGCTTCGGTGAGCGGAAAGCTCGTGTTGAGAGGCGTGGATCTAGAGCTAGGACCTAGGGAGATCAACCTGCTTATGGGTCCCAATGGCGCTGGCAAGACTACGCTGCTCAGGGTCGTTGCGGGCGTGGGCAGCTACGTTATTCACGGAGGTAGGGTCTTGCTTGATGGCGAGGACGTTAGCGGGCTGCCTCCACACGAGAGGGCTAGGAAGGGTATCGGCATAGCTCACCAGCTACCTCCCCGTGTTAGCGTTAAGGCTAGGTACTTCCTAGAGAGGCTTAGGAAAATCCACGGCTTCGAAGGCGATGTCGAGAGCTATGCTAGAGCGCTGGGAATAGATCATTTGCTTGATAGGGATCTCTTCCATGGGTTTAGTGGTGGCGAAGCTAAGAAGTTCGAGGTGCTTACGCTAGTCGTTCAGAAGCCTCGCGTAGCCCTTCTCGACGAGCCTGACTCGGGTGTGGATATCGAGGGGGTTAGGGCTATAGCTAGGATTGTCGAGGAGCTCCGTTCCCACGGATCCTCGATACTCATCGTGACGCACGGTGGCGCCATAGCCAGGTTCCTGCCTAGGATAGACGTGGTGCACGTAATGGTGAGAGGCAGGATTGTGTGCAGCGGCGATCCATCTATTCTCGAGAGGGTGGTTAGCGAGGGTTACAGCGCTCTAGCTAAGGTGAGCAGCTCTGCGTAGAGCCGTGCTCAAGGAGCTCGCGTGGAGAGCTCTAACCAAGGCATCTCCCTACGGCCCAGACATAGACCTTGGAAAGGTCGCGGCTTCGGTAATCGGGGAGTCTAGGACCGTAGCTAGCCACATATCTTCAGCGCCTCGCGAAGCTCTTAGCTCGGCTAAGGAGCTCGGGCTAGATCTCGAGAGCAGCCCAGCTACATACCTACAGGTAGATCGCGGAGATGTTTACACCGCCGTGTCTAGGAGATTAGCTGAGCTAGGGGTAATGGTGATGAGTATCGAGGAGGCTGCTGCGAAGCTTCCATGGGTCGAGAAATACCTCTGGAGAGCAATTCTGGTCGACAGCGATAAGTATACGGCGTTCACGGAGCTTTTCGGGAGGCACGGCTACTTCATATACGTGCCTAGGGGCACCCGAGTTAGGGAGCCCATTAGCGCGTGCCTCTACATACATAGACCGGGGACTGCGCAGCTGGTTCACAACATCGTCGTTGTTGAGGAGGGTGCTGAGCTAAACCTCGTGACCGCGTGCTGGGCAATGCCGACGCGCGCTCTCCACATAGGGGTATCGGAGTTCTACGTTGGTAAGGGAGCTAGGCTAACGTTCACGATGGTTCACCGCTGGAGGGAGGGTGTAGATGTTAGGCCTAGAGCTGCAGCTATCGTTGAGGACGGCGGCGAGTTCGTTAACTACTACGTTCATCTCGGGAGCGCTAGGAGCCTACAGATGTTCCCTACAGCAATACTCCGAGGATCTAACGCTAGAGCCTACCTAACATCCATCGTATCCGCGCGAAGCTCATCAACTCTAGATATCGGTGGCAGGGTGATCATCGAGGGTGTGGATAGCCGTGGCGAAGTAGCTTCGAGAGCCCTGGTAGCTGATAGCTCTAGGGTATGGCTAAGAGGGGAGCTAGTGGCTAAGAACGTTGGTAGAGGACACATAGACTGCAAGGCTCTCAAGCTCTCGAGCGAGAGCCTCGCTGAGGCCATACCCTCGATAAGAAGCCTCGTTAAGGAAGCTATGCTAACGCACGAAGCTGCTATAGGAACAATCTCGAGAGACGAAGTAGAGTACCTGATGAGCAAGGGATTCTCCGAGAACGAAGCTACATCCATAATCGTCCGCGGCTTTCTCGAAATAGGAATCGAGAACATGCCTAGCAGGCTAAGAAACTACATAGATAGAACCCTCGATCAAGTAGCTAGAGCCGCAACCCTCTAAACAACACCTAGAGAGCGCACCGTTCTCGTATCTAACACAAGCAGTTCTAGCCATACCTCTACCCACATACAGCTTCGTGCGATGCACGATAAGTCTAGCGGGTGCATTCCACACACTAAACTATCAGTACTGATGTGACGGATACGGCTAGCAATTAATGAACGATAACCTAAGATCTAGTCCTTAGTAGTGTAGATGCTCGGTAGCGGATTAGTGTTGAAGATTGTGAGAAAGTGGCTCAGAAACTTGGGGATGGAGGGGTTAAGGGGCTACACAGACCCTGGGAGTAACGCAATACTAGTGTAGCGATAGATAAGGCTGAAACGAGTTGAATTACTGTAGTTTTGACATTAGCCCGCTGTATTCTCTAGCATCGTGTATATAGTACGCATCTATCCCATACCTCCTCGCATTAGCGACCATCACCTTATCAGCGCTAATCAGTATCCCATCGACTACACTAGCTGTAGCGATGTAGTACGTGTCTATAGCTCTACAACCGGTCTTGAGCGCTACGTCTAGGAGTAGGTCGTACTCTATCTCCTCAACTAAGATGATTCTCTCCATCACTTCGTTGTATATCCTCTCAGCTATATTCCTAGGCTTCCTCCGGATCAACTGGGAAGCTAGTTCAATACCGAATACCTGTGGCTCGAATATGTTGTAACCTCTTTGGTCTACGATTCTAAACACGTTTCGTGCTCTATTGCTACGCTCTTCGCTGTAGATGAATAGCCTATCTATGAAGACCGATACATCGATAACGAGGTTCAATACCGCGACTACCTCCTCTCGCTAAGGAACTCCTCTAGCACGTCCTTCTCTACATTCTCAGAGTACTTTTCCAGAACCTCGTCAAGACCCGTGGATGGTCTAGTACCTACTGCACAGAGAAGTCTTTTGAGAACCCTCCTAGAGATACGCAGCTTTACAGTACTACTCACCACAACTACTCCCTCACCATAGCTTAGCCACAACCTCACTATTAAGTCAACTACAGCATTATCCACCTCCCCCAAAGAGATCCTTGCTATACTAACAAACCCCTTGCAACCCCTTCATTTCCTCATCAGCTCCTACCCATGTTTCATCACCTCAGCTAAGTCCTCTTTACACTCTTGCTATCGAGGATATCCCGAGCCGTAGACCCCCAAACACTAAGGCGATATGCTAAAAGAGAGTAGAGAGCAAATTGAGAATACCAAGGATACTTACAGCATTAATGAGATACCTGAGACCGAGCCGCGTCGCGAACTCAGGAAACTAACAAATGCAGTCCCAGGCTCCGTACGCCGTATGCACAATGCATAGATATGTGTCTCCAGCACCGTAGCTCATCGCTGGAGACGCAAGTAACTCATAAGCCAGTAGCGCGAAGAGATCGAGGGGTCGGGAAGGGCCAGCACACCTGATCTCGCTCATCCCCTCGCGGGTAAGCCTCCCAAGCTGCTCATCATCCCCGGCCCCCCTTTAGGAGTCAAGCACGTTATGAAGCCACTCCCTCGCCTTGCATCTAGATAGGGCTTGTACCTATGACTAAACACCGATCTCACTACGTATACGACCTCCTTCTCCGGAAGCAGCAGCCTACATTACTCTCTATTCCATTTAAGCAGCCTCTCAAGAACCTTGAAAGACCTTGACAAGTAGATTGTCGACCTCTTGCAGTAGCTAGCGACGGTTCTAGACCAACCTCATAGACCCCAACAATCCTTGCAACTTTCTTCGATGCAACCATCGTCTGACCACTTGAGGGGCCTGCTCTCAGCGTCTTTGAGGAACTGCTCGAGTTCTCGAATATGCTTCTCGGGTACGCCTCTACGCCTCCAGTTCCCGGTCCACGACACCACCATGCGCTCTAGGATCTCGTGGAGCACGTAGGTCTCCCCAGCTAATGATCCTCACCTCGATCACGTTCATGCTCAGCTCCTTCAGTAGCTGAAGCCAGTACTCTGGAGGCCTATACTCCTCGAAACCCCCAACCACTCTCGCAGCGTTTCGCCAGATGCTCCACAGCCTCACGAACATCTCTTCACCGCTGAGCGTAGGCTCGAAAGCAAGGATCCTCTTGGATACCCGCTTAGCGCTCGCAAGGGCCTCGAGATGGTGCTCGGGATCCATCTCGTGTAGGACGAAGTGCATCCCCACGAGGTAGGTGCAGGGTATGTCTATGAAGTACTGGGCCGCCGCTAGGAGCCCAGCCATGAGGAGCAGAGAGGCTACGAACCTCATCGCAGCTACGAACCTGACCCCATTCTTGACACCGCTAGCTCGCTCTCCACGACTGCGAAGGCTAGGAGGTTCAGGGCTGCTAGAGCGTCTCTAAGAGGTGTGCACGATGCTATCAACGCTGAGAGGGATGGAGAGCCGCTTGATCCCAACCGCCGCGATGAAGGCGGCTATGTGTGGGGGGTGGGTTAGGCTTGGATGCATGTGCGTCGAACTAGGAGCTGAGCACCGCTATCGACATGGGGAACGCTAGGAA
>JAADCV010000036.1 GCA_013154235.1 Thermoproteota archaeon | reverse complement strand
CTCGGATGACACTAGCTATGCTTCTAAGCGTCGAGGGCTTCATAGTAGCAGTCTCCACTATCAGGCTGGTGCCTGCCGCGGCGAGGAAGCGTACTAGGGCCTCGAGAGTCTCTACCGTGACTCCCTGATCCTGCGCCTCTTCTCCAAGGTATAGATGGGCCTCGTCAAATACTACCACAGAGGAGAGCACGCTTGTGTATACCGGGTAGTAGTGGCCGAGGCTCAGGCCCGATTCTATCTTCAGGCTCTCCAGGATAGGAAGCCTGTACATGTTGAGCGTGAAAGAGTCGAGCGTAGTAACCACGAGATCCCTGAGAAAGTAGGGGCTCTTATCGTGGGGACTAATAGCCTCGTCGCCCTGCTTAGGGGGGACGTGCATCTGATAGGCCCCACCATACTCCTTAAACGTATCCTCGTATATCCTATGTACCAGGCTCCGCAGGGGGGCCACGTGGACGAGGCCCCCCGCCATCCCTTCACTCTTAGCACGTTCATAGATCTCCGGGCTTGCACGCGTCTTCCCATACCCTGTAGGCGCCACCACTATAGGAATCCGGCCCTCAGAGAGATCGCGGTAGGTCTCCTCCATCACAGGCCTCATTCTAACCCCTCGCCCGTAGGATTATCCTAGTCGCCTCTGACTCCAGCGATGATAGCAGGCTCCTGGCAGCCCTCTTCAGTTCCCTCGAGGACTTATCATACTCGTAAACAGCCAGCAGGTCCCTCATACAATCCTTAAGGTAGAGTTCTCCGGAGACGCCAGCCAGAGCCTGTAGGAATAACGAGTGTATACACGTTGAAGCAGCGTTCTTAGCAGCACTAGCAGCATCCTTATCGCCTTGCCTTAGCGCCTCACCAACAAACCAGTCAAGCTTCTCAAGAGTATGCCCCCTATACGCCTCCCGGAGAAGATTCGATAGGGGGACCCCAGCCCTAACTTGAGCCCTATTACCCGTCTGAATAGTATAGAGCTTGCCGCTCCCCAGCGCTTCGCCTATCGAAATTCCCAGCTTAGTTGCTATATGAGCATACTTAATAGTAAATACAGCGGTAGCTAGCGCCACAGCCTGCTCAAAACTCACACTCAGGTTTCTGGTTAGATCCGCCACCTTAGCAGCTAGGTTAGACGTAATGCCGCCCACCGCAGCTATCTGTCGTAGAGCCCTGTAAGCCCTCGAGACATACTCGGGAAGCACGTAGAACTCGAGCTGCTGGTCACTAACCTTCTGAGACCCTAGATAAGATATGGCTCCGCCTAGCAGGACCGTTCCAAGGGTGTCAATATTAATTTTCTTGTCCTTAGCCTCAACTGCTCCCTTAACATTTCTAATCATAGTAAAGAGTGTTGCCCTGGCAAGCCAGAGTATATCATATTCTGGCTCTCCCCCTATAGGACCGCCTTTCTCGAGAACTAGCAGGGCATAACTTACTGCAGCATGAATCCAAGCAACAGTATCTTGGCATTTCTGGTTGATATACTTGCAGACGTTGAGGCCCGCAGTTTGTAGAGTACGATAGTCGCTTTTCTTCCCTGCCTGGTACAGGTTGGGACCCCTATCGAGCCTAGTGCACTCCAGTTCGTAGCCGATTTTGCTTAACCTGTAGGGTGGGCACTTGCTCTTCTTCCTAGTGGTTTCCGGCCACATCAAGCTAGCTAAGATAGTTTCAAGCGCTAGCCTCACGGTTTTTACAAACTCTTCCTTCGATTCAAAGCTCGCTATGTTAAGGTCTGGTCTAACATCTACGTTATCAGCAAAGCTTAGGAAGGCATACTGGAAGCGGCGGCCTAGCATCTCGGGGTCTAAGAGGCGTATCTCAACCTTCTCCCCTATACTCCATCACCCCCTATAGGCAAGGTAGAAGTCGATCCTGCTACCCGCTAGCTCGACCCTTGTGCCAGAAGCCTTACACCCCGGAAGTATACGGTAAGTCACGGATCTTGTTGGTGGGAGTAGTATGTTTATGCCGCTAGCCTCTCCGCAGGGAACGAAGAACTCCCTCTCCTTGTAATCGTAGCCTATCATCGTAACCTTTGCAAACTTGCCTCTTCTGATATTCACGCAGAACCTGTCCTGGTAGAGAATACTCTTGAACCACCCCTCAGGGCGATCTAGGTCTTTAGTTTCCACGACGCCGGCCTTAACTGTGTGAACCAGTCCTTCCCTGCTCCCCAGCCTATAGACGCTCCACGCTGCAGCCTCGAAATCTTCTAGGCTAATCCTCTTACCAATGCAGGAGGCTAGCATGTCGGCGTCTACAAGCCATCCGGTAGCTAAGAGGGCGCCAGGAGCGCTGGTAGCTCCGACTGCTTGGACTGGAAGGAGCGTTGTAGCGCTAACGTATATTGGTTGTTTTACAGCCTTCTGATAATCTCCGCCTCCCTTATAGGGGGTTCCCATTATCCTCGAGGGCTCTTCGTATGTTACCGCGCCTACAGATAGCCTTGGAGACGGGATGAGCCCGGCGCCAGCGGCAAGCGTTGCTCGAACTAAGCAATCCATATACTTGTTCTGTACTGGTAGATTAGTCTTCTCGCGAGGCCCGATGTAGTCTGGGATTCCTAGGAGCCTGGCGAGCGGGTTCCCGTAGGCTCCAACGATCGTGGTTGGCGGGGGTAGTATGTAGGCTGCCTGGGCCGCCGTGGCGCCGGGCTGCCTAACTATGTAGCCCCAGTGTACCATGAGGATGGAGTAGAGAAAAACGGGGTGCTTGGTGTGCATACCTCTCACCGGTGTGCCTATGCGAAGTACGCGTTCCTTATCCAGGCGGCTACGGCGGCGATGGCCTCCTCCAGCGTCCTATAGGTGTTGGCTCCCGCAGTGTCGACACCGTCTTCCCTCTTGTAGGCCGCGATAGTGTAGTCCTTGAGGACGCCCTGCTCTTTCTGGATCCTGGCCCTGGCAACCGTGTCAGCTATGAAGCTGGGCTGGTGGCCGCTGGAGGGTACGAAAGGCGCTATCCCTACAGCGCCGGTTACAACGGCGCTCCTAATCTCCCAGTGGGGTAGGTTCCTGCTCCTTTTGGCGCCGAAGGCGAGGTTGCCTAGCATGGCAATGAGCGCCTTGACGCTCGCCTCGAACCTCTTTGCCTGTTCATCCTTCCCGAGACTCTCTGGGAGGCTCTCCGAATTATCGCCGGGATTCCTGCTGAGGGCTTGACAGACCTCCAGCTTCGAGATCCCATCGACCTCTAGTAGGAAGGTCGCCGTGTAGAGAGCGCTAGAATTATCATTGTAGTAGGGGAGTTGCTCCTTAGCCTTGGCTTCGGGGGTGAATCTAACGTGTAGTTGGGGTACGGTGCTAACGCTGCCCGTCTCTATAGCGTCGTGGGTCGGGACTAGGTAGGAGAAATTGAATCTGCTCGTTCTCTTCACCGGGCCTTCAGTATATAGAAAACCGCCTACGTCTGCTACGACGCAGTCCTCTACTATTCGTTTTTCTATCTTACATAGATACTCTGGATGTTCTTCAAGTACCTTATTCTTAATCTTTTTATTACCTAATTTTTTAAATATATCTTTTATGTTCTCTTCATTATTATATATTTCAGAATAGTAATTTTCTATAATCTTGTTGTCGGCGAACTTCATGAAGTAGCCTAGTAGGCTCATCCTGGTCACGTTGAGGCCCATATCGTGGGCTGCCTTTGCAAGATGTCTCTGGTAGTGGTGGGCTAGGCTCATGCCGCTGACGACGGGGACGTAGACTAGCTTGTAGCTGTCGCCAATCTTTACAACTATCGGTGCTTTCCTATGTCTGGTGACGTTGCCTACGCTCTCCGCCATGTTCAGGCTTTCCTGGTTAACTATGACCCGGAAGGAGACTCCTAGACTCACACTACCCGTCATACACCTATCACCCCTTTCTAACTAGACTTGGACTCCTGGGAGGAAGAACTTGGGGACTCCTCAAGATTCTCCTTCTTGAAGCGGGGGGCCCGGGCTAGGGCCTTCACAGCGAGCTCCCTCGTGAATAGGAGGAACTCGTGGGTTTCGGCGTTCCTTATCTTGTCGGTGACCCACCTAGTTGCATTGTCTATTTCTTCGGGGCCTATCTTGGGGCAGACGACTTCCTCGTCGGGTATGGTCTGGTCTATGCAGGAGGACTTGAAGTCCCTCACGGCGTCCTTCAGGGCGTCGATTGCTAGTAGTTTATCTAAGGCGTTACCAATCATGTCGACATAACTGTACCTCTTCTGAGCGGCGAAGAAAGCTAGTATATCTACGATCACGTCTATATGCTTCGGCTTCCGGGCCTGGGCCCCTGCTACCTCCTGAGACTGTGATCCACTCACGGGGTTCTCCCCCGCTAAAGGTTTGGATTAGGTAGACCTAATAAGTATTTTCATGTTAGACCAAACTCAATGCTTGTGATAGGTTCTCAATCCATAATTCTAAACCTAAGGGAGTACCTAGTCTCGTCTTGTTGGACGCTAGATTAGTTGTTCTATGGCTGGGTGTATCCTGTATTCTCCCTTCCCGGTTTTTATGATGAGGCCGAGGTTTTCGAGATCTTTGAGCTTCTTGTAGAGGGTGCTCCTTGGCAGGTTGGATCGGGTTAGGAGTGACTCGATGCGGTTGTATCCGTCTCTTATGAGCTCTAGTATTTCCCGGGATTTCTCGTCTAAGCGTGCTAGGATTAGGAGCCTGCCGATCTCGACTGTTATGGACGCTGGGAAGCCCTCACCGTATACTGTTATCCTTATTCTTTCTATGTTCTCGTCGGGTATTGTTAGTGTAGCTGTGTAAAATGAGGCTAGCAGTATTCGGGGGCCTCCTGTGAGGTAGAGTTCTATCGGTGTTCTGGGATGGTCAGCTAAGACTGTTTCGATTATGCTTCGAGCTTGCGGGATGAGGCTGCCTTTCTCGATGCTGAGTTTTTCGAGGCTGGCCTCTATCCCCTGGCTTTTGAGGTAGGTAGAGAGGATATGGTATGTCTGTTCGATCCTCTGCCAGGTGGGTGGGTCGGTGTAGAGGCCTACT
>JAADCV010000067.1 GCA_013154235.1 Thermoproteota archaeon | reverse complement strand
TTAGCCATAGGTATATCCTAAGCTGCTGAATGTGGTGCTGGTAAGGTATGCTAGCATCAGACCTACTAGTCTTTATCTCTAGAACCGTGTCTCCCACAATAGCGTCGACCCTACCCTTAACGACGTAGCTACGACCATCAACCTCTACACCCCGCTCGTACTCAACCTCAACCCTAACAGAATCCTCACCGAGAATCTCTTGAAGAACCCTCTCAAGCCCCATGTGCGCGAACTCTCCTAGGAGCGCTATGGGAGAGAAGCTGTGAGCGAGAGCAAGCTCTCTATACATCTTGAAGAACCTCGGCTTTAGAGGACACAGCACGAGCTCGGTAGCATAGAGCTCGTTCTCACCCCTCTCCTCCATCCTCTTCCTAGCTTCCTCAATACGCCACCTATACAGCAGCTCAGCAATCCTCGGAATCAACACTCTCCCCGAGAGCTAGACTGGGCTCAGACCCTTGATTAAGTAGAGACCCTCTCGATAATGATGAGCGCGGCTGTAGCTAAAACGCGTGGGCTAGCCAGCTTGGTCTAGAGGTGTGAACTCTATGCGCCCTCCTCTATAGACGACCCTAAAGGCTCCGTCCATGCATAGGACCACCGCTCCTTTGCTAGCCACAGCTTCAGTAAGTATCCTCTCTACGTAGTCTGGATCGTCGTAGTTTGGGCAGCCCTTCTCTGCTAGCTCTATGGAGAGCTCCGCTAGCATGGATGCGTCCTTCTCTATGTCCCTCTCTAGATCCCTTCTGTTGAGCACTATCGTTCCTGCGCTACGCATCGTGCTCCGCCTAGCTACTCTTCTCGTCCGCTGCTCAAAACCTCTAGGCAGGCTTCGATTACGCACTTGATGCACTCGATAGATTCTCTAAGGGGTAGCGTGGGTCCCTCGAACCTGTTCCTGAGCGCGTAATCGCTATGCATAGGCACGTGCATGAAGGCTGCTAGAGCGCTGTTGCGCTTTGCGTACCTAGCTATGGTGTAGGCGAGAGCGTTGCATAGGTACGTGCCTACGGAGAGCCCTAGCTTCATAGGCAGCCTCCTGCCCCTAATGCACTTCTCCAGGATCTTGCTCCTAGGAATGGGCATCTCTAGAATGGTTGGCTCCCCCGGGTGAATCTCCTCGTGGTTAGCTACGTGGCGATCCACGTCAGGGATCTCGAATGTTGCTAGGTTTGTCGCAGCCATCTCAACCACAACTCTTCGAAAGCCTGGAGCCATGCCTAGGCCTATCGCGACCATAGGCCTTACGGACTCTAGTATCTTTGGAACCTCCTCCCTAACGAACCTCAGCGACACCGGTATGGACATCGCCTTCACGCTGAAGCCCTTGATCCTCGACCCGTTGAGTGCTTCTACTATGGCTTCGCACGTGTTGAATAGGTACCTACCGTACTGCCTATAGCCCAGAACGAGTACGGTGCTCACGCCCGCTACCACCGCTAGCGCTTAGCTAGCTCAGCTAGTATTAACAGTGTGGAGAGCTAGGTCTATGATCTGAAAAAGCTCGGGATTCTAGATTTCGCGAGCTATCTCTCTAAGCTTCTCCTCGATGAGCTTCACCGTTAGCTGCGGATCGGCCCTACCCCTAGTCTTCCTCATGACTGCACCCACGAGGAAGTTAACGGCTTTCTTGTTCTTGAGCGCGTCCTTAACGGCCTTGGGGTTCTCCCTAAACACCTCCTCGATGACCCTCTTGAGGGTCTCTACATCGCTTATCTTCTCCATCCCCGTCCTCTTGATGTACTCCTCGACATCTAGGTTCTCAGCTATGACCTTAGGCAGGAGCTCCTTAGCCATCCTGATCGATATCCTTCCCTCGTCTAGGGTTCTGAGTAGCTTGACTATGGCTATGGGCTCCACCTTCTTAGACTCTAGATCTATCCCTAGATCCTTGACCCACCTAAGGAAGTCTGTTATGAGCCAGTCAGCAAGCTTCTTGTAGTCTCGATACATCTTCGCGCACTCCTCGAAGAGGTCCGCTAGCCTCTTGTTCAGTACGAGAACAGCTGCTCGGTACTCATCGATTCCGTACTGCTTGACGAACCTCTCTATCCTCTGATCGGGTAGCTCTGGCATCTTCTCAGCTATCTCCTCGATCCACGACCTCGGAACGTCTATGGGTGGCAGGTCGGGATCTGGGAAGTAGCGGTAGTCCTCCTCAACCTCCTTAATCCTTATGGGAACAGTTACCTTTCTAACGGGGTCCCAGTGCCTCGTCTCCCTCCTTACCTTTCCGCCGCTCGCAACCACGCTCCTCTGCCTAGCTATCTCGAACTCTAGGGCTCTCTCAACATCCTTAGCGCTGCCGATGTTCTTGATCTCTACCCTCGCCCCTCCTTCGATAGAGACGTTTGCGTCGACCCTAAACGCTCCCTCCTTCCTATGGTCGCAGACCCCTAGGTAGTCCAGTACAGCTATCAGCTTCTCAACGAAGGCCCTAGCCTCCTGGGGGCTCTCCATGTCTGGCTCGGTAACTATCTCTAGGAGGGGCATGCCGCTCCTATTGTAGTCGACGAGGCTGTAGGGCGAGGTGAGCATCGAGCCCGTTGGGTAGGTTAGCTTACCTGGATCCTCCTCGATGTTGATCCTCCTGATCCTAACGATCTTGGTTCTACCCCCAGCCGATATCCTTAGCCATCCCTTCCTAGCGTAGGGAAACATCCCGGGTCCGTCGTACTGAGAGATCTGGTAGTTCTTGGGTAGGTCTGGGTAGAAGTAGTGCTTCCTAACGAAGAGTATCCTAGGCGCTATCTCGCAGTTTAGCGCTAGAGCTACCATTATGGCTGCCTCGATAGCCCTCCTATTCACCACGGGCAGGGTCCCGGGCATGCCTAGGCACACGGGGCACACGAGGGTGTTGGGAGGCTTGTCGTGGTAATCGCTAGGTGTTGAGCAGAATAGCTTGGTTCTAAGGGTGTTTAGCTGCACGTGTATCTCGAGACCTATCCTAACGCTCATCCTACACCACCTCGGCAACCAGGTTCCTGAACCCGAGGCTCTCCTGAAGGAACTTGGCTAGGTACAGCAGCCTAACCTCCTCTAGAGCTGGGGCCATGAGCTGGAGCCCCACTGGCAATCCATCGCTGAAGCCAGCTGGGACGCTGATAGCTGGTATCCCAACGAGGTTAGCTATCACTGTGCACACGTCCGATAGATACATCCTTATGGGGTCTGAGACTAGCTCGCCTAGCCTAGGTGGCAGGATCGGCATGGTGGGGGTGGCTATGGCGTCGAGCCTCCTGAACAGTCCATAGAGCCTCTCCTTGAGGAGCCTCCTGAACCTAAGCGCCTTGACGTAGTAAGCATCTCTGTACCCAGCACTAAGCACGTAAGCCCCTAGCGCTATCCTCTTCCTAACCTCGTAGCCAAACCCCCTAGTTCTAGCCTCCTTAAACACCTCGACCCAGCTCCTGCCCTCAACCCCAACCTCTATCCCGTACCTAACCCCATCGTACCTAGCTAGGTTCGAGCTAGCCTCCGCCATAGCAACTATGTAGTAAGCAGCTACAGCGTGCCTCGGGTAGGGTATCTCCACATCCTCGCAGTCGTGGTATGAGCATAGAGCGTCTAGGGCTCTCTCGACGCATCTCCTAACACCCTCTTCACTACCCTCAACAAGGTTCCTAGCGATGCCTATCCTCAGCCGAGGCTCTCTAGACCACTCCTCGCGAAGAAGCCTAAGGTAGTCTCTAGGCGGCGCGTCTAGCGATGTTGAGTCCCTCGGGTCGTGGCCAGAGATAGCGCTTAGAAGCATGGCTAGATCCTCGACGCACCTAGCCATGGGCCCGATCTGATCCAGGCTGCTAGCGTAGGCTACTAGCCCGAAGCGGCTAACGAGCCCGTAGGTAGGCTTCAAGCCGTAGGTAGCGGTGAAGGCAGCTGGGTTCCTAATCGAGCCACCAGTATCGCTTCCAAGCGCTAGCGTAGCCATTCCGGCAGCTAGAGCTGCAGCACTGCCTCCCGAAGAGCCTCCGGGAACCCTATCTAGGTTCCACGGGTTTCTAGTTGGGTAGAAGGCGCTTGTCTCGGTAGTGCTTCCCATCGCGAACTCGTCCATGTTGGTCTTGCCTATGATCACGGCGCCAGCTCTCCTAAGCCTCTCGATCACAGTAGCGTCGTAGGGCGGAACGAAGTTCTCGAGCATTCTCGAGGCGCAAGTAGTTCTGATGCCCCTCGTGCAGATGTTGTCCTTCACCGCCACCGCTAAGCCAAAGAGAGGACCCTCGGTATCCCCTCTCTTGATCCTCTCCTCAACCTCCTTAACAACCTCGTCGAGAGGCCTCAGGGTTATGAATGCTCGAACCCTAGG
Organism: Thermoproteota archaeon; assembly: GCA_013154235.1. Classification (GTDB taxonomy): domain Archaea; phylum Thermoproteota; class Thermoprotei_A; order Sulfolobales; family Ignisphaeraceae; genus JAADCV01. Next base: position 822 of record JAADCV010000067.1, on the reverse strand, counting down.
CTCGATCCTCTCCACCCTCTCGTACAGCTCCTCGAGGTACTTGGTGATTCGGTAGGGATCAGCCTTGAACTCCTCGACGAGCCTATAGCCAAGCTCCGTAGCTAGCGTCATGGCTCTACTCCTCCACGACAGTTCTAGGAGCCTTGAAGAACCCTCTCTCGAGCCTCCTATTCATCTCTAGATCGCTGTAGCTCAACCTTATGTCCTCCCCCGGCTCGTCCTCCCTCGTCGGCCCCGAGATGTCGTGAACGTAGAACAGCGGCTCGTAGCTATCTAGATCCTTAACCTCATCTAGAGTCTTGAACAGCTCTAGAACCTTAGACACCTCGCTCCTAACCCTATCCCTCTCAGCGCCCTGAAACTCGACGAGCACGAGCCTCTCCAGATACTCAACAATATCGTCCCTCTCCACTAGCTAGGCACCCACGAAGCGATCGCAAACCACTGGTTATATCTACCTTCACCGAGGCTAAGGCAGTACGCAAAACAGCCGCTCTCGCGAGCGACGTGGTCAGCGAGGGTGATAGTCATCACTCTTCAGGTAGCCGAAGCACTCATCACCAGCAGCGGTGCTGCAAGCCTTAGCCCAAGCTCCTCAAGAACGAGAAGCAGCTATCTACCTTACTACAGCTCCCGCGAAGATCACTCATCGTCGCTTATAATCGAGTGGATCCACGGAACGAGGCCCTCCCTACAAAGCCCCACGAGCACGTCAGCTAGCTGCATCCCCTCTACCGACGTGCTTGACCTCATCTCCACCCTATGTATATGCAAGCCGAGCCCTCTCCCAAGCTCTCTAAGCCTAGCGAACACTCGCTGCGG
>JAADCV010000039.1 GCA_013154235.1 Thermoproteota archaeon | reverse complement strand
CGTAGGCCATGAGCATCGTCGCCATGTCTAGAGCCGCTAGCCTAACGTAGGAAATCACGTCGCTTAGGGGCCCCGTGAGGTCGAATATCCATAGAAGCCCACCTAGAGCCCCCATACCCTTTATCCTCGATAGCACGACCCCTACTAGGAACGCTATAGCTAGGGGTAGCAGCACGGTGTGCGCAAGCTCCTTGGGTATAGGCAGTATGTTTAGCCAGGACGCTATGTACATCCCTCCGAAGATCATTAGCCCGACTATCGAGACCTCATTGATGAATCCCCAGAGGTCGCCCAGCTTCCTATTCTTGGCAGCAGCTATTCCGTGCGCTAGCAGCATGTGTACGTATCCAGTCCACATGCTGACAGCTATGAGTATGCTCATGTTTTCCTGAATGCCCTTAGCTGTAGTGGCGTGCGGGGTTATGGAAGGCACCCAGTTGCGCGGCCCGAAGAAGCATCCGCCCACGAGTGTTCCGAAGACTGCGGCGGCGAAGGCGCATACGTACAGGATCTTCTGAAGCGACTTGAATCCCTTGCTCTCCGGATTCTCGACTAGCTTGGGCAGCAGGTACCTAGCAGCGAGCGCAACACCTATCGCGTACCCCGCGTCTCCTAGGATGAAGGCGAAGAAGAATATGAATGAGTAGGCCATTATCGGGGTTGGATCCCACTCGTTTGGGCTCGGGTAGCCGTAGAACGTTGGGATCATTTCGAAGGGCTTCAGAGGCTTGGGGTTCCTCATAACCACAGGAGGCTCTTCCTCAGCACCACGCTCTACTATCTCCACAACGCAGCTCCTACTCCTCCTATACACCTCGCCAACAAGCCTATCAAGCTGGCTCTGAGGAACCCAGCCCTCCACAAAGAAGGCGTACCTCGAGGATAGTGCTAGCTTGAGGAGCTTGAGCCTCTCCCCCTCGTTCTCAGCAAAGAGCTTCAGAAGCGCTACCCTCTCGAGATCCCTCTCGACGATACTCATCAGCTTGCTCTGGAGCTCCTCGAGAGCTCTAGTGTCGCTAAGCTCCTTAGCTATCCTCTCGAGAGCCTGGGATACTCTGAGCCCAGCGAAATCCCTTAGCGTAGACACCTCCCGAAGACCAATGGAGCTAGCTAGGGACTCTACAGAGGCTCGATCCCTCGACATGAATGCTACGGTTCCAACAGCTATATCCTCGCCCTCGTGGAGCGTAACGAGCTCGACGAGACCCCTACCCTGCTCCAGAAAGGCTTTCCAGGAGCGTGGGGAGGCTCGGTACGTTCTGAGCACTAGCGCTGACCCATCGAAGACTAGGTCGCCGACATCAACGTCGCCGAGGGTCTCGAGAACGTGTCTTAGGAAGGGCTCTACGATCCTCAGCTCCTCCATGCGCTCCTCGATCTTCGCTATCTTAGCCTCGATGGACTCGATCTCTCTAAGGTCTGAGGAGAGCTCCTCTATGTATCTAGGGACAGCGTTGCGCAGCTCCTCGAAGGTAGGTAGGTACTCTATCCTAACAACCCTCTCCTTAGGAAGCCTCTTAACGAACTCAGCAACGAGCTTCGAAGCCCTCTCAACGAGCTGGCTAAGCTCCTCAACCTCTCTAGCCACCCGCTCTCCAGCAACCCTAGGCTGAGATGGTTGGAAGAGCCCGAGGCTCTGGAGGAGCCTGCTGAGCTCCTCAACCTCGTCTCTAAGCCCAACTATCCTAACCCTCTGGCCTATGTCAGGGGTTGTTAGCAGCACGCTTCGCAGCTTCGCTAGAGCCCCCAAGGCTAGATCCCCGCGACCTCCCTAGCGAGCTCATCAGCTAGGGGGTCGAGCTTAGCTCTAGCCATCCTCCTAATCTCCTCAGCTCTCCCATACGCCTCGTTCAGGATCTCCCTAGCCCTCTCCTCAGCCTCCTTTAGCAGCCTCTGCTTCTCGCGCTCCAGCTCCTCTAGGTAGCTCTTATCCTCGAGAATCTCCCTAGCCCTGCGCTCAGCGTCCTCAATGATCTCCCTAGCCCTCCTCCTAGCATCCTCGATGAGCTTCCTAGCCTCCTCCTCAATGCGCTCAACAACGCTGCTACTCAATAAAGCCACCGCCCGAAACCTTGATCGAGCTAGTAAAAAGCGTTAGCGTTTCATGGCCCTACCTAGCGAACCCCTTCTTAAATAGTATTTCCAATGCGATAGGTGTTAACCGGGAAGTAACCTTGGTGACGCAGGTAGCTAGAGCAATAGGGCTCAAGCTAGGGCTGCCCAAGCTCCTAGGCAGGAAGGAGGACGAGGTTGCTGAGATAGCTAAGGTTCTAGCAGGGATGATGCTTGTAGGCGTCGAGAAGAGGGCTAGGTGCATCCACTACGACCCCTCTACCGGGCTCTGCAGGTTTCTGAGGATCGCCTACCCGCTCCCGTGGATGAGCGTGGATAAGGATGGGGATGAGTACAGGATTAGGGTCTCTAAGCACCCAGAGATATGCTCGGTATGCCCCTTCTGGAAGCCCATAGACGGTGATGAGGAGTGATCGTCCTAGCTCTCGATCCCCCGCCTAGCACCGACCCAGAGCGGTGGTGCAGATCAATTCTATCTAGGGTATTTGGGCACCCAGCTCTAGCTGGCGTAAAGATAGGGCTTCCAGCTATCGTAGCCCGGGGTCTCTCATGGGTTCAAAGCGTTCTCAGAGATGCTCGGGACCTGCTTAAGGTAGCTGACCTCAAGCTAGCTGACGTAGGCGCGATCATGAGGATTGTTCTCGAGAACCTAGCTAGCGCTGGGTTCGACGCTGCTATCCTACACGCCTTCGTAGGTAGGGAAGGAGCGCTTGACGAGGCAGCTGACTGGGCTAAGAGCCACGGAGTCAAGCTCATTGCGGTCGTGTCTATGAGCCACCCAGGCTCGAGGCAGTTCATAGATAGGCACACTAGCGAGATGGTTGAGACGTGCCTATCCCTAGGCTTCTGGGGCTTCGTAGCTCCAGCGACGCGCGTGGACATGATCAAGCTCGTTAGGAAGCTAGCTCCTAGCGCAAAGATACTGAGCCCTGGAGTAGGGGCCCAGGGGGCTAGACCAGGAGATGCTTTGAGGGCTGGTGCAGACTACGAGATTGTTGGAAGGGCTATAACTAGGGCTCCAGACCCTAGAGAGGCTATGAATAGGATTGCTGAGGAGCAGCGCCGGGCTCTAGAATCACTTAATCGATAGTAGGATGCATGCGAGTATCACTAGAACGATTCCAGCTACCTGCATAGCGCTAAGCTTCTCGCCTAGGAACACTAGGGCTAGCACGACGGTTATAGCGGGGTAGGCAGCTGTTAGAGGAATAACTATGGATGCCTTACCGCTCTCCAGAGCCTTCATGAAGGCTACGTAGCCACCGCCTCCAGCAACCCCAGCAGCTAGAGCAGCAGCCACCAGAGCGCGAGGGGCCTCACCAACCCTAACACCCCCGCTAGCAAGCACAACAGCTACAGCTAGCGAGAAGGAAGCTACCGTACTCAGGAAGTACACGGTTCTCCAGTCAAGACCCTTGCTAGCGAGCTTTAGGAGAAAGCCCCAGAGGCCCCACAGCGCTAAGCATATCAGCGAGTACGCTAGCCACTTCGCAGCCACGCTCCCACCCGCGCACCATAGACAGCAAAACCCCTCACCCACACCACTATAAAATCGCTAGGCTCGATACCAGCCCTCTCGAGAGCTAGCCTAGGAATTAGGATCAGTGTGTAGTTCTCACCTCTGATCCATACGGACTCTAGGCACTTCACGCTAGAGCTCAAGCACGTGAATCCTCTGGGAACTAGCTGCGCTACCAGCTTACCGCCGCGATATATCGCTACAGCGAGGTTCCTCTGGCTCAGAGCGCTTCCAACAACAACCGATACGTACTTACCAGCGCTCTCGATGGCTACGGGAGGAGGCTTGAATGGAGTTGAGTAGATCCACAGCACGTCGCTACCTCTACCCGACTCTATGGATAGCCATAGACACCTAGGTTTGGCACCTAAGCGCCTCAGCACCTCTATAGCGCGAGAAGCATAGAGGTGAACCCAGTAGCTATCGAAGAGCGGGCTGTAGAGCCTAGATAACGGATAGCTGCCCCTCGTGATTCCCACAACCTTAAGGCCGCTGAGCTCCACTATTGTTCCAACGAAGCCTCTGAGAGTCGATAGCTCTGGGCACAGCGACGAGTTTAGAGCTCTTGCAACCTCCATAGCGACTCTGTACGAGAAGCCCTTAGGTAAGGAGTCTTCGGGGTAGAGATCCTCGGAACGCAGGCTAACGTTGAGCCACTCATACACCTGGGGCTCGCTGCCGCGAAGGGCTATCTCGTAGAGATCGACTCTCTCGATGCTAGCGTTGCTGAGCACGTACTGAAGATAGTCGCTCCACTCTATAGGCGGGGGCCTCTGGTCGAGGACGAATAGAGATCCGTCGATAGGTTCGAGAGCTACCGCGTGGCTGAGGCCAGAGCTCGTGTAGATCAAGGCGATGAAACTCCGTTCGAAGCCCTCGTACATCAGTGCAGCTGCGGTAAGGAGCGCGTAGTCTATGCATCTACCTTCTCCATGCTCGAGTGTCTGCAGAGGGGTTTCGACACAAGCTCGAGAGATGTTGGCTGAGTACCTAACATCCTTGGACACGCTGCTAAGAACTAGCCATAGAGCTAGGTATCTAGGCCCAACCTTCTTTAGCTTAAGGATCTCTCCAACTCTACTCACATCGCTAGAGCTGAACCCCGCTAGGATGGCGGCGGCTAGGGGATCTATCCTACCGAGCGTAGTGGTATTTATCGGGAGGAGGGGCTTACTCGAATACATGCTGGAAGAGAACGCTACTGAGATGTAGCGGGGAGCGACACTAAGGTTCGCTACCATTATAGGCTCTGAGCCGCTGAACACTACCAGAACGTAGCTACCTCTATGAAGCTCGTGTATTATTCTAAGGTCGCGAACAGCGCAGATCATAAAGCTGCGGTTTACGAAGACTAGGTCCGCTGGCTCAACATACCCAACGCGCTTAGCCAAGACGCTGCACACGTAGATCTTAACGGGCTTCAGCGTCGTCCTATTGTATATCCCTATAGCCGTTATGAGCCCTCGCCCCACAGCTACCAGCGTATCGTACCCTAGAGAGTACAGGTAGAAGTTCGAGAAGCCCAGGAGCTGGTAGAGATAGTCGATGCTGGGAAACGGAGGCGGGCTCCAATGCTTCTCAGGGTTGAGGAGGAGCAGCCTAGGCTCCTCAACGACTAGGGCTGGTCTTGGGCTAGGAACGACTACGTATCTATACCTAGCTGCAGGGCATGAAAGCACGGTAACCGTTCTGCTCGACAGTACGGTTATACGCATAGTGGTTGTGAAGCTTCTGCGCAGCATCTCGATTACCGTAGTGGTTGACGTAAGGATCCTTCTCTCGGTAATGGTCTTAGTGACCGTGATTGTCGTGAGCGCTCTCCTCGTAACGATAGATATGCTGGTGACGGTGGTAGTAGCCCCGCTCTGCAGTAGGTGCGGAGCTATAGCTATAGCTAGAGCGAGCCCAGCGACGAAAACAGCTATAGACACAGCAACAATCTTTGCGCTCGAGGCTAGCGCACCCCAAGAATCTTAGCTACCTCCCGCGCGAGATCCCTAGGATCATCAAAGAACCTTAGCTCAGCTAGCCCCCTCCTATCTATGTAGGGGGCTAGAGCCTCAAGCCTATCACTATCGAGACCGCTCCTAAGAATCAGTATGGGTTTAGCTTCGCAGTAGGCTGTAATAATCTCCTGAATGGTTCCCGATGCGCCGCCTAGAGCAATGAGAATGTCGCCGCTCCTCACTAGAAAGACGCTCCTAACCCTATAGCTAGCCCCCGTCCTAACCACGATAGCTCTCTCGGGAAAGGGAAAGTGCTCCTTCTCAACAGGTGGAAAGATCAGTACCGTGAACCCCCTCTCGAGCGCCCTATCGATAGCGATCTTCATAGCGCCCCAGTACCCGCCGAAAGCAAGCGCAACTCTATCCGTGCAGCACTCGCTAGCTAACGCATCTACAAGCTCAACGATCCTGCGAGCGTGGCTAGGGCTAGGCTCCTCGCTAGATCCAGCAAAGCTGATTATCTTCAAGAACCGTCGCCTCCGAGGGCGGCTAGGGCTAGCCTCGGTAAAAACATTATCATTGAAGATGGATAGCATCGATGAGCTCGTGAAAAATGTGAAAAAGCTTTAGGTGCTGAAGCCCGCCACCTAACAGAGCGGCTCTCGTGGCCCCGCTGCGGGAACCCCTGAGGCCCCCTAGCTAGGGGGTTGGTGAAGGGGTTTATCCGGGCGGGGCTACATCCTCGATGCATTGCTTGAGCGTGTACAGCTTTCTAGATCCCTTCTCGATAGCTACGACGATGCCTGCCTTCTCGAGCTCGCTTATTCTCTTCCTTATGGTGTGTTTCGAGGCTCTGCCTCTCAGCTTCCTAACGTCGGCCTCTATCCTCGTGATGCTCTTGGGCTTGCAGCTAGCTAGAGACTCTATCACTGTTTGCGAGACCTCGTCTACGACGCCGTGCTTCCTAGTTACCTCGAGGAGCCTGTGAACAGCTCTAGCGGCGTGTAGAGGTGGGAGGGCTAGCGCTATAGCTACTTTAGCGACCTCTATAGCCGCCCTACCATCAGCTGATAGAGCTAGCGCCCTCTCTAACCTCTCGAGCCTCTCAGCTACCTCCCTTAGGAGCCTCTCTACCCTCTCCAGCCTCTCCTCCACTCCCTCCTGCGGCACCTCCCTCCTTCCTCAGCGCTTTGGTAGCGATCTCTATGCCCTTCATAACGTCCCTACCTCCCTTACCGATAGCCTCGCCGAACATCTTGAGGAGCGATGTTATGGTGGGTATCTCCTCGAGCCTCTTGCTCAGGTACTTATCTATTATCTCCCTAATCATCTCCTCGCTCATGCCGCTCTCCTTGAGCTGCCTATACATCTCAGCAATGTCCTTACCTAGCTTAGCCCCGTCTAGGGGCTGCAGTATCGTGTCTATCAGCTGCCTAACCATGGGTATCACACCCCTTAGGAACTCCTCGATAGCTGCGAACACAGCCTTCAGCTCCACGTAGTCCTCGTGCTCCCTAAACCTCTCGATCCTAACCTCTCGAGGCTTCTCCTCTCCTCCAGACCCAGAGCCTGCCTCGGGAGCCATCCCGATCACCGGTTAACGTATCTCTAGAGCTCGTAGAAATCTATCTCTAGGCAGGCTAGCCTAGAAACTGCCTAAGCAACCCCCTTAGAGATAGTGTCTCGAGAGCCCTTCTCCTAGCCCTAGAGTAGCTCTGCAGAACCAACCTCTTGATAGAGGGAGGTAGCCTAGCTACTGTGATCCTAAGCCTAGCGCTCCACAGTAATAGCTTGAGCCTAGGGTAGAGGAGGAGTAGCATCGACAGTGCTAGGAGCTCGAAAAGCATAGCCACGATTCTAGAGACCACGTGTAGGATAGCGATTGCTTTACCTAGCCTCACTATCGATGAACTCCCCAACCCACTTCCTGAGCTCGGAGGCAGCCTCCTCCGGGCTGTACTCAACTATGAACGAGTCGCCACCCTTCTCCAAGCCTCCCCACGTCGACGATACTGGAGCTACCTCTACGTGCCAGTGGAACTCTCTAGCGCTCTTAGGAGCTATGTGGAACCACCAGTTGAAGTTCTCGAAGCCCCTACCCCTAACTATGGCGTAGCTAATCGCTCTAAGCACTAGAGCTAGCTCCCTAAGCTCCTCCGAGCTAAGCGATAGCGGATCCCTAGAGTGCTTAATCGGAACGATCCACGTCTCGAACCCTATCCTAGGAGCCTCGTAAGCTACCGCGGCAAAGTGCTTACCCCTATAAACAAGCCTCCTACCCTCACCAAGCTCCCTCGCGAGGTACCTGCACAGCGGGCACTCGGAGCTGCTCTCGAAGACCCTAACCTCCCTCTCGATTCTCTTCGGTGCTACGGGTAGAGCGAAGATCTGCGAGTGAGCGTGCAGAATGCTTGCACCAGCCTGCGGCCCACGGTTCTTTATCATTATCACTGTGTCGATCCTTGGATCGCTCATCATCTCCCCTATCCTCCTAAACGCGGCCTTTAGCGCCTTGGAGAACTGCTCGTTGCTAAGCTCGTGAACATCCCCTATGTGGCTAGGGGTCTCTATAACGACCTCGTGATAGCCGTAGGCCTCCGTGTAGCTAGGCGAGGTTGGCTTGGGAGGCGATGTTGTTAGCGCTGGGAACTTGTTGGGAACCACCCTAACGGTCCATCCCTTGACCCGCTCGCTATCGCTGTCCCTCAGCCACTCCTCGGAGCCATCCCTCTCGACAAGCACAAGCGTTGCTGGGGGAGTCATCTCCTCGTTACCTGCGCAGAAGGGGCACACGAAGTGCTGCGGCTTCCTAAACTCCTTGGGCCTAACCCTCCTCACAGTCGAGATTATGGATACGTGGTCCCCAAATATGTCTAGCCTAATCTCGTTGACCAGCTCAACCATTTCGATCAGGCCGCTTATGGATTGCGGATAGAGGTACAAATCGTGTTGCGCACCTAAGCTCTCTAACCAGTACCGACTCTAGCTCAGCGATCCTACCCGAGTCTCCGTAGACTAGAAGCACGTCGAAGCAGTTGCACCCAGCGTGTAGATGCATGTGGTTCATAACCACGTCGCGAAACCTCTCGACAACACCCCTAATACCCTCGTCAACGCCCTCGACTATTATGAGCCCGCAGCACTCGTGCCTCCGAGTAAGATGCTCGTAGTCAGCTATGAATGCCCTCACAGCCTCCTCAACAACAGCGCTCCTAGTCGTGTTCAGCGCTCTAGCAACCCTATCTATAGCGTCTAGCAGCTCGCTGTCTAGCGAGACCCCGAACCTCTTCTTAACCCCCATGGCTAGCCACCCTAGCCCCTAGCTCGGATAGGGCGTAGGAGGCTACGAGTACAGCTCCCACGGCCCCCGCTGGAGCTATCCCGAGGTATCTAGCTATGAGCGTTCCGCTGCAGGCGCTAGCGATAGCTACAGCTGTAGACGTCTCTATCCCAGCCCTGCAGCCCTTGCCAACGCTGGAGGCTATTGCGGGGGGCACGAGCACGAGCACGTGCTGAGCGACGAACCCAACGCTCGTGACCGTAGCTATGCCTATCCCAGCGAACATGGCTGCTAGAGCTAGGTCGTGTAGCCACACCCTAACGCCAGCTAGCTTAGCAACATCCTCGTTCATCGATGTGAGGAGGTGGCTGTGGAGGAAGAGAGGCGTGTAGATCGCTATAGCTGCGGAGGCGATTGCTGCGGGGATAGATATGCTTAGCTGGCTAGGCGCCTCGCCCACGATTAGGCTGGATATCGATACGCCGTGGGTAGCTAGGTAGTACAGCGATAGCGTTGTGCCCGTAGCAGCTAGGCTAACAACGACACCGGTGGATACATCTGTGCCGAGCTTGCGCGATAGCGCTAGAGCCCCTAGGGCTAGAGCTAGGGATGCAGCGAACATAGCTACGTAGCTACCGGTGCTGAAGCCAGCGAGCGCTACGGCTAGAGCTACTGAGAACACCGAGGTGTGGGGAGTAGCAGCAGCTAGGAAAACCATTCTCCTAACGGCTGCTAGAGCCCCTAGCAGCGAAAACGATGCAGCTGCTAGGATCATTGCTGCGCACGCGCTAACGCTACCTAGAGCTACGGAGCTAGCTAGGGCGAGCCCTGCGGATGCAGCGGATAGGGCTATCGATAGCCTGTACCTAGCTGGAGCTATGGCTGCAGCTGCGAGCGCTAGACCCGTAGCTAGAGCTGCGAGGGCGCCGCTAGCCAAGGCTGTGCCCATAGCTGCTGTGCACGAAATACTTATAACCTATGATGACTCTGTGCACACGGCATGCCGTGGCTTAGGCTAGAGAGGGTTAGGGTTAGGTTCGATGGTCTCGAGGTGCTTAGGGGAGACACGCTAGAGCTAGATGGACCTAGCCTCGCGCTAGTCCTAGGCCCCAACGGAGCTGGTAAGACGACTCTCCTCAAAACGATAGCGGGGCTCATCAAGCCCGTCGAGGGAAGGGTCGAGGTTCTAGGCGAGGACGTTACAGGCAGCCCATCTAGAGCGAGGAAATACGTTCTCTACGTACCTCAGCTACACCCTAGCCTCCCGCCCTACCCAATAACCCCTCTGGAGTACGTTGAGTGCCTGCTCAAGGCTCTAGGGGTTAGGAACTGGAGAGCTGAGGCTAGGAGAGCTCTAGAGCTGGTAGGGCTTAGCAGGGATACTTGGGAGAGGGACTTTAGGAAGCTATCGGGTGGCGAGAGGCAGCGGGCCTTGATAGCGCCCATGCTTGTTGTGGAGCGAAAGGTTCTGCTTCTAGACGAGCCCCTGACCTCGGTTGACCCGAGGTGGAAGGAGGGGATAGTGAGGGTGATAGCATCTAAGGCGAGCAGCAGCCTAGTGGTGGTAACTAGCCACGACCCAACGATGTTCCTGCCCTACGCAAAGACCGTGGTGCTGATGAATAGGGGTATAGCTGCGCAAGGGCCTCCAGAGGAAGTGCTTAGAATAGACGTACTTAGGGAGGTCTACGGAGCATCAGCTATACCCGTAGAGAAGCACCTGCACCTAGCTGACCAGCACGTATGGAGCCAGTGATAGGGGGCTGGCGCTGATAGCCGTGCTGAGCTCGAGCCTGGAGCTCTACCTAGCTGAAGTTGAGAGGGTGTGGTCAGAGATACTATCTCTTGCTCTACGTGCAGAGCCTCGAGTGGTCGCCGATGTTGGTGCTGGAGACTCAACGCAGCGGTTGCTGCAGAGCTCTGTAGAGCTAGTCATAGCTCTGGATGCGGACTGCTGCAAGCTAGCGAGAATCTCTAGGGCTAGCTCCGCTAAGCTAGAGCTTCTCTGCGCAGATGCTAGGCTGATTCCGCTTAGGTCGAGATCCGTGGATCTAGCCGTGCTGCACTTCGTGCTCCACGAAATCGACCCTCGACTTCATCGAGAAGCTCTAGCGGAGGTTGGTAGAGCCGCTAAGAGGGTGCTCATAACTGAGCCTACTCCTAGGGGCTCGGAGCTCTATGCAGAGCTTTGGAGAGTGTGGCGCTCCGCAGCTAGGTTCATGGGTAGCTTCGAGGAGTATAGGGACCCTAGCTACTGGCTAAGGCTCTTAGACGAGCTAGGGTTTCGCGTTCTCGAGAGTAGGGTGATTCGTTGGAGAGCCCCTGTTCCGCACGAGGTTCTAGAGGATCTAGCTAGGGCATGGTCTAGGGAGTGGGTGGAAAAGGGTGTTCCTAGAGAGGTGCTGAGCAGGCTTTGGAGAGTTGTTGGCAGAGCTAGGTTTGGAGAGCTTAGGTGGTCTAGCATCTTTGCAGTTCTAGCGCTGTCTCCAGAGGCTAGCTAGACCATGTCCCCTCCGTCCCCACCGGTATCGCCGCTGGTGTCTGCCCCAGTATCCATTCCTCCGGTATCCATAGCCCCTAGGTCTGCTAGGAACCCTAGCTCTAGGGGTAGGAGGCTCAGCATCGTGAGGGGTAGCAGGTCCATCCATACCATCAGCGGCAGGAAGCTCATCCACGCAGAGGCTATCTGGCTAGCCTCATCTACCTGGCCAGACTCTATCATCTGCCTAAGCTGGTTCGCTACCTCCCTCAGCTTCTCGAGGGCTCTACCAGCTCTCTCGAAGCCCTTCTCGGTGAGCACGTACACGGTCTTCTTGAATATGAGGCCTCTCGTCTCCTTCTTCACGAAGCCCTCTAGCTCGAGCTTCCTCAGCAGGTCCTCGACAACACCCTTGTCGACGTGTAGAGCTCTAGCTATCTCGTCCGGGGTCTCAGCTCCCTGGGCTATGGCTATCAGTATGGCGTCCTCTAGGCTAAGCCCCTCTCCAGCGCTAGCCACTTGCTCCACCCTCTAGTATTGATAGAAGCTCCTGCTTATCTATCTTGGCGAACCCGATCACGTAGTCGGCAGCGCCGTAGGATACTATGAGCTGGCCGTCTATCTCGACCATGCCGCACGGGAATACGACTAGAGGCCTATCGCCGTAGATCTCGTATATGGTTCTAGGACCCATGACGTAGAATGGGGTTACGCTAACCACTCTGAAGCCGCTCTCGCCGCGGTACTCCATGAGGGCTGCGAACACATTGTAGCTGTAGTTAACGTTCTCTATAGCGTGGATGAGCGCTAGGTACCTACTGCTCCCAACCTCGATCGGTGGGGCTGCCCACCCGAGCTTCTGCTCGAAGCTAGCTGGCTCTAGAATTATCGTTGTGTCCTCGACACCTATCTCCCTTATTCCATCTACCTTCGTCGGATCCTCGCTAACACGGCTTATCACTAGGTGGCACCTCTCGTCGTCTGTGTGAGGCCTGTGGAACAGCCATAGCCTATCGTCTGGTGTTCTGACTAGGAACGCGTCCTTGTCGCTAACTATGTGGGATCTGAGGTGCTTAGGGAGCACGAATACGCCCTTCTTGCTCCACTTACGGCCGTTGCCCAGCTTGCTTAGAGCGACTACGGGAAGCGTTCTCTCCTGCCTAATCGTGGGGTTGAAGTAGTTGACGCCCCTGCCGGTGTAGACCATGGACACGGTCTCGCTGCCTATCGGGTTGACGCGGGGGTCCTCTACGCCCCACACATCGTACCTCATCGTTGGGTAGACTACTAGCTCTGCAGCGTAGTGAGCGTTCGTTATGTGCTTATCGACTACGTCCGCCACGGGTATCTCTATTAGCGCTACAGCGCTCACGTACATGTAGTAACCTATTATGATTCTCGGAAATACGCGTAGGTACTCCCTATCTAGATACATGGCGGGGTTGAAAGCCGCTATAGGGTTATCCGTTGGGTAGTTATTCATGTGTATCCTCGACGGAGCTATGTATCCAAGGCGCTCCGCTATGTCCCTAACCTCGAGCCTTCTAAGAGAAGAGAACTCCTGAGCTCCCTCAGCGTGCTTAAACATAGCTACGCACTCTCCTAAACTCGAAGCTTAGCCCCTTGAACCAACTTATTAACTCTGCTGCTCCTTAGACCCGAGCGCTTTTACGCTAGCCCAAGACGAGTATTCTGGTGAGAATATTCGGGTGGTTATAGATAGGTGGGAATGCGCGGCTCTGAAGAGGGGTAGCGAGTGGCTGCTCGTCTACGGAAGGAGGAAGACCGGGAAGACGTTCCTTCTACGGAGGTGCTTGAGGTGGGGGCTCTACGTGACCATCACGCGCGCTAGGAGCTGCATCGTTGAGAGGGGAGGCTCCATAGGGTTCCTCGACGACCTTAGAGCGTGCATTTCTAGCGTCATCGACTCTCTAGCGCGTGGCGAGACCGTTGTTGTAGACGAGTTTCAGAGGCTTCCCGAGGACTACTGGGATCTCATAGCGTTGAAGAGGAGCGAGGTTAGCGGTAGGCTGGTACTGTGCGGCTCTAGCCTCGGCATAGCTAGAAGGGTATTCGATAGGAGGAGCCCTCTCCTAGGGCTGCTGCAGCCATTCCTAGTGGGGCTAGCTAGCGTAGCTGACTCCATAGCCTCGCTCTCTAAGCATCTCCCGCCGAGGGAGGCGGTTCTGTGGGGAGCTCTAGCTAGGGACCCGTGGATACTTGGGCTAGCTGAGCCTAGGGGAGAGCCGTGGATTGAGCTAGCTAGAAGAGCCCCTAGCCTAGCACCTGTAGCCACTAGCCTAATCGGGGAGGTGTTTACCGAGGAGGAGAAGCAGCTAACGCGGCTCTACGAGGCTACGCTGAGGCTGCTAGCAGAGGGCTACTGGTCATCCAAGTCGCTAGCCCAGAAGCTCTTCGAGGCTAGGCTAATTAGCGCGCCTCACCCCGGCATAGTCACCGGGATACTTAGCCAGCTCGAGTCAATGGGGCTCGTAGCTAAGATACCGCTGTGGAGAACGCGAGGAGCGAGGTACTTCTATAGGCATAGCTCGCCGCTGCTCTCAACACTACTAAGAATAGACGAACTCGTCGAGGAGCACGGAGCTAGCCCCGATCCCCAGCAGCTAGCTGTATACATAGCGATAGAGCTCCAGTTCGCTATAGGGGAGCTCCTAGCCCAGAAGCACAACCTTGTGCAGGCCTACACGATACTGCCCCACGGAGAGGGAGACATAGATATCGTCCTCCTAGACAGGAGGCGGAGGCCCGTTGCAGCTTACGAGGTTAAGGCTGGCGACATGAGCTCAGCAGAGGCTCGAAGAGCTGTCGAGAGGATTAGGAGCATAGGCATCCCCAGAGCTGGAATCGTTTGCCTAGGGTCGGAGCCTCCCCAGGGCGTTGCTGACGAGGCTTACAGCGCGCGTGATATAGTTGAGGTAGCTAAAGAGGTTAGCGCAAGGCTTAGAGAGTGCTCAGGGTAAGCTGGGGTCATCACATTCTCAGAGACAGGTCGTCTCATCACCTAGAAGGCTTGTGCGGGAAGGCGAAAAAGCCTTAGCGTTACTTGAAGCCCGGTGGCCTAACCTTCAGAACCTCCTTGTTTACGAGGGTCGGAGGCTCGCGACCCTCGTAGAACGCTATGAGGTTCTCAGCCACTAGCTCAGCCATAGCGTGCCTCGTCTCGTAGGTAGCGCTCCCGATGTGCGGCGCTAGAACCACGTTCTTGAACGCGGTCAGCGGGTGGTTCGGTGGTAGGGGCTCCTGCTCGAACACGTCTAGCCCGGCTCCAGCGATCCACCCCTCTCTAAGGGCCTTCACCAGCGCCTCGGTGTCGATGACCTTGCCCCTAGCGGTGTTGATGAGGATGGCGCTCCTCTTCATCTTCTTCAGCCTCTCCTCGTTTATCATGTGGTACGTCTTGTCTGTTAGAGGCACGTGTATCGTGATTATGTCAGCCTCCTGCAGCAGCTGGTCTAGATCCCTATACTCGACGCCTAGCTCCTTCTCTAGATCCTCCCTCCTCTTCGTGTCGTAGTAAATCACCTTCATTCCGAAGCCCTTGACAGCTATCTCAGCAACCCTGCTACCTATCCTTCCCAGGCCTATGACTCCCAGCGTCTTGCCCTTGAGCTCGACTCCCAGCATCATCTTGGGGTGCCAGCCGGTTCCAGTCCTCCACCACTCTCCCCACCTAACGAAGTGGTCAGCCTCCACGATCCTCCTAGCGGTTGCTAGGATCAGGGCCCAGGTTAGCTCAGCGGTAGCCTCGGTTAGCACGCCGGGGGTGTTGGTTACGTAGATCCCTAGCCTCGTAGCGCACTCGATATCTATGTTGTCGTAGCCAACAGCGTACTGGGCTATTATCCTAAGCTTCTTCGCTTGCTGCAGCAGGTTGCAGTCAACCTTATCCGTTAGCAGTGTTACCAGCGCGTCAACCTCCTTAGCCTTCTCTAGAAGCACCTCGTAAGGCGGCGGGGTGTACTTGTCCCACACCTCAACATCGTAGTACTGCTCAAGCTTCTTGATAACGTCCTCGAAGAGCTCTCTAGTTACGAACAGTTTGGGTTTAGCCAATACAGGCACCCACATCACCGTAGCTAGAGTTGGAAAAAAGCGTTGCTTGCATTGCTCGAATAGCTCAGCACTAACCGGCTGAACGGAGTTAGAAAGATTACATACGGAGTCCACTACGATCAGGTGATTGCAGCTAGAGATTGCGTAGCAAAGGAGTTGCGCTGAGCTGCTCTAGGCAGAGGCTCTTAGCTCCTCGCGCTAGAAGGGTTTGTGTCGAGCTTGCGGAAGGCTCTCTAGCGCTGCGGAACTATTCTCGTGCCGCTGCGGCCCTCTATAACCTCCTCCGCCTTCCTGAGGTGGCCTATCCTAGCCTCTTTGCCTCCATGCTCGACGAAGTAGATCGCGGCCCTTATCTTGGGCGCCATGCTCCCCTCGCCGAACACTCCCTGCTCCAGCAGCTTCCTAGCCTCGTCGATGGTCATCTCCTTTATTGGTTTGGCGCTCGGCTTGCCGAAGTCTATGTAGGCGTAGTCAACGTCGGTGAATATTATGAGCCTCTGGGCCCCTAGAAGCGTTGCTAGGACTGCGCTAGCTAGATCCTTGTCTATAACAGCCTCCACGCCCCGGTAGCTACAGCCCTCCCTAACCACGGGTATCCCGCCACCCCCAACAGCTATGGCTATCCACCCGCTGTCAGCCAGCTGCTTAACTGCTCTCCACTCAACGACGTCTATAGGCATCGGTGAGGGAACCACCCTCCTCCACCCGCCGCGCGGATCGGGCTTCATCACCCAGCCCTTCTCCTGCGCGAGCCTCTTTGCCTCCTCCTCGCTGTAGTATGGACCAACGAACTTGGTGGGGTTCTGGAACGCTGGATCGTCTCCCCTAACCACAACCCTAGTCACGATAGCGACAACCCCCCTAACCCTATCGAGGAGACCCCTGCTGCAGAGCTCGTTGTTTATAGCCTGCATCAGTATGTATCCTAGCCACCCCTGCGTCATCGCGTTAGCTACGTCCATAGGCATCGGCGGAGCTACGTCCTTGCCTCTCTCCATCCACTCTAGGAGCACGCCTACCTGGGGTCCGTTGCCGTGGGTCACAACAACTCTGTAGCCCCTCTCTATGAGGTGCACAACAGCTTTTGCTGCGTAGCTAGCGTTCCTCATGTAGTCCTCGATGGTTCCCCTCTCGCCCTTGCTCTGGAACGCGTTGCCTCCGAGAGCTACGACCACCAGCTCCTCCATGATTATCGCCTTAGACGGTAGGGGCTCTGCATAGTCAAGAATTAAGTTTTAGGTGCGGCTCGCTAAACTCGCCTAGGCGATAGCCATGGTCAGGGTCCTGATAGTCAGCGCCTCGCCTAGGGAGTACGGCTACGTTAGGAGGGCTTCCGAGTTCGCTAGGAGGGTAGCTACCGAGGTTATGGGCGAGGAGGCTAGTTGGATAGACCTCTACAACTACCGCATACATCCATGCGTTGGGTGCGTATCCGATAACGTCAAGGCGTGCTACAGGCCATGCCCAATAGACGATGACTGGGAGAGGATAGCGGATATGGTGGAGGGGAGCGACGCGCTGATCCTCGTGACACCGATATACTGGTACAACGTCTCGACGCCGATGAAGTGCTTCATAGATAGGCTGACGACCTTCGAGAACGCGATATTCGTCGAGGGTAGGAGCAGGCTGGAGGGTAAGGTAGCTGCCTTCGCAGCCATAGGCAACGACGTGGGGGCTATCGCAGTGATCCAGAACCTCATGATCGTGCTGAACAGCATGGGTGCCGTGATACCGCCGTGGGCTCTAGCCTACCACACAAGCGAGGAGAGCCCGCTTAGGAGCGAGAAGTTCGTGCTTGACATGGCTAACGTAGTCAGCTGCTCGGTGCTGATGGCTAGAGCGCTAAAAGGTCTAGGGATCCCTAGAGAGTGGTACCGCGCCGATAGAGAGTTCGTTGAGAGGGTGACTAAGATAGCTGAGGAAGTCGATAGAGAGTTCGACGAGATGCTCTACGGCTCGTAGCCAACTAGCCTCCTAAGATCCTTACCGCTAGCGTAAGCAAACCTCGACACTAGGCTCCCAAGAAGAGTCCTCGCGCTAGGCGGCGCAGACTCCTCGAAGTGCCTAAGAGCTTCAGCACCCTCGCTAGGAGCAGAATCATCGTACCTAGCGATAGGCCTAGCAACCCAGTCCTCCAAGCCGATAACCACAACAGGCTCTACCGGAGCTCTCCAAACATCTCTATCAGCCTCGATGAGCACTCGCAGCAGCTCAACATCGTCAGCATCGGGAGGAAGCTTCCTCAGAGCATCGTAGTGCTTATCGATGTAGTGAGACGTGAAGCACACGACGAACTTTCCATCCCTAGCACCGCACCACGTACCAACCTCCGAACCATCGGGAAGAACAGCGTGGCTACCCTCAACAATCTCGAGCCCGCACTCCCTCCTAAGGAAATCAATGAATTTGTTGAGGTCCCTAACCCTCTTAACGATAACGAACATGCTTGCAGCCACCCCCAGGAATAGAGGCGGAGCTCTAGCACAGCTTATAAACCGCTACACAAGGATCACTAGACGGCGTGGCGCGAGGTAGCCGGGTCGTCTAGCGGCCAAGGATGCGGGGCTCTGGCCCCTCGGCAAAGGGGGAGAACCCCCGTGACCGGGGTTCGAATCCCCGCCCGGCTACCAACCTCTTTCCTCGCGCGGTAACACGCTTAGGCTTATCCTCCTGTGCGAGCTAGTTCCTAGGGTGGGTACGCTTTGAGCAACGTAAAGAAGTTGCTCATACCCTCCATGGAGCCCGGGGGCCTCGATGCCGAGATCTATCCCCACTGGAGGGGGGCGCCGGTCTTCACGCAGGTTGTTCTAGAAGGTGATAGGGTTGCGAGTGTCGAGGTTAGGAGGCTGGGAAGCGACGAGCTTATCGTTGATCTGGTTAGGCGCGAGGGGATAGGGTTTGTCGTTGCGAAGGCGTTGAGCACTAGGGCTCTCGAGATGCTGACGCGTCTAGGTGTAAGGGTTCTTAAGACCAGCGCTAGAACCGTGAGGGAGGCTGTTAGCGACTTTGTGTCGAGGAGGCTCTGCCTCTGGAAGCTCGAATGCGTTCCCATGAGCGAGCTAGACGACCCCTAGCATGGTTCTACCCCTAGGCATCTTCACGTGCGGGCTCAGCGATGCGAGTATCCTCACTATGGTGTTTACAGCCTCGACAACGCTATCGTTGCAGACGAAGTCCGCGAACTCGTCTAGTATCTCTAGCCAGTACTTCTTCGAGGAGCCCAGTACCGACATGTATATCACGGGAGCGCTCCACGAGCCCCTATAGCGCGTTCCCCTAGCTATAGTGATCTCCTCTAGCTCGATGCCAGCGCTCCTAAGCGCTCTCTCAACGCTTTCGAGATCCATTGACTCTAGAGCCCTCCTCACCTCGCCAACCTCGCGCTCCTCGAACTGGACGAGGCCGAAGCTCATGAGGGCGTCGCTCAGGGAGTAGACGCTGAGCCTCACGAAGCTCGCCTACCTAGGAATCGAATCCAGCCCTCTTATAGGTAGGGGATAGAGCTGGTGCTAGCGCCTAGCTTTTAACTTCCTTGAGCAGCTAGCGCTTGTGGGCGCCTCCAGAATGAGGTACAGGTTCGCTAGCCTCAGCGAGGCTATCGAGAGCGTTGCTTCTAGAGCTAGGGTCTCGCTAGGGGTAGAGAAGCTCTGTGTCGATAGCGCGGTGTCTAGGGTCTGCGCTAGAGACTACGAGTCTCCCATCGACGTGCCCCCAGCACCCTCTAGCGCTGTAGACGGCTACGCTGTTAGGAGCGTCGATACCTTCGGCGCGTCGCGATCGAGCCCGATAGAGCTTGCTCTAGGGAGCGAGTGCCGCGAGGGCGTAGCATCGAGGGTGTTCACGGGCGACCGCTTGCCTCCAGGATGCGATGCCGTTGTGATGATGGAGGACGCTGAGGATCTCGGCGACAGGGTTCTGATCTATAGGGCTGTGCCTAGCTACGCTAACGTTCGTCGAGCTGGAGAGGATATTCGTAGGGGCGAGGTTATTGCGAGGAGGGGCGTTGTTCTAAGGCCTTGGCACGTAGCGGCTCTAGCAGCGTGCGGCTTTAGCGATGTCGAGGTTTTCGAGAGGTTGAGGATCGGGGTTCTAGTAGTTGGGTCTGAGGTTCGCGAGCCTAGCTACGGTGTGGAGGCGTATAGCAAGGGCCTCGTGCTCAACTCGAGCGGGCCCCTAGTTCTAGCTGCGCTCAGAGAGCTTGGTTTCGTAGAGGCTACCTACCTCGGGATAGCTAGGGATGACCCTAGGGAGATCGCGTCTATGGTGAGCAGAGCTCTCGAGAACGCGCACGCTGTAGTGACCGTAGGGGGTACTGGGCCTAGCTCTAGAGACGTTACTGCTAGAGCTATCGAGGCGCTAGGGGGCGAGGTAGTGGTTCGAGGCATAGCGATTAGGCCTGGTAGGCCTACGAGCGCAGCTGTAGTCGATGGAAAGCCCGTGTTCATGCTCTCCGGGTTCCCGGTAGCAGCCTTCGTAGGCCTTACCTACTTCGCGCTACCAGCTCTCGCTAGAGCTCTAGGTATAGAGCTTCAGATGCATAGGTGCGTAGCTGAGCTGCGTAGAAGGCTCCCTAGCTCCTCGGGATACACGTGCTTCGCTAGAGCTAGGGCGCGGATCGAGGGGAGGAAGCTTGCTGTGGAGCCCCTAGCGATTAGGGGCTCTGGAAACATATCTACGCTGCTCCGTGGAAACGCGATAATCGTTGTTCCAGAGGGTGTAGAGGGTTTTGAGGAGGGTGACGATGTTGTTATAGACTTGCTCTAGGCGGTGAACATGGGTAGGAAGCTGTTCCATAGGCTCGTACCTATAGAAGAGGCTCTGAAGCTAGTCGAGGAGAGGATCCGTCTAGAGCCTAGGGGCGTTGAGGAGGTAGATCTCCTCAACGCGCTAGGTAGGGTGATAGCTGAGGACGTTAGGGCACCCATAGACTACCCACCATTCGATAGGTCCGAGGTGGATGGCTACGCTGTTAGGAGCGTCGATACCTTCGGCGCGGACGAGGAGAACCCCGTGACCCTAAGCGTTGTAGGTAGCGTTGGCGTTGGTGAGGAGCCTAGGGTTGAGGTAGGGCCTAGGCAAGCTGTCGAGATAGCGACGGGTGCCGCTATCCCTCGAGGGGCAGACGCTGTCGTTATGGAGGAGTTCTGCAGGAGGCTAGGTAACGAGGTTGAGGTTCGTAGAGCTGTCGCTCCCCGGGAGAACATAGCTATCGCTGGAAGCGACGTGGCTATAGGAGAGCTGCTGATACCCCGCGGAACCAAGCTTAGCTTCGCTGAGATCGGGGTGCTAGCAGCTCTGGGAATAGCTAGGGTCAGGGTCTTTTCAAGGCCTAGGATAGCCATAATCTCCACAGGTGATGAGCTGGTCGAGCCTGGGTCTCCGCTATCTAGGGTTGGGCAGGTGTACGACTCCAACAGGTTTGCTGTAGCCGCGCTCCTCAGGGAGATCGGGGCTGAGGTATCTCTAGGGCCCATAGTAAGGGATAGGGTTGAGGATGTCGAGCGCGAGGTTCTCAGAGCTCTCAAGAGCAACGACGTGGTTGTGCTTAGCGGAGGAACATCTGCTGGCGTAGGGGATGTGGTGTATAGAGCTCTCGAGAGCGTTGGGGAGGTTCTTATTCATGGGCTAGCCACGAAGCCTGGCAAGCCTACGGTCGTGGCTGTGTGTCGAGGGAAGCTAGTTGTTGGGCTCCCCGGCTTCCCCTACTCCGCGATGTCCATAGCCATGCACTTCCTCAGACCCATAGTCGAGAGGATGTGCGGCATCGAGAGAGGGTCTAGGCTTAGAATCGTCGCGAAGCTAGGTAGGCGCGTCTGGAAACCTGTCGAGAGAGCACTCTTCCTACCAGTAGCCCTTAGGAGAGCTGGGGGAGAGCTCGTTGCATACCCAACACCGTTTAGGTCGGGAAGCGTTTCGCAGCTACTCCGCGCTGACGGAGTAGCCCTCATCACCTCGAGGACAGACGTTGTGGATGAGGGGTCGGAGGTTGTGGTTG
>JAADCV010000041.1 GCA_013154235.1 Thermoproteota archaeon | reverse complement strand
TAGAGGTTGAAGCAATCGCCTACATAGGTAAGTAAAAAGCGCGTTACCTCTTCTTCTTTTTGCCTCCCTTACCGGATCCCTTAGGCACTAGAAACTCCTGGAAGTACCAGCCATGGTACCTCTTTATGTGCTCTAGGAGAGCCTTGTACCTATACATTCCTCTACCGCATACTGGGCAGGGTCTAGCGCTAGGCATACTCATCCTCCTACGCTACCTCCGCAAGTAGGAGTTATAAGCTTCAGAGCGGCGGTTGGTCATCACCTTATCAGAGGCCACCACAATTCATCACTACTTCCTAGGCTGGGGATTAAGGGTTAAAGGGTTTAGCTCGAAACGCCTCCTTTAGGTGCGCATCGTGGGGGTATTCTACGTAACGACACCGATATACTACCCTAACGCTGAGCCCCATATAGGGCACGCCTACACCACTATAATGGCTGACGTAACCGCTAGGTGGAGAAGGCTCTGCGGAGACGACGTGTTCTTCCTTACCGGAACCGACGAGCACGGGCTAAAGCTCCAGAAGACAGCTGAGGAGAGGGGGATCGATCCCAAGAGCTTCGTTGATCAAATGTCCGAGGTCTTCAAGAGGTACTGGAGCATTCTAGGAATATCCTACGACCGCTTCATCAGGACGACTGACGAGGATCACGTGCAGGCAGTTAGGAAAGCGCTGATGAAGATGTACAGCAAGGGGCTTATCTACAAGGGTGTTTACCGAGGGTGGTACTGCACTAGCTGCGAAGCGTTCTATGGACCTGGGGAGTACATCGAGGAGGGAGGGAGGAAGCTCTGCCCCTCGCATAGAAAGCCCCTGGAGCTTATGGAGGAGGAGACATACTTCTTTAAGCTATCCCAGTTTGAGGACTACGTGAGGGAGCAGCTCTCTAAGGATATTGTGCATCCTAGGGGATACGCTCGCGAGGTCCTCTCTAAGATAGAGCGGGAGGGATTGAGGGATCTCTCGATAACACGGCCTAAGACGAGGGTGTACTGGGGCATCGAGGCTCCGTGGGACCCTAACCACACGGTGTACGTATGGATAGACGCGCTGCTCAACTACGTCTCAGCTCTAGGCTACCCCGACAACACCTCTAGGCTTGAGAAGTACTGGAGCGTTGCTCACCACTTCATAGGCAAGGACATTCTCTGGTTCCACACCGCAGTATGGTTCGCAGTTCTAGCAGCTATCGACCTTCCACCGCCGAGGAAAGTTATCGTGCACGCATTCATAACGCTGCAGGGGCTCAAGATAAGCAAGAGCGTTGGCAATGTAGTTACCATAGATGCGCTGCTGCAGCGCTACGGAAACCCAGACGTTGTTAGGTACTTGCTGATGAGGTTCTCAAGCCTCGATAAAGACGTTGAGTTTAGCGCTGAGCAGCTAGACGCAGCCTACAACACGGAGCTTGCTGACACCTTCGGAAATCTTGTTAGGAGAGTGGGGGTGCTAGCTAAGAAGAAGCTTGATGGTGTTGTTACCCGGGATAGGGTGGATCCAGAGCTAGAGACCTCGGTTAGAAGGGCTGTGGATAGAGCTGCTAGCGCGCTGAACAGCTTTAGGTTTAGCGAAGCCCTTATAGCTATCTTCGACGTGTTTCGCGAAGCTAACGCATACCTCAACAGGACAGAGCCCTGGAGAAGCGATAGTCCCAACGAGTCTCTCTACAACGCGCTAGAGTGCATAAGAATAGGAACGTCGCTCCTAAGCCCATTCATGCCGCGCGTAGCTGAGAACCTTGCTAGATCCCTAGGGTTCGAGATCGGGCCGTTTGAAGCGCTTAGAATGGGTGCTGGTGAGGAGTATAGAGTTAGCGAAGCGCCTATACTCTTCAAGAAGATTAGGGGTGGCTCAGCCTCCTAAGCGAACATCACCTATCAGCGATGCCAGCCTGCTCATCACCCCTGCCCAGTACCTTCTTGTACCTCTTAACGGTTTCCTCTATAGACTTCAGAACCTCCTCATCGTCAGCGTACTTCTTCTCCTCGAGCTCTTTTCTTCCGGAGAGCACGTACTGCTCGGTGTAGTGCTTAGCTATCCTCTTCAGCTTCTCTAGCTCCTTGAGCTCCTGCAGCACGCTCTCCGTCTTAGGCGCGTACCTCTGGTAGCAGAGCTCTAGGCTCCTAACCGTACCCATGAGTATCATCGCCATCGATCGAAGCTCCTCGAGGAGGTCTCTAAACCTGAGCCTGTAGTAGAGGTAGCCAGCCTCTACCTTAAGGTAGTAGAACCTCTTGTCCCAAACCTCCCTATCATGCATAGACTTTCCGTACATTCTCTCGAGCTGGGCATACCTGTATCCTTTCCTGATTAGCTCCTCTAGAGCCTTAGCAAAGTCTATCCCCCGGTTACTAGCGTACTCCTCAACGAGCTGGGAGATCTCTGGAGTGAGCTCGCTAACCCCTCTCTTCTTCTTATCGCCGAACAGCTTCATCTTAGCTCACCTCTCCAGCCTAGCTATGAAGAATCCCTCGCACATATCTATATGGGGATACGTTCTATTAACCCTACTCCAGAAGCTGTAGGCTCTGTATCCTCTCGATGCTGGGATCCCGGGATCCGCGAGATCGTGGGTTCCCACCTCTAGAGCCTTAGCGATGACCTCCTCGCCCTCCGCCGGAAAGAGGGAGCATGTCGCGTAGGTAATCACATCGCTGTACCTAAGGGCGTTTATCAGCATCGCTGACTGTATCGTGCTCATCTTCGCTGGTATCGATGGTGACCTAAGCAGGAGCTTTATGGCTGGGTCCTTAGGTATCGCCCCGCTGCTACTACATGGAGCATCTACTAGAGCAGCGTCGCATCTCCGCGAGAACGCGATTGCCCTGCTGTCCGCTAGCGCTATATCAACCCTGTCGACGTCAACACCGTACTTCCGGAGCAGCGACCTCATGTTCCGGAGCCTCCTAGGAGACCTATCCATTGCTACTACCCTAGCCCTATTCTCGGTTAGCTGCATTATCAGCGAAGTCTTTATCCCAGGGGCAGCCGCGAAGTCGTATATCGTCATTCCAGGTTCGGGCTTGAGAGCTAGAACTGTTAGGACGCTAGCCCTATCCTGAATCACAGCCTTGCCCTCCCTAAAGAGGGAGATGTTTCTAACGGGCTTAGGGCTCCTAAGAACCCTAACCAGTATGGGTATCCTAGGGTCTAGCTCGTACTGAACCCTCTCCTCCTCAAGCTTTCTAAGAGCCTTGTCAACGTCTATCCTAAGCGTGTTTATCCTTAGCCACACGACCCTGCTATTCATCGCCTCTAGAAGCCTCCTAACCTCGTCCTCTGGAAGCACCTTAGCGAGCTCGTCCCAGAACCACTTTGGATACCCTAGGAAGTGCCAGGGCTCCTCAGCCTCGATCTCTGCAGCTACCCTCTCTATACCCCTAAGATCCCTTCTAACCGCCTTCCTGAGCTTCGAGTCTATCGAGAGCCCTAGCTCGCGAGCCCTGAGGTAGAGGAATGCTCTAGCTAGCATCCTGTGACTGTAGCTTCCTCGGAGCTTCTCTACGACGCGGCGCACGAATATGTAGCTACTTACGAACCTATGAGCTATGTTAAACATGTCTTCCCGAGATAGGTTGCGCGTGCTGCACTTGATCCTGCGGCACGTTAGCGTGAACGCTCTATCTAGCGAGATCCTCTTTCTCTCGAGCAGGTACGCTACGTTAGCAAGCACGTTGACTACAGCGCTCAGGTTCAGGGGTCTCACCGTACCAACCGTCTCATCTCCACGAACGCCTATAAGCTATGCCAAGGCGAGCCCGGTCTGGATGAAGAGCCGCTCTGGTTGCTGAACCTCGGTGATGAATGAACTCCCCGACTGATACACGTAGAGTATATAGCTTCTACCCGAGCCGTGTTGAGGTGGGGCACCAAATGCTATTCTCGACAATGCTCGCTAGAACGCTAGCGCCCCTAGCGCTGAGAGCTTGCCCTATAACGGCGACCGTGTGCCTACCTCCATCACCTACGCAGGCGTACGAGCACATCGCTATAGCCGTGGGTGCAGCGCTAGCCGTGGGTGTAGGCATTGCGATTCTCATAAAGAGGAAGATCCGCCTCGAGGAGCCCGTGGGGAAGACTGCTAAGGTCAAGGAGAGGTCTCGTAGGGCTCAGTAGGGGGCAGGTCTCGATCACCGCGGGTCACACTGACGTGCACTCATCATCGCTATCCGCTACCTCGATCGCTACCTCCCTACAAACCTCCCTGAGAACAGCTCTAATGGGGTTCCTGCTAAACATCGATATAGGCGATGCGGTCTCAGCATCTACGTACCTACTATCGACAGCTACCACGCATCGCCCAAACGGCCCTACCTCGCTCGCAACGCAGTCAAGAACCTCTACATAGGATGGTGAGGGTGCTGGCACCCATATGTAGGTACACTCCTCGAACCTTATCCTAGGCATGCCTATGGCAACCACGAGCTTCTGGTTCCCGTACCTAGAGCTAGTGTCGAGCGCTATGCTCTTCACGAAATCCTTTGTATCGACGACGCTGCAGCTCGGGCCTACGCACGCGCAGAGCACCGCATCTAAACCCCCCACCTTCTCGAGCCCTAGGAGCCTTGGCGCTACCTCTAGCTCTACAATCCTAATCCTAGTCATCGAGCTAAGGATCTTAACCCTCTCGCTAGCCTCCTCAACCTCATCTGCACTAGGAGCTGTTATAGAGGAGAAGACTTGGAGGTAGACACCATCATCAACCCTGTAGAGGCCCCATCTAGGCCCTTGGCACTTAGCGTAGCTACCTCTCTTAAATACCACGAGAGGGATCCTATCCACGTACCTAGCGGGTGTCCAGAAAGGATCCAGAATCCCTATGACCTCAGCGCCTCTACGTACAAACCTTCTCGCGGCTACGCGTAGGGCGCTGACGAAGCTCTCGACACTAACAGGGTTCATAGCGTAGTCGAGCCTCGCCTCAACGAACTTAGCGCACCTACACTCGAAGCCTAGGGCTAGCAGGATAGCGTTAGGTATAAGGGGGTAGGGGGCGCATCCACGGCCTGGCCCATTTATAGATCTAGACAATCGATACCCCTAGAGAGACTCAGCTTATCACAGGTGCTGGCTTATGCCCGTAACACGGGTTTTGAGGTTGCGCAGCGAGAATCGTAGAGAGGTTGCTGAGGAGGTTGCGAGGGTTCTTGAATGGGGTGGGCTAGCTGTTCTACCTACAGAGACCGTGTACGGCGTTGCCGCCAAGCTATCTATTGAGAGGGCTGTGGAGAGGGTCTTCGTGGTTAAGAACAGGCCTAGAGAGCCTCTAACAGTTCACTTCGCTAAGCTAGAGCATGTAGAGGATCTTGTTGATGACCCTGAGCCTCTCTATAGGGTTTGGGGGAGGCTGTGGCCTGGGCCTGTCACGCTGATTCTAAGGGCTAGTAGCTCAACCCCTAGGGTGGCTACAGCTGGCCTTCCATGCGTAGGCCTCAGAGCTCCAGCTCATCCTCTAACCGAGGAGGTTCTATCCATTGCTGGCCCATGCGTTATGCCGAGCGCTAACCTCTCCGGGAGACCTAGCCCTCTAACGGGGTTCGATGCCCTCATAGAGATGTTTGGCCGCGTAGAAATAGCTGTGGATGCTGGTCCATGCGCTGAGGGCTTGGAGTCGACAATCGTGGATCTATGCCGTGATCCTCCTCGCGTGCTTAGGCTCGGCCCCATAGGGCTAAGCGACATAGAGTCCGTGCTTGGCAGACCCGTGGAGATCTCTGAGCGCGCACTAGGTATAGGCACTAGGCCTAGGTATCGAGTCTCTGCACCGCTGCTACTCGTAGAGGGCGATCCCTCTAGCCCTAGCTACCATAGAGCTGTGGCTGAAATCATAGAGAGGCTTTCGAGGAGCGGTAAGAAGGTAGCTATCCTATGTAGGAGCAGTAGGGCTAGCTACTACAGCCAGCTTGGAGCCATAGCCCTACCTCTAGGCGATAACGAGCTGGACGCTGCACGAAGGCTCTATGAGAACCTTAGAAGAGCTGAATCCCTCGCGGTAGACATCATAGTTGCTGAGAGCTGGGGTAACCGTGGGCTAGGCCTAGCCATAACCTCTAGGCTTAGGAACGCAGCAACTGAAATCGTTCGCGTGTAGAGAGGAGGGGGCTCCGCCTGGGAGGACGTCATCACCTATCAGGAAGGGCGAATATCTTCACAGCCCTAGCTTCGCTACCCCGTCTCTACGTATAGGCAGAGGATTTGATAGGGCCTCGCAGACCCCTTGAATTCCCGAGTCTCGGTCTCCTGCCAGTTGCACAGCGCTACTCTACGCACTTCTCTAGCTGCACGCACCTTAACTACTGCGCTGGATCCAGAAGCCTCGTAGCCATGGATCACCAGTGCCTTACCATTCTCGCTAGGCTTAACGCACTCGATAGCTAGGCTAGGGGGCTCTACCTCAAGCAGATCCACATCTCTAGGCAGCTTCGGCTGCAGGACGCCTTTCAGAGCTAGTGGCTCTAGCTCGAGCTCTATAGAGAGCCTATGTATTCCAGCGCTAAACCAGGGTCCTTCGAAGGTGTATAGAGTGTAGCTGCTCTCGATAGTGCCAGCGTCTAGCAGCGGGTGGGGATACGTTGGTGAGCGGAAGAGGGTGTAGCCTATTGCTTGCGGCGTTAGGGCGATTCCCTTGCCGCCTCTAGTGACTGCTAGCGCGAATCCTATGTCGTTCTGCGCTACAGCGATCCAGCGATTCATCCAGGCCTCGAACTTAGCCCTCTCCCACGATGTTGATGCGTATAGAGGTCTCTCGAATACCCCTAGCGGCGCCTCTATAACAGCTCGGTGCGCTACAAGGCTATGCCTAAACCACGTCTTAGCTAGCAGATGCCTATCCTTAACAACAGCTCTAGAGTGGAACCTAGCTAGGCCTAGCTTATCGAAGCATATCACCTGCTCAACGCGCGAGCTCAGGAACCTAGCTTCAGTCTCTACGCATACTCTCAGAGGCCCTCTCTCAACAACCCTAGGCTTTCCGTAGCTAACCTCAACCTCCTCGTACGCATAGTCGTAGTCTACGTTCCACGCATCCCACTCACGCGGAAAGTCTCTATAGACCCTCAGCTCGTTACCCCTATCAACAACCCTCCTTCCGCCAACCCTAGCCTCGACAACCCCTCCCTCCACAACCCTAAACTCCCTACCGCTGGCAATCACCTTAATCTCGTCGCGAAGCTCCTCAACCTCTACACCACTCCTAGCCTCGTCCGCAGCTCCAGAATCGCTGCACGGCTCTAGCACGGTGAAGCCTAGAGCTGGAAGCTCAACCTCTACCAGCTGTGCTCCATCGCCTAGCCTCTGGCTAGGAACGGGCATCCCGTCTATGCACAGCTGCTGCTCGAAGCCATCGACAATTACCAGAGCCCTGCGTCTCCACGGCACAGGATTGAATATGGTTACGCCCCTTCCCTTCCCCAGAGCGCTAGAGGCTACCTTCTCAAGCTCCTCCCTAGCTATCCTAAGTGCCTCCTTAACCTCCTCTAGAGCATCCCTATACGCGCTAGAGCTAAGGGTTGCTGAGGCAGTATCGTGGAAGAAGCTCTGCAGCACCAGCTTCCAGGCTCTCTCAAGAGATTCTCTATCGCTAGAGTCGCTAGCGCCAGCTAGCGATAGAGCTGCTCTGAGGGCATCTAGAACCTTGAGCTTGGCCATAGCCTCCCTAAGGAGGTTCTTGAGCTCTACGCCAGCTGAGAACACACCCCTGTGATTCTCTAGGTACAGCTCACCGAACCACGTAGGCAAATCGCTCTCAACCTTCCTAAGATCCTTTATCAGCGTATCTAGGCTGCAGCACCTCCTTACGCGCGGCAGGATCGGGCACCTATCAACAACCTCTAGCTCCGTAACCTGATCTAGTGTAGGTCCGCCACCGCCATCGCCGTAGCCGAAGAGGAGGGGTATGTAAGGCACGTGCTCGCTCTCGCTGTTCTCGCGCCAGGCTAGCAAGAGCTTGGATGGCTCTATGGAGTGCGTGTAGCAGTGGCCAGCGTATATCGAAAGGAGCTCCTCTCCGGATGGCGATACCCATCTAAAGTACATGTAGGGGAACCGATTAGTGTCGTTCCAGCTGAGCTTCCTATCTATGAAGAGCTCTATGCCAGCTATACGAGCTACCTCGGGAAGCGTTGGTGGAAAGCCGAAGGTGTCAGGGAGGTAGAGGATGCGGGCCTCAGCACCTAGGTACTCCTTCAGCTTCCTCTGCCCATAGAGGAACTGCCTAGCTAGAGCTTCTCCGTCTATGGTGTTAGCATCGAACTCAGTCCATATCCCCCCGATTACTAGGCACGAACCTCTCTCAACGCATCTCCTCAGCTCCTCAAAGAGCTTTGGATAGCGCTTCGAGAGCTCCTCGATGTAGTGGCTGCACGTTAGGATCGTCTGGATCCAGGGAGCTTCGCGAGCTACAGATAAGCATGTTGAGACAGTCTTCCCGAGCTTAACTATGAACGAGCTCCGGCTCCATAGCCAGAGGTAGTCTAGGTGGCTCTGAGCAACGGGAAGAACCTCGCCGCGCTTCCCAAAAACCCTAGCTAGCTCGCTCAGCGACTCTAGGAGCCTAGCGTACTCCTGCTCGCATGCCTCGCCCAGGCCCTCTAGATCAACTCTGTAACCGTGCTCGATCGCTACGCTAGCTGAGCGCTCTAACTCATCTATAGCTGGCGATGCAACAATGCCCTGGAGTCTATCTAAATCCTTCAGGATCTCGTAGGCTATAGCCGTCCGCATGGGGTCTAGCGCTAGTGGCGTTACCCTCCTAAGGGTCTCGTTTACCAACCTGCCTATCCTGCTGCGAAGCTCCTCGTCATCTACGGTTTCCCACACCCTAGCTAGGTATGCTAGAGCTACAGCAAGCTTGCGAATCCTCTCATCGATAACCAGAATTCTAGCAGCCCTAACCTGAGCGGGTTTATCGCGTTCGAGAGCTATACCCCAGGTATCTATCCTACCTCCACCAAGAACAATCTCGAGGCTCTTAACGCTGCGAGGAAGAGGAACCTGCCTATGGACCCAGTCGTAGCCATGCACCTCAACGCCGTTAGCTACAACGATGCACTCTAGGTCCGAGTCTAGCTCTAGGTAAGGTCTAAGAGGTTCGCTTACAGAGATCTCGCTAGGTAGAGCTAGCTCTAGCTTTAGCCCCGGAGCTGGGCGGCTTAGGGTTAGGGGAAGCCTCTCTTCCCTACCCCTAACCCTAACCTTGTCGATTCGATAGACCTTAGATACGCTAGAGGCTATTAGGTAGGCAAGCCTATGCTTATTGGGAGCGTCTAGAGGCACGCTACCACGACAAGCCCATTGGGCGGCAGAGGTAAATACGTGCAGATAGTGCACAACTGTATCAATGCTGCTTAGAAGAGTTAACGCTATAGTTTTTAATCTGGCTCGTGTATATGTTCGAGAACCTAGGACCTTCGCGCCCGGCGTTGCCGGGCGCATCACTCACGCGTATAATTAGCCCGAGGTGATAGCCATGGGTTTCCGAAGAAGCGTAGCTATAGTGCACCCCCTCATGTTCCAGCTAGGCGGAGGAGAGTACATGGCTCTAGTAACAGCTAGAATCCTAAAGGATAGAGGATTCGACGTAAAGATGTTCACACTGTCGCTCCCAGACCGCGAAAGGATAAAGAGGTTCACGGGCTTCAGCGTTGACGACATACCTATGGAGGAGCTAGAGGCTGACCTACCGGCCTCGGTAACCGAGGTCATGCATGGAAGGAAGTCTAGGTACTTCAAGCTGCTGCTAAGCCTAGAGCTCGAGGATACGGTTGCTGAGCTGCTAGACTCGTTCGACGTGGTGTTCGATACGCAGGGAGACGTGCTTGTGCCTAGCGACATAACGTACGTGCACTACCCGTGGCTCGCACCCGATGGGGATAGCGTCTACTCAAAGCTCTTCAGGGATGTCGTGGAGAAGAGGCTTAGCGCTCTTCGCAGAGCGAAGATACTCACGAACAGCTCGTGGACCGCTGCCTACGTCAGAAAGAAGTACAATCTCATGCCGGACGTAGTGTATCCCCCTGTCGACGTTGATAGCGTTACGGAGTGCTGCAGAGAGGTTGAGAAGGAGAAGTTCGTCCTAACGATCTCTAGGTTCTCGCCCGAAAAGAATCTAGCTAGCATCCTAGAGGTTGCTAAGGTTGTGAGAAGCACGAGGTTCGTGATCGTGGGTAACGCTAACACCGAGCAGTCGAAGGCTGTTCTAAGCGAGCTAGCTGAGAGAATAGAGCGGTTCGAGCTAGACAACGTGGAGATAAGGACTAACGTTCCTAGGAGCGAGCTGCTAGAGCTGCAGTGCAGAGCATACATATACCTTCACCCGATGTATCCGGAGCACTTCGGTATAAGCATCGTGGAGTCCATGGCTGCAGGAGCCATACCGATAGTCTTCAAGGACGGTGGGGCTTGGTACGATATAGTGTCGAGAGTTAGCTTAGATCTAGGGTACTCTAACCCGATGGAGGCTGCAGCCATACTCAAGAAGATACTGAGCGATGATAAGCTAGCGTCGAGGCTGCGGTCGAGAGCTATGTCCGTTGCATCCAGCTTTGGCGTTGATGCGTATGCATCTAGAATAGTGCCGATAGTCGACTACGTTGGACAGATAAAGAAGTTTGAGAAAAACATTAACTGAGGCTAGGTGCAGCCTCTGCTACACGACCTACTTTTCGTAGTCCTTGGATATCCTCTCTGCCTCTCTAGCGAGGGTCTTGATCCAGTCAACCATTCCCTTAATCGCATCCTCGTCGCTCCTAAAGCCCTGGAGCCATGCAGTGAACTCGTCGAATATCTCGCGCTCGACTACCAGTAGTAGGGACTCTATCTCGCTGTATATTCTCAGAACCTTCTCTTTCTGCTCCGAACTCATAGGGGCCTGCACCCACTGGTTATTAGGTAAGTGCACTATTTAAAAGGTTCTGCCGCCATAGACTACATTCAAAGCGTTTCTAGCCTCCAAACATAGGTATTTGCGGTTGGAGCTGTGCTATCTATCAAGCCAATCATAAGGTTTTCGATGCAGATAGGGCTGGAGATGAGCGTATCGCTCAGCCCCTCGGTAATCGAGGACGTGTGCTACTCCATATTCGTGGAGTTTAGCAAGAGCGCAACCGTGTCAGTCAGCAAGCCTAGCTGCATTAGGGCTATAGTCTACGGCCCTATGTTCGAGCTGCGCTTCTTCGCTAGACCCGCTACGGGCGAGGCACTCGTAACGATATACTCCTTCTGCGAGAACCCCTCGAGCTCTAGGCAGGGGATATCTAAGCTCCTAGAAGTGTTTAGGAGCTTCTCCAAGATATGCAGGTCCTACGTTCTGGAGATGGGCGAGGTTAAGGTGTTTACTAAGGTTGTTGCTACGCTGCCTAAGGAGATGGCGTCCCGGTCTATCAAGGTTCTTAGCGACGGCTTTGGAGCCTCGCTAAGGATAGCCGAGTTCCGCGATCTCGACGACAGCTCGATAAGGGTCTTCACAGGCTACATACCTAGATCCGGGAACCTCGCTAGCGTGTACGCTAGGCTGGTGATAGTAGAGAGAAGCGGGTCCTACGCAACGATCTCGGTAACTCTAGAGGCTTACGCTAAGGCTGATAGCTGCAGGGATGTCGAGGAAAAAGTGTATGGCTTGGTGGGCCTCTCGAAGGCGCTCATGGACGCTGTCGCTATGGAGTAGCCTCTCCCCTAGCCCTCTTGAATAGACCGAGTCTCTCCAGAGCCTCGTCTAGGCTTATCCTCTCCCGCGCGCAGAGCCTAACCACGAGGTTCGTATACGTGCTGAGCATGTTGAAGAGCGCCTCTATAACTGGCCTAGGAAGCTCTAGAGCCCCCATATCCAGCGATACAACCTCCTTCGCAAGTGCCTCGCTAACACGTAGAACATCTATGTTCTCGTAGCTCTCTAGCTCGCGCTCAAACCTACCAGCAACACCATCCTCGACTATGACCAGCCTCGGCTTCAGCATCTCTATCAGTCTAAGAACCTCGTCCTCGCTCTCGTACACGTACAGCACGGACTCCGGATCCTCTGCCTTAAGCTTCTCGACTATAGGCTCAAGCATCTTCTCAGCTTTAGCTAGGTAGCTCTCGACCTCAGCCTTTGGAACCTTAGAGAAGTGGCGGAACTTCGCCAGGAGCCCCTCCCTATACATGTTGTTAAGCACGTCGCTCTCAGCAGCTATCACTCCATAGCCCCTAACCTCCTCAAAGTAGGCGTAGTCTATGAGAAGAGCCTTCAAGATAGATCCCGGCTAGATTTGGAGGTAGGGGATCAAAAACCTTCGGAGAGCGCAGTAGCGTAAAAACACCCTTTGATTTAGCTACCTCACCTCCTCAGCCTAGGCTCAACCACAGTCTCCATCGCTATTCCAAGCGCTATGAACGTGAACGATAGCAGCGCTAGCATTGCTCCCGGAGGCACTAGCCACCACCAAGTCATTAGAGCCGATGGCCCAGCCTGCTGCACGTAGCTTCTTAGGTCAGCTAGTATCGAGCCCCAGGATGGTAGACCGAACCTTATTCCTAGGACGCTGAGACCAGCTATCGTTAGCACAGCTCCCGGCACGCTGAACACCAGTACTGCGAACAGGTATGGCACTACTTGCGGGAACACGTGGCGGAATATTATCCTTACGTTGCTAGCTCCAGCTGCCCTAGCTGCCTCTACGTAGGGCTCAGCCTTGATGGACAGCGCCATGCTTCTAACGACTATAGCTGTTCCTCCCCAGCTGAACGCGATTAGGAACGCTATCACTACGAACACTCTAATCCATGGGTTCAGGAACAGCTTCTGCACGATGAATCCTATCAGCACCAGTATCGGCAGCAGAGGTATGTTAACCGAGATGTCTATGAGCCTCTGCACAACCTCGTCAACCATACCACCGTAGTAGCCGCTGACGACACCAACCACTCCTCCTATGAATGTCGCTAGCACAGCAGCGAAGAATCCTACTAGCACAGCTATCGGGAACCCGTAGAATATTCCTAGCGCTAGATCTCTACCATACCTATCGGTCCCCAGCAGCCCGTAGCAGTCACCTACCACAACCAGCTTCACCTTAGGCGTAACCCCATTCTTCTCGATAACATTCACATCGTGGAGCATCTCCTTAATTATCTTCTTCTGCTGCTCTGACAGCCCTGGCTGGCTAAGCATCTGCTTCAATACATGAGGGCTCGGCAGCACTATTGCTAGAGTCACTTTGTAGACTCCAGTTAGCGGGGTGGCTAACAGCGTTCCATTAACAAGCTTCGGTATTCCGAAGATGAACTGCTCGTAGATTCCGCCCTCCACTAGCTTGTTTGCGTACGCAGATAGGAACTCTGCTTGGGAGAGCGGGGTATACTTAGCTATCAGTGGTGCTAGCGAGCTTATCGTTACGCTAGGTGATGGCGAGATAGGCGAGGTGTTTATCGTTGATGTCGGTACAGCCCCTTGAAACACCGTGATAGTGTATCCATCGGGCCTAGTCACGTTGATCACTATTGGTAGTGGGTGCGACGAGTAGTACTCTAGGTTCATCACATCTCCCTTGAACTCCGCCATCACGTTCTGCGGGAAGTCATGCATCCTCAGGTGATAGGTCATCGAGTACGTCACCATTATGAAGCCGCGGCCGGTGTTTATGACATGGTTCTGGTACCCGTAGAACTCGACAACCTTGTGATGAGCTTTCTGCACACCGAAGTACGTTACCCACGCTGGCGGGGCTAGCTGCGGGTAGTCTGCCCAGTACGAGGGGTTGAACCAGTTTGACGAGAATCCAGGCGGTATTGTTACTGCTGCTGCTATCGATATTATGATTATGGATATAGCTAGTATCAGCCCTACCTTACCTAGCCCGTATCTCCAGACGTCTAGTATGAACTCCTTTAACTCCTCTATCTTTCTCGCGAAGCTCATAGTCTCACCCTCGGGTCTACGAGTATGTACAACACCTCCAGAATGAACCTAGCCACAACGTATACCAGCGTTGTTACGAAGACTAGGCCTAGCAGCACAGCGCTATCTCCGGTGGTTATCGCAGCGTAGTACAGCATTCCCATGCCAGGCCAGTCGAATACCGACTCCGTAATTATGAATCCTCCTATGGATCCCGCTAGCGACAGTATCGTGAATGTTAGGACTGCTGGTAGCGCTGCTCTAAGTATGTGCCTCTTAGCAACCTCCTCGTCGCTAAGGCCCTTAGCCTTAGCGACGATTACGAAGTCCTCGCTGACGACTCTCATAACCATCGCTCTAACGTTATAGAACCAGCTTCCTAGGAACGATATGACTACCACTATAATCGGTACGTAAGCGCACCACAGCAGCTTTATGAAGTTATGTAGCGGATCCTGCCAGAACGTGTTTAGCACTGCTAGGATTACTCTGTAATCCGTTGGCGCGATCCTCAGTATGAACCCGGTTATCACTATGAATACCATTGCTAGCCACCATACTGGGATAGCGTTGAATACGGCTGCGTAGGATATCACGAACTTGTCGAGGATGCTACCTCTACGGTAAGCAATTAGTGGGCCTAGCGGTAGGGCTATTGCTGCACAGATCAGCATTGCGATCGTGATCATTATTATTGTTCGAGGCAGCGTCACGAATATGACCTCGCTCACGGGCGCTGGGAATGGTACTCCAGCGATATCACATGTCTCCTCCATCTGCGTGTAGCCTAGGTTGAGCGTGAGTATGTCTCTAACGTGGTACAGCGCTCGCACTAGTGGAGGCTGGTTGAGTCCATAGACCTTGATTAGTAGCTCTTTATACTTCTCGACTGCTGCAGAGACGTTTGCAACGTGCCTCATCTCCAGCATTCTCTGGTACGCTCTAACCTCGGTGTTGATAATTGCCTTGTATATCATTACGTCGTATCCAGAGGCGGTTATGATTAGAGATGTTATGACTACGACGACTATCAGCGCGATGGTGAGCGCTATAGCTCTTCTAATAAGTACTGTGCCTACACCCACCTCGCTAGCACCCTCGCTCAGCCCGAGTTTGCTGGTTAAAAAATGGTTGATAAGAGGCTGCGCACAGCCCTGGGAATATATCCTCGCGAGACCTTACCTAGCGAGAGGTGTGGAAAGCTAATGCCTTTGCCGCGAGAGGGAGTTAGCTGGATAGAGGTTCTACGCGAGCTGCGCACTATCCTTAGGTCTCAGCCAACGCACTTCACAGGGTTCGTGGGCTCGATGACCACTGTCCCGCATCCTCTCGCTAAGCAGGTGTTCCTAGAGTTCTCCGAGCTCAACGCTAACGACATAGCTACCTTTCGAGCTATTCGCGTACTAGAGGAAGAGGCTGTGTCGATGATGGGCGAGATCCTTGGGTGCAGCTCCTGCACCGGAATGATAACAAGCGGTGGCTCGGAGGCTAACATAGCTGCTCTCTACCTAGCTCGCGAGCATGGATACGAGACCGTGTACGCGTCTCCGGTTGCGCACGACTCCGTGTTCAAGGCTGCTAGAATCCTTAGGATGAGGGTGGTTAGGGTTCCTCACACCAGCTTCAGAATCGATGTGCAGATGCTTGAGAAAGCGCTTCGCGAAAACGGGCCCGGGGTTATCGTCGCAACCGTTGGGACAACGGGGTTCGGAACAATAGATCCCGTAGAGGAGGTTTGCAAGCTAGCTAGATCCTACGGCTGCGTTGTTCACGTAGACGCTGCCTTCGGGGGCTTCGTAGCCCCATTCATATACAGGGGTAGGAGGCTGTGCTTCGAGAACAGCGCTGTTGTCAGCGCTACTATGGATCCTCACAAGCTCGGTCTAGCCCCGATACCTTGCGGAGGCCTAATCGTTAGAGACGAGAGGTGGTTCGAGCCCCTAGTGTTCGAGGCTAGGTACATGCCCGAGGGTAGGCAGATAGGGCTGCTGGGAACGAGGAGCGCTGGCTCCATAGCTGCAGCGTGGGCCATGCTGAAGCACATGGGTTGGAGGGGCTACGAGGCTCAGGCTAGAATCCTCATGGATAGGGCGCTGAGGCTCGTCAACCTATGCCGATCCATAGGCATAGAGCCAGTCGTCGAGCCCGAGGTTCCGGTGGTTTGCCTAGCTATAGAGCGCGATAACGAGGCTCTAGAGTTCGCTAGGAGGAAAGGTCTCTACCTATACAAGTGCGGTCTAGCTAGGGGAGTGAGAGTAGTTATCGGGCCGCACGTCGATGAAGGAACCATAGAGCTCATAGCTAGGGTGCTGAAGCTCTTCACTTCACGATCTTAACACCTTTGGATCGCAGCCTCTCGAACCCTCTCTCCACAACCCTGGGAATGGATCTAGCGTAGAACTCGCAGCGCCTCTGCACCCTAGGGTTAACCCGGAGGCTACGCACCTCCACAGCCTCACCAAGCGCTCTACAAAGCCTTCTACCACCTCTAGTCACCCTAAGGTTCCTGCAGTTGCCACACCACTCCACCGGCGATAGCCAGCAGAAGGAGCACCCCCTCCCAAGGCCCTCCCGATCCACGTAGCTGCAGAGGGGGGCTTCCACGCCAGATATCGAGATCCTCTTGTTGGAGGGATAGAATCTCCAGCAGCCGTAGGGAACCCAGCTTATCACCACGACTCTCTGCTCGGGGTTGAAGGATCCGTATATCTCGCTCCATACCCTCCTGAAGCTCTCTAGGTCGCTAAAGCCCTCAGCTCTAGCATCCTCGTCGCTCATCTCTCCGAGCCTCTGGATATACACATCTGTGATCACGGCGTGAGTGTACTTACCGCCTTCGTACAGCCTAACTATCCTCCCAACGAGTCTGCGGAAGTAGTAGATGTTGGTATCTGTATACGGTCTTCTAGTAGCTAGCTTGAGCCCTCTCTCAGCCTTCTCAACGCTACCCGTACCCAACCTGAAGTGTATTGTTGGTGGATCCCAAACCACTTCTGGTAGCACCTACGGAGCTAAGGTATCAAAGCTCTTAAGCTGATCACGATCCTCTCGACCGGGGCTGTATTTGCCACTGAAGCTATCCTGCAGCGAGGTGGAGATCCTTGTTGAGGCTGCGCTGAGGGGCGATGAGTACAAGCCTTTTCAGGTAGCTAAGAGGGCTCTCTTCGAGGAGCGTGGGATCGCTGGAACTACTCTAGATAGGGTGTTCACAGCTATCCTCTACGGCTTCTTTAGGGCTAGGGGCGTTGTGGAGAAGATTGTTGAGAGAAGCGGTGCACTCAACCACGTTAATACTGAGCGCGGCGCGTACCTAGTAAGGGTATATGCGTACCTGCGAAGAGTAGCTCGATCCTCTAGGGATAGCGTTCTAGAAGCTATAGCTAGGTGCTTACGCGAGCTCTCAGCAAGGTGGGGTGAGGATCCTAGCGGTCTCTATAGAGCTCTAGAGCTCGTGGACTCTGTAGCACTCGAGCCTAAGACACGAGAGGAGGAGCTAGAGCTTCGGTACCTAGCCCCGCTGTACCTCATAGAGCTCATCAAGCCGCTTCTAAGGAGCTTCGACGAAATCGAGGCGTTTCTGAGAACCATAAACGAGGCTCCTCCGCTAGGGTTTAGAGTAAACACCTTGAAGAGCTGCGTGAGCAGGGTTCTCGAGGAGCTTAGGAAGCTTGGCGTAGAGGCTTGGGCAAGCGAGCGCGTGCCCAACGTTGTTAGGTACCGGGGAGTTGTGGACTACAGGAGGTTCGGTCCTCTGCTACGTGGAGAGGTTGTTCCTCAGGATGAGCCCTCAGCTCTCGCTGGGCTCCTCCTAGATCCTAGACCTAGGGAGCTCGTGCTCGATATGTGCGCAGCTCCCGGAGGCAAGACCACTCATTTGGCTGAGCTCGCTAGGAATAGAGCTACTGTGGTAGCGATGGATCTCTACCCCGATAGAATGGCTAGGCTTCTCGAGCTAGCTAAGAGAACCTCTACCTACACCTCTATACATCCCATCATGGCTGACGCAAGGCTAGCTCCGTGCATACTGGGCGAGGAGAGGTTTGATAAGGTGCTTCTAGACCCGCCGTGCAGCAGCACCGGTGTTCTAGCTAAGCACCCTGATGCTAGGTGGCGCTTATCGCCCGACAAGATCCTCGAGCTCGTTAGGCTCCAGAGGGAGCTTCTCGAAGCTGCTAACGCTGTTCTTAAACCCGGTGGCTATCTGCTCTACACGACGTGCAGCGTTACTGTTCCGGAGAACGAGGGCAACATTAGGTGGTTCCTGCATAGACATCCGTGCTACGAGTTAGTGCCTCTACGCGGACCCTACGATCCTTCACCGCTTCTAGAGGGGGCTATGAGGGCTTGGCCCCATAGGCACGGGGTCTCGGGGTTCTTCTACGCCCTGCTTAGGAAGCGAGGGAGGTGCTGAGAGGCTTATAAGTGTTTCCCCTCATCACCATGCGTAGGTCAAGCTACAGTGTGGCTATATGCCTAGATGCGAAGGTAAACCTAGGGTTGGGGTGAACAAGATCGTAAAGATACTCAACGAGATAATGCCTGGGTTCGCAGCGCTGGTAGCTAACTTGAAGGGCAAGCCCCTCGACTCCATCACGCTTAAGGATGTGGTTGAGGTAGCGAGGGAGGTCTACGGAGAGTCCACGGAGTTCATACTCGAGGTGCTGAGAAGCAAAATCGACGAGAACGAGGGTAGCGATACTGCTGAGGGAGAGAGCGAGAACTCGTCCAGCGATGCCGTAGAGGCGGTTAGCCTATCTATACGCTACTTCTGAAGCCCTTGGGAAGCCCTCTGCTCCTCTATAAAGCTCTGGATAGCGTGCTGGCTAACTCTGTACGGGGTCTTCGGAACGCCTACCGGGAATATGTATATGGGGCTCTGGCTCGGTTTAGCTCCTACAACGCTCCTAACCTCGTCGTCCCTAAAGGCTCCCACAGCTACGGTTCCGAGCCCTAGGGCTGTAGCCTCTAGATAGATGTTCTGCCCTACGTGGCCTGCCTCCATGTATACGTACCTATATCCCCTAGAGCCGTAGTACCTAACGGTTCGCTGGAAGTCCGCAAAGATAACTATGTCTATCGGTGCCTCGCGAACCCACCTCTGCCCTAGCGCTGCTTTAGCTAGCTCAGCTCGAAGGTCTCCAGAGCGAACCAGCTTGAGGCTGTGGGTATAGGGATTGTATACGTAGGATCCAGGGCGCAGGTACTTGCCTCCGCAGAGCTCAACGGATCTACTGCCCACAACCACGTATATAACGAGGGGATACGTTGCTCCAGCGCTAGGCGCTGTTCTAAACCCTTTTGATGGATCGTTCACCCCGTCTGCCGCCCATAGCAGCTGCGATAGCTGCTCTATGGTTATAGCCTTGTTTAGGTAGCTCCTTATGCTTCGGCGGTAGGCTAGCGCTAGCTCTATGGGCATCGAGCTCTTCCTTATCTGGGGAAGGGGTAGCAGAACTATCGTGCCATTCACAATCCTTACGCTGCAGCTCTCGCTAACCTGCGTAGCAGTATAGGTTGCTGTGCGCCCTAGGCTAGGCGTAATAATGTACATGGTTGCTAGTGATATGGCTACGCCTATCACTATTCCTAGGGCTAGGGCTGAGAGGTACTTTGGGCGGGGGTAGATCGGCAAGGCTCTGGTCCTCCGCTTTGCTAGAACGCTTACCGCGCTCTTCTGCTGTCGGGGCTGCCGCAATGGCTGGACTTTATATGTTTTCCCCTTCATCACCGTGGCAAGGTGATGAGGGTGAAGCCCTATCTGTGTCTACCATCTACGGTATAGCGAGCCATGCGGTTAGCCATACCTAGGAGGCTCGCGGTATACTACTTCGTTGACAACATAGTTACTAGCCTACCATGGGTCGTTTACTCACCCTACTTCAAGCTGATGGGGATAACCCCCCTCGAGTACGGGATCCTCGGAGCTATACGAGCTGGGTGCGGTACCGTCGCTACGCTCATAGGTGGGATGCTAGCCGATAGGTACAGAGCCTTCAACGTTATAGCGCTATCCTTCGCCCTTTTCACGAGCGGCCTCGTGCTCCTCTCCCTAGGAACCAAGCTCTTCATATACATCGGAACCGTGGTTCTAGGACTCTCGCAGTTCAGCGAGATGGTTCTAAGGGTTGCTGTTAGCCGCGCGTTCAGCGAGGAGGAGTACGAGAAGGTGTACTCACAGATATACATGTTCTCCCTCGCTGGCGAGGGTGTAGGGTCGTTCGCTGGCTGGATACCCTACCTAGCCCCGCAGCTACTTCACGTAACCCTCCTCTACAGCTACCGCGCAACGCTCGTTATCTGCGGCCTAGCCTCGCTAGCAACCCTACCCCTCCTCTACATACCTCAGATAAGGGAGAGCAGGGGGTGCGCGGTCAAGCTAACGATAGCTATAGATAGGGCTACAGCTAGAGCCGTAGGGAAGCTCATAGCTGTTAGGAGCGCGCTAGCCCTAGGAGCCTTCATAGCGATACGCAACGCCTCCTACTACTTCGTGCTGAGGTACAACGTCCAGAGCAACGCTCTAGGAACGCTTAGGGGCGCTGAGCTCATAGCCATAGCGCTCCTCTCCTCCCTAATGCCCCGCGTCAGGAGGAAGCTTGGGGGCTCGATAAAGGCGTACGTAGCTATATCAGCTACGAACGTCCCTCTCATGATCCTCATGACCATGGCCCCCACCTTCCCTATAGCAGCAACAATATTCGTGGTTAGAACGATCCTCGCCAACGTCGGAGCTCCCCTACTCACCTCATTCACAATGAGGTACATACCCCGCGAGTACCGAGGCAGAGGACTATCCCTAATGAGGATAGCTCTAGCTAGCGTAGGGATAGCCGGTAGAACCATAGGGGGAGAGCTAATGAGCATAGACCTCGCGCTACCGTTCAAGGTAGCAGCCGTGCTCTACGCAGCATCATACACAGCGATGTACATCGTGTGGGGAAGAGAGGAGAAAGAGCTAGAAAAGAGAAAAGAACCCGCAGCGCAGCAGCAGAGCTAAGAATCCTGGGACCCCCGCTCCGCAGATACCCGCGGAGAGCGGGTAAGTGACGCGGGGCGGCTCCACCCCGAAGCACACCACTTACTCCACAAGCACGTATCCCTCCTCAAACCCACCTCTCTCAACCCGCTTAACCTCCTTAGCGACAAGCACGTCCGCTAACGAAGCCCCTAGACAGCGAGACAGCGCATCCACGACCTCAACTATATCAGCTAGCTCCTCTACCGATGGACTCCGCACGAACTCTGCAACCTCCTCCAAAAGCTTGTACCTAAGCAAGCTACACATGGTCTCGCGATCAACTCTAACAAACCTAGCCTTGCACAACCGAGGGATCCTATCCCTAACAAGCTTCGTCATCCACTAGCACCCTAGAGCCAGCGGGGGTTAGCTTACGTGTAGGAGGCGGCGGGTACACCCGTAGCCTCAAGCCGAAGCGAGGTGCCTTAAGGGTTCCCGCCGCCCCCAGTTTAAAGAAGTTTGTTGAGTAGAAAAGCTGTGTTAGTGCCCGATGATGTCGAGTATGTCCTGCGATAGGTCTCTTCTTGCGTAGAACTCTGCTACTCTGCCCTCGTTCCAGTT
>JAADCV010000058.1 GCA_013154235.1 Thermoproteota archaeon | reverse complement strand
GTGCAGCAGCCCCCAAGGGTGGGGCTGCCCGCCCATTAAAGGGGAACGTGAGCTGGGTTTAGACCGTCGTGAGACAGGTCGGACTCTACCCACGGGGGGTGTAGGCCGCCTGAGGGGAAGGTGACCTCAGTACGAGAGGAACGGGTTGCCGCGGCCTCTAGTGTAGCGGTCGTCCGGCAGGGCGTATGCCGC
This sequence comes from Thermoproteota archaeon, assembly GCA_013154235.1. Classification (GTDB taxonomy): domain Archaea; phylum Thermoproteota; class Thermoprotei_A; order Sulfolobales; family Ignisphaeraceae; genus JAADCV01. Next base: position 21,346 of record JAADCV010000058.1, on the reverse strand, counting down.
GCAGCCACGCCGTAGGGGGTAACCGCTGAAAGCATCTAAGCGGGAACCCCTCCCCGAAAAGAGGCGGCCGTTCCCGAGCGGGTTTCCGCTCGGGACGAGGGCTCCCGTAGAAGACGGGGTTGATGGGGCGGGGGTGTACGCCCCGAGGGGGTTAACCCCGAGGGGTTGAGCCCGCCGCTCCCAATCGCCCGAGGCTGTAGGCCTCACCCAGGGGCGGGCCACCCGCTTTAGGGCGGGTGGCCCCCTTGCGGGGTGGGCCCGGGTGGATTCCGTGGGCCCTACGCGGCGCTCATCGGGGGTTTAGGCTTTAATCCTCGGTTTTTGCGAGATGTCTACGGGGTGTTGAAGGTATGGAGAGCGGTGTTCAGGAGGATGTTCTTGGTAAGGCGCTTAGTAGGGAGGAGAAGCAGAAGGATCCTAAGAAGCGCTGGGTTCAGAAGATGATTAGGAGTGCTAAGCTTCATCACAAGATATGTCCTTACTTTGATAGAAAGAAGAAGCTGTGCTTCCTGAAGCTCGGCGAGAAGTGTCCTTATGAGGGTAAGTTCGATAACTGTCCGGTGTTTGTGCAGTTCCTAGAGAAGAGGTATGATGAGATTACGGCTGCTGGCAAGCCTCTGCCTGCGGACTTTGAGGATCCTCTTGTTCAATTCGGTGTGGAGATGTTTTAGGGTTAGGGCGCAAACCTGTTTTTACCTAGGTTCTCTGCGTCTGCTGGTGGATGGGTAGTGGTTATGAGGCCGTTTAGGGAGGTTTTGGTGTCTATAGCTAGGTGCGTTGGGGAGAGGCTGGGTATCGATGCTGATGTTGTTGCTAGGGGATTTGATGTTCCTCGAGAGGAGTTTGGTGATCTCAGCATTGTTCTTCCTAGGGCTTCTATCCCTAGGGAGCTCTGGGATTCCGTGGAGGGCGCTGTTAGGGGCTGTGCGTTTGTTGCTGAGTGCAGGAGGGTTGGGATCTACGTTAATATGAGGTTGGATAGGGCTAGGTTCGCTGAGCTTGTTGCTAGGGCGTGCGAGTCTCCTAGCTATGGCTACCTAGAGCTTCTGGGGGGTACTAGGATAGTTGTTGAGTACGTCTCTGCGAACCCCATTCACCCGCTGCACGTTGGTGCTGCTAGGAATGCTGCTCTGGGCCAGTCCCTAGCTAGGTTGCTTAGGGCAGCTGGTGCAGAGGTCCAGACTAGGTACTACATAAACGATGTTGGTAGGCAGGTAGCTATAATGGCTCTGGGCATGAGCATACTCGGAGAGTACGAGCCTCCGCCTGGATTCAAGGAGGATCACTGGGTCGGTATAGTCTACGCGATGACGAACCTCTTCATCGAGGTCGAGGGCATTAGGAGGGAGCTAGCTCTAGCAGACGATGCTAGGAGGAGCGAGCTTCTCAAGGAGCTAGACTCTAGGCTAGCTGACCTAGCTAGGCTTAAGGACGTTGCCCCGGACCTCTTTGAGAAGCTGAGCGACGAGGCTAGGAAGGGGTCGCTATCCGAGAGGGTCTCGCAGCTGATGAGAGCTTACGAGGCTGGGGAGGAGTGGGCTAAGAGCGTCGTGAGGAGAGCTGTAGAGCTGTGCCTAAGGGGGATTAGGGCGACCCTCGAGAGGTTTGGAGCCCCTATAGATGTGTGGGATTGGGAGAGCGACCTCGTGTGGAGCAGCGAGGTTAGGAAGGTTCTAGAGATGCTTAGGAGAAGCCCATACGCAACGATGCACAAAGGGGTTCCAGCGATCGACTTCTCGCCGATCCTAAAGGATAGGAGCGTTAGGGAGAGGCTGAGGATCCCTCCCGGGCTAGAGATACCGCCGCTCGTTCTAATGAGGAGCGACGCAACAACGCTCTACACTGTTAGAGACATTGCGTACACGCTGAAGAAGTTCCGCGAGTTCAGGGCAGACAAGGTGATAAACGTTATCGGCTCCGAGCAAGTGCTTCCGCAAGCGCAGCTCAGGCTAGCCCTCTACATCCTTGGGTACCGTAGAGAGGCTGAGAACCTCATACACTACAGCTACGAAATGGTTCAGCTCAGCGGAACGAAGATGAGCTCTAGGCGCGGGAGGATAGTTACGCTAGACGAGATACTCGACGAGGCCTCGAAGAGGGCTCTTAGAGAGCTAGAGGCTAGAGGATCAGCGGATCCCGGTAAGGCTGAGAGGATAGGGGTTGCTGCAGTCAAGTTCGCCCTGCTCTCGGTAACGCCCTCTAGGCCCATAAGGTTCGAGTGGGAGAACGTGCTGAGCTTCGAGCGGAACAGCGCCCCCTACCTCCTATACACCTACGCGAGAGCTAGAGGGATAGAGAGAAAGGCTGAGGAGCGAGGCATTCCAACAGGGTACAGCGAGCTTCTAGCTAGAGCTGACCTCAGCAAGCTTACTGAGAGCGATAGGAGGTGGAGGCTAGTTAAGCTAGTAGCGCAGTTCCCCGAGGTCTTCGCATCAGCTGTGGAGTCGCTAGACCCGTCCCAGGTAGCTACCTACATACTTAGGCTAGCAGACGAGTTCAACTCGTGGTACGACGAGGATCCCGTGCTTAGGGAGCCCGACGAGGGCCTTAGGTACGCCAAGATGCTGCTGGTTAAGTGGGTTGAGAGGGTTATTAGCAACGCCCTTAAGTTGCTAGGAATAGAGCCACTGGATAGGATGTAGCGCCTTGGAGCAGGCAGGGGTTCGAGACATCGAGGGCCTCGCGATGATAGGGAGGGTTAGGAGGGACTGGATCGAGCGAGCAGACAAGACCGGGTGGAGGCTATGCGTAGAGCTAGACGATGGCAGCAGGCTCTGCACGCCAACCCTATCCAGAGACGAGGTCGAGCTCGTGCGTAGGTGCGTGGAGCACTACATGAGGTACCCCCTGGTGCGCTGATGAAAGGTATTACCACTGAGTAGTGATGAGGACACCAGACGCTGAGCGCATCTACTCACTAGGTTTTTTAGCTCCGTAGAGACGAGTACCAACCACTGTGGACATGTAAGGGGTGCGGACAATGAGGTTCTGCCCCAAGTGCGGAGGGTTGATGATGCCCGTGAAGAAGGGTGGAGCAACCGTTCTGAGGTGCACGAAGTGTGGCTACGAGATAAGCGGTAGCGACGTTAAGGAGTATAGAATAGGTGCGGAGGTATCCGCTGGAGCCCACGTGCACACAACGTCGCTAGTTAGCGAGGGTAAGGCTAGGCACAGGTCCAGAGAGGAGATCGAGCAGGAGAAGGAGGAGTACTACCGCGAGCTCTTCCTGGAGCTGCTTCGAGAGGAGGAGTACGGGGGTGAGGAGAGCTAGCCTATGCCTATAGACCTCGGGAGGCTCGAGGAGCTCTCGAGGGTTGTGGAGCAAGCGATAGAGAGCATCGTGCAAGGCAGCAGCTCAGTATCGATAGTCTACGACATCTACACGCGGGGGCTAGCTAGGGTAGCTAGAGCTGCCCTAAAGCTCGCTGACCCCGGAAGGGCTCTAGAGCTCGTAGACGCGTACAGCTACCCAACAATGGAGCTCCCCTACGTGTCGGAGCGCGTAAGTGCAATCCTAGCGTTTTTGAGAGCTCCCCAGCAGCTTCACCAGCTAGCTACAGCAGCAAGACTTCTGCAGATGCGGGCTCTAGCTATAACCACCAGGCTCCCTAGCCAGATCAGGAAGGCCTTGAGGGGCTTCAGCGCGCTAGAGCTAGATAGCGATCTCTATACCCTAGCAGCGCTCGTAGGGGTGCTGCGCGCAGCCTCTAGATCTAGCGTTGCTAGGGTAGCTAGGGTTGGTAGGGAGCTAGAGATAGGGCCAGAGCTCGTCAGCGATGTCGAGGAGAGGTTCTCGCACCTAGCTAAGCTAGCTAGCTCTAGCCTGGTGCTGTGCACTGCAGCTACGGAACCCCTCTGCGACGAGCTGAGGTTCCGAGGCGCTAGCGCTATATACATCCACGATGCTCTCTCAATCCCTTGCCAGCCCAGCGTCACGCTGGTGTACACATCGTGCGAAGACCACGTTGTAGCGCAGTTCCTACTCAGCTACCGGAGGAGGTGCGGGAGCGCAGCGGTATCCAGCATCAGGGTCAATACGGATCCCCTCACAGCCTCACTCTATCTACTGCTTGCAATAAGCGGGGCTAGGGGCTACGGAGAACAAGGCTTATAGCCCCACACCCGCAACCGATTGCTTACGGTGGGGCGCCGGGGTAGCTCAGCTGGTAGAGCGCGGGGCTGTTAACCCCGTGGTCGGAGGTTCGAATCCTCCCCCCGGCGCCACACCAATGCTAGCTACAGCTATGATGATGCTCGAAAGGGTTGATCTGTGATAGGCCCGCGCAGGTCTGAGCTTCAGCGGCTAGCTCTAGTGATCTCCGGCGCTAGCGGTGTAGTGATAGGGCTTCGGCTAGCGCAGGTTCTTAGCGAGAAAGGTATGGAGGTCCACGCTGTGGTGACTAGGAACGCGCTTGAGGTAGCTAACCACGAGTGCATCTCGGGAGAGTGGCTACTCGAAACACTTCGTAGAATTGCTGCGAGCGTGTATCTAGATAGCGACTGGAGCTCTCCGCTAGCTAGCTCGAGCTTTGCTGTAGATGCATGTATAGCAGCGCCGCTAAGCATCTCGAGCGCCGCTAAGCTAGCTCTAGGCGTGCAGGATAGCCTCGCTCTCCGAGCCCTAGCTAACTGCCTAAGGCTTAGGAGACCTGTCGTAGCTATCGTTAGGGAGTGCCCGCTTGGCGTAGCGGAGCTACGAGCCCTGCTGAGCCTAGCGAAGATGGGGGTTAGGATCGTTCCAGCGGTAGTAGGGTTCTACGCAAGGCCTCAGAGCATAAGTGAGGTTGTGGACTTCATAGTCGGTAAGGCCCTCGATGCTCTAGGCATAGAAAACAGTCTTTATCGAAGATGGGGAGACCCTAGAACAGCTCAGACTCCAGATCCTTGTCAAGCCCTCTTCGGCTGATTAAGCTGCGCACGGACGTTGACGCTCTAGATGAGCTCTCTAGATCCTCCTCAAACGATGGAGCGTGGTGCTGATGCCTCCTAAGCGCCTGCGCACACCTTCCGTCAGGTAGCTGCGAGTGAAGCTTGCATGAAGCGTACTGGCACGTAGCACCTATACACCGGTCTCCAGCCCACGAGCAGTAGGCGATAGGCCTACCGTTCTCAAGCTTTACAATGAGGGCGCGCTTGCTGCAGACAAACAGTGGGCATACAGGGCTGCACCTATCTCCCTCCGGAGCTGGCTCAGCCCTTCTATGCGTAGCCCTAGGCTCTCTAGGGGCTCTGTGAGGTCGGTGACTATGCCTGTACCTATCACCTCCTCTATAGGGGTACCTCCTACCTCCTCTACCGTGATCGCCAGAACCTCTACCAGCTCCTGGCCTACTCAAACGGTCCACCGCCCTAGATCCTCCTCCTCGATAGGTTCACATGCGAACCCACTTAAAAACCAGATAGTTCACAACGCTGCGCTCGACATCGACTACGGCAAGCACGCTGCGCTTCCTAACGCTGTGGCTCAGCCTACCCATCAACACGATCTCGACAGAGTCGAGCACGTCACCACGCCTAACAACCCTAACGACGTAGGGGGCGTGCTCGTAGCCAGGCCCTATTTCGTAGACAGCGAAATCCGTACCGAACTTCATCCCCGACCTCACTATGTAGCCGCGGTCGCGTAGATCTCGGTACACAGCGTACCTCTCCTCGAATCTCGGAACAACGCGCTTGGCGTAATCCTCAAGATCGCTACAGCTAGACTCGCGCCCTTCGATAACAGGCACGAGCTCCCCCTTCTGGCACAGGTACAGTGCCTCGTAGAGCGAGAGAACGAAGGGAGGATCGTAGTCGCGATCCGGCTTTGGTTTAGAGGACGCGAAGGGCTTACCGAAGAACTTCTTGAATAGCTTGTTGCCCTCCTCCCTATCGTAGATGATAGCCTTCGAGCCTATGACGATGGCTCGCGCAGGCATGGAGCTCTACATCCTTTGCATAGCTATGAACCTGAGGTTCTCGGATATGAGCGATAGGCTCCGAGCGATGCTGAGCAGCGTTCTCAGGAGCTCTCGAGAGAGCTGGCTAGCCTTAGCGCATATGCTCTCTCTATAGCTAGACTCCAGATCCTCAAGGGATCTATAGGATTTCTCTAGGAGGTCTACGCTAGCTCTCGGATTGTCGAGCAAGGTCATCGTCGCATCGACGATGCTCTGGATGTTCTCCACTATGCTTCTAGAAGCGTCTAGAGCTGTAGACACGTTGCTAGGGCTATCCCTAGCGAGCGCCATCTCCTTGAGTATGCACGATACGTCAGAAAGGCTTCGAGTTAGGGAGCGGAGCTCAGCGAAGATCGCGTGGTACAGGTCGCGGTTCTCGAGCCCTAGCCTAACGCGTATGAAGTGAGTAACGTAGTTACGAAGCTCGTCGGAAGCACGCTTCCTCGACTCCCATATCCTATCGCTGCGCACCCTCACGGACTCCAGCATTCCTTGCCCGAGATCTCGGAGGGCCTCGTGAACCTCTCTAACCATGTCTGCGATCCTTGATAGGGAGTTGCGTATCCCCTCGACAACTGTTGCCTCAGCTATAGCTACGCTCCTCATCTCCGCCTCAGGCTTTATGATTCCTTCGCTCAAGGGCGCTCCCTTGAAGCTCTTTCTCGCTTTAAGCAGTGCGCTCTAGAGATTTAACTTTTTCTAGTAAGGCGAGGGAGACTGTGCGAAGCTCCGCGCTGCGCTTAGCCATGGCCTCAGCAGCTTCAGCAGCTACCGAGCCCCTCAGGGATTCCCTGTGCTTCGCTACGTATCTCCATAGGGCTCTCTCCTCGCTTAGCCCTACCTCTGATAGGAAGAACAGCAGGAGCTCTAGCCTCTCCCTAGAGTCAGCATCTAGGGTAGCCAGTCCACTGGATGAGCCTAGGCTATCTAGGGCGCTTAGAAGCCTCTCGAGGGAGGCTCGGAGCTCTATCAGCTTTCGCGCTCTCTCGTCGAGAACTACCGTGTCTCCTGTCCTCCTAGCTTTTACAGCAGCTCTTCTAGTAGCATCAACCAACCTGATGTGTCTATGAACGAGCTTCTCGAGGTCGCGTATGAGAGCCTCGTAGCTCGAGCTCATCGCTACCCTCTCCTAATCGTACACATGCTGTTATCGGCTATGCCGTACTGACGCATGAGATCCGGGTTAACGAATATGTAGTCGTACGGAACCGTATCATCTATTACAACCTTGAACCTGAACCTCTTCCTACCGGCGACAGTCATCTCTACGAACTCCGTTATGCCGAGCTCCTTCGCTAGCCTCGACGATATCTTTGCCTGCTCTGGAGATACGTCGGGGCAGTACCTAAGCCTTATCCTCTTCTCCCTAGCCTGACCCTGTCTCCTACCCATTAGCGCGGAGGGAGGAGGTATGACAGCTACCAGCTTCTTCACATCAAGCTTTCGCTGCTCCCTCTCCTCACCCTCAGCTTCGGGAGTAGCTCTCTCCCCGCTCATCGACTCGCCCCCTTCGCCTCTAGGGCTTGGGGCTTAACTAGATTATTAACCTAGCTATTAAGCGGGGGGTACCCTAGCTCGAAGAGGTTTCTACCCTCGTAGACGCAGAGCTTCAGAACCCTAACAACATCGTCTACCGGTACGCGTACCTGCCTCCTGCTATCCCTATCCCTTATAGTAACTGTGCGGCTTTCGAGAGTCTCGTGGTCGATGGTTATGGCGAATGGTACGCCTATCTCGTCAGCTCTAGCGTACCTCCTACCTATGGATCCCGAAGCGTCTAGGTACGACTCAATTCCTGCTTCGAAGAGACTCTTCAGTACCTCACGGGCTATCGACAGCATGGGCTCGCGGCTTAGCAAGGGGAGCACAGCTGCCTTAATCGGGGCTAGGTAAGGTGGGAGCCTCAGCACGACCCTGCCATCGCTATCCTCGCTGTAGGCGTACTCGAGAGCAATGTATAGGAGGCGCTCAGCCCCAAAGGAGGGCTCGACGACGTGCGGGATGAACTTCTCTACGTGTATACGCTCAACAGCCTCCTCAACCTTAACCACATCGCGAGGTATCTCGACACCCCCCACGCTGATAGTCGGCGTGGTACTGGATCTAACTAGGTTAGCTAGCTCCTCGCTACTTACGCTAGCTAGCGCTCGAAACACATCCCTAGCCCGATCCTTAAAGAGCTCGAGAACACGCTTTTTATCAACTCTGACCACCAGCTTCTTAACCTCCTTCGGCTCGGCGAGCTGCCTTATCGCATATAGATCAGCCCCGCTGAACTTAGCGTGCCTCTCCAAATCATAGCTGTGCCTATAGGCGTGCCCCGAGACCTCGAGCTTTCCAAAGCGATCCGTGAGCACTATCTGGTCAAACGTCTGCTTAGAGTAGTGAGCTAGCTCGGAGGGCATCTTCTCCTCGAAATACATCCTGCTCTGGGGCACGCCCAGCAACTCTAGAAACATCGAGGCGATAGCCATCCAGTAGGATAGCCACGGAGATACCACGATACCTTCGCGGTAAGCCTCGAGAGGAGTAACCTCTATAGGCTTCTCCTCACCCCTACCGCGCTGCTCAGCAGTCAAGATCCGAATCCTGTAGCTACCTAGCGACTGCAGATAGTCGTCAGCCCTAGGATTCTCTGGATCGTAGAAGAACTCGATCTCCATTATCGTGAACTCCCGCAGCCTCACAGGGCCTTGCCTAGGCGAGATCTCGTTCCTAGCAACCCTCCCAACCTGGGCTATGCCTAGAGGAAGCTTGCGCCTCATTAGCTCGTACACGCGCTTGAAGTTCACGAACATTCCCTGCGCAGCCTCTGGACGGAGGTACGCAAGATTCTCCGGGCTGTAGGGACCTATGTGAGTCGTGAAGAGCAGAAGGAATTTCTTGACCTCGCCTAGCTCTCCCCCGCACGCTGGGCACCTAATGCCGTGATCCCTAATCAGCTTGCTAAGCTCCTCAGCTGTGAGCCCCTCAGCCTCGATACCTAGAGCCTCCTGAACAAGGTGATCAGCCCTATAGAGCCGGCCGCACTTCGTGCACTGAACAGCGTAGTCCGTGAAGTGCTCTTCGTGGCCGCTAGCCCTAAACACTACAGCGGGGGTTATTACGGGGGTCTCTATCTCCACAACCATCTCCTGATGCTTTTTCACGAAGAGCTTTCTCCAAAGCTCAACAATGTTCCTCTTCAGCAGCGAGCCTAAGGGACCGAGGTCGTAGAAGCCTGCTACGCCTCCGTAAATCTCGAATGACTGCCATAAGAAGCCTCGCCTAGTAGCTAAGTCAAGCACCTTCTCCCCCAAGCTCGTCATTGCGAGGATCCCTACCTCCCTCGATCTGGGAGGCAGAATATATTCCTAGGTATAGGCTGATGGAAGTAGGTGTCGGGGTCTTGTGGAGAGCCTACCTACGGGCTCCCTCCGAGGGCTTTGGAGGCTTCGACTACAGGGATAGGAGCGTTGTAGTAGTGGGGATACCGATAGACTTCACTTCTAGCTATAGAAGCGGATCGCGATTCGCGCCTAGCGCTATCCGCGAGGTCTCGCAATCAATAGAGCTGTGTAGCGTATGCGGCAACTGCGTCGTTGAGGAAGCCGGTATAGACGATCTCGGTGACCTAGTTCCGGTTCCAGGAGACGTTGAGAGGAGTCTAGAGATAGTGGAGGAAATGGCTATGGAGATCGCGCGCGAGGGCAAGAGAATCATTGCTATAGGCGGAGACCACACCGTAACTCAAGCACTGTACAGCGGGGTAAGCAAGGGTGTTGGAGAGGAGCCATGCATTCTAGTGATCGATGCGCATCTAGACTTGAGGAACGAGCTCGTCGGTAGGTACAGCCACGCGACATGCATGCGCAGGCTTCTCGAGCGCGCGCAGCCCCCAGCAATTGTTTGGTTTGGCGTTAGGGCCTTCAGCTCCGAGGAGCTGAAAGAGGCTAGAAGAATTGATGTTCCGCATGTAGTCGTGAAGAGCATTGATGTTCTTAGAGACCCTAGCGATGCCATAGCTAGGGCCTCCCGAGGATTGGAGTGCTGCAGGAAGCTCTACCTATCTATAGATGTCGACGGTTTCGACCCAGCATTTGCGCCCGGAGTTCAAACTCCGGAGCCTGTGGGAATACACCCTATACACTTTGTGGAGTTGCTCCAATCCATAAACGTCGAGGTGGTTGCTGCAGACATAGTCGAGGTGTCTCCACCGTATGATAGAGGTGGCTCTACGGCAGCGCTAGGCGCTAGGCTAGTTGTCGAGATAGCTGCAAAGATCTATGAGCAGATGGGGGAGATGAAGGTGCGCGGTTGGTAGCCGGGCGGGGATTCGAACCCCGGTCACGGGGGCCAAAGCCCCGCATCCTTGGCCGCTAGACGACCCGGCTACATCCCTTTCATCTCTGCGCGTATAGGGGGTAAAAGGCGTGGCTGCGCCTAAGACCTTCAAAGCTTTTAAGTGTTGTGCCGAAAGATTTAAGTAGGGGTGATTCCGTGGTCATCAGACCATCAGAGCCGTCACCTGAGGACATCTTATCCAAGTGCCCTAGCGGTAACATAGTTCTCGACGAGGTTAGGGGAGAGTGGATATGCCTAGATACGGGAGAGGTGATCGCAGAGAGAGTTATTGATAGAGGACCTGAGTGGAGGGCGTTTACTGCGGAGGAGAAGGAGAAGCGAAGCAGAGCGGGTGCCCCTATCACAGCAACTCTTCACAATGGAGGGCTGTCGACCGTTATAGACTGGTACGATAAGGATGCTACGGGCAAGAAGCTCGATCTTAAGAAGAGGCTGGAGCTAATCCGGATGAGGAAGTGGCATACGAGAACTAGGATGCAGAGTAGCATAGATAGGAACCTCGCGCAGGCTATGAACGAGCTTGATAGGATTGCGCAGCAGCTAGGCCTACCCGATTATGTTAAGGAGGAGGCTGCAATGATATACAAGAAGGCTGTGGAAAAGGAGCTTGTGCGAGGAAGAGCTATTGAGAGCGTTGTGGCTGCAGCGCTATACGCCGCTTGTAGGATACACAGGATTCCTAGAACCCTCGACGAGATAGCTAAGTACACGAAGAGCGGGAGAAAGGAGGTTGCTAGATGCTATAGGCTGCTCGTTAGGGAGCTTGGGCTGAAGATACCTATAGTTGATCCAGCTGACTACGCTCAGAGGATAGCATCCATGCTGAACCTCAGCGGAGCGACCGTGAAGACCGCTATAGAGATAATCAACAAGGCTAGAGAAGCCGGTATAACAGCTGGGAAGGATCCAGCGGGCATAGCGGCAGCAGCGGTCTACATAGCTGCTCTGCTAAACGACGAGCGACGCACGCAGAAGGAGGTTGCTGCAGCTGCTGGCGTAACTGAGGTTACCGTTAGAAATAGGTACAAGGAGCTTATCGAGCTTCTGAACACGATAGGTTTGGAGGAGCAGAGAAGGGAGAGGCAGTAGCCAAGCTCTTTCTACACAGCCTTAACAATCTTTACAATGTCTCCGCGCGTCTTTGCTATAGCTCTAAAGCCGCAGTATGGGCATCTGACAGCCATCATAACATCTAGCTGCTGTTTGTCGAACTCCCTTCGACACTTTAGGCATACGTACCTAACCCTAGACTCGCTCAAGTGCCTCCCCGCCTAGCTAATGGTATGCAAGCCTTTTTAACCCATTTAATCCACTACTCCCGTACGGGTTCCAAAGGGAATGAAATCTGATCTATGTCTAGGTCTACCCCCGGAGCTATGCGAACAGCTAGAGGCAGAGTCGCAGATCATAAAGATAAGGGTTGAGAGGAGAAAGATAGGAAAGATAGTGACAATCATAGAGGGGATCGATGAGAAGTACTTCGACTTGAAGAAGCTAGCGTCCACCCTAAAGTCGAAGCTTGCGGCTGGTGGAACAGTTAAAAACGGTAGGATAGAGATACAGGGGGATCATAGGCACCGCATAAAGAAGATACTTGTGGAGGAGTTCGGGTTCAAGCCAGAGAACATAGTGTTCATAGAGGAGACATAGAGAATAGACACGTTTTGTGCTTAATACCAAATGTTTTAGGGTGTACCTAGGGGCTCGCGTTGTTCCCTGAGATAGCTAATGAGGTATTCTCGAGGTCTAAGGAGGCTCTAGAGATAGTGTCGAAGTATGCTCACCGGACGCCTTTGGAGAGAAGCAATACGATATCGAAGATGGTTGGTGCCAATGTCTACCTCAAGCTTGAGAATCTGCAGAAGACTGGGGCGTTCAAGGTTCGTGGAGCGCTGTACAAGGTCTACAAGCTTCATCAGCAGGGCGTTAAAGGTGTTGTAGCAGCCTCTGCCGGTAACCATGCGCAGGGAGTTGCGTATGGTGCTAGCGTGTTCGGAATGCGTGCAGTGATAGTTATGCCGGAGACAGCTAGCATAGCCAAGGTGGAGGCTACGAGGGGGTACGGAGCTGAGGTGGTTCTGTATGGAGCAGTGTACGACGATGCTGAGCGCAAGGCTCGTGAAATTGCTGAAAAGGAGGGGCTTGTAATGGTTCATCCCTTCAACGATGTTGATATCATGGCTGGCCAGGCCACTATAGCGTGGGAGGTTCTAGAGCAGTTGAAGGAGATAGACGCGGTAATAGTGCCTATAGGTGGCGGGGGTCTTGCCTCGGGAATACTATCGGTGATCAAGAAGGTTTCCCCGAAGACGAAGGTTATCGGCGTAGAGCCGGAGGCGGCGCCGAAGATGCTAACATCCATTAAGGAGGGCAAGCCCGTAACCATAGAGCCTAAGCCTTCGCTCGCCGACGGGCTCGTTACGAAGAGACCAGGGGATCTAACGTTCGAGATAGTCTCTAAGCTTATAGACGATATAGTGACCGTTAGCGAGAGAGAGATCGCGCACGCTATATACATACTCCTCGAGCGATGCAAGCTGCTAGCTGAGGGAGCGGGGGCTGCGTCCGTCGCTGCGCTTCTAAGCGGTAAGATAGATGCTAAGGGAAACGTTGTCGCGCTGGTCACCGGAGGAAACATCGATATCACGGTCCTCCACAGGGTTCTCATTGAGGGAATGTGTGAGAGCGGTAGGGTCACGATACTTCGGGGCGTGGTACCAGATGTGCCAGGGTCTCTTAGCCGCGTTCTATCAGTGATCGCGAGGAGCAGGGGCAACGTTCTCGAGGTAAAGCATCTTAGGCACAGCCCCGGGCTAGACCCGTGGCATGCTGTTGTGGAGATCATAGTTGAGGTGCCGTCTAAGGATGTTGTCCAGAGAATGCTTCGAGATCTAGAGGCTATGGGTGTGCAGTTCAACGAGGTGGGCTAGAGATAGATGATGTATCGTCTATCTATCTCCGTTTTCTCCGAAGATCCTCGTGCGGTAGCGAGCTTCGTGGAGGAGCTTAAGCGTGCGCTAAGTCAGGAGTGCACGTGCGTAGACTTTGCGTATGCTAATGCCGTATGTCAGTGCGGAAGCTCGCTAGTATCCTTATCTATACCAGCGCCTGCCGAAATGCGCATAGCTCGAGCCGCACTCCATCACCAGCTTGTGGGTAGACAGATGGAGATAGAGATCGTTGTGACGAGCCCAGAGGCTTCTGGAGTGATTAGAGTTGCTGAGCTCGTTAGGGATGTTGCTAAGAGCAGCGGGGTTGGTATTAGAGCTAGGTGCTGAGGATCAGGGCGAGAGCCTTTCCTCACGTTGATCCTCGGTCGGTTTGCAACTCATCATCTCCTAGCTAGCTCGATCACGTATCTAGCTATATGGGTAGCGGGGTTGATACCCGTTGCAGCAACGAGGCCGCGCCAGCCGGGAGAAGCGTTGACTTCGAGAACCACGTACCCATTCTCTGTCTCAGCAATGTCCACGCCCCCGTAGTGAAGACCTAGGATCTTGCAGCACCTTACCGCGAGCTCCTCAACCTCGCTCGGGCACCTATCTATGGCGACAGCCTTAGCTCCCTGGGCGATGTTAGTCTTCCACGATCTATCGCCTACGCGGTAGTAAGCAGCTACAACTCTATCTCCGACTACGAAGGCCCTTATGTCCCTATTCGGCTTCTCTACGTACTCCTGAACATATATTGGTTGCCCTAGCTGCGCGAGCGTTCTAGCGACGACGAATGCGACGTCCGGATCGTCTAGCTTGAGCGCTCCGAAACCCATGCTTCCAACAATCGGCTTGATGACGATCGTGCCCCAGCTCTGCGCTATCCTATAAGCAGTGTAGGGATCCTCGGTCACAGCGGTTCTAGGAACGGGTATACCTCTAGAGGATAGCAGTAGTAGGCTCAGATGCTTATTCCGTGCTAGAACAAGGCTCTCGACAGGGTTTACGACGGGGGTTCCTAGGATCTCGAGATGCTTTATCGCGGAGAATCTCCTTAGGAACTGCTCTAGGGTAATCGCGAACCCTATGTCTCTTAGAATCACTGCGCTTACATCGAGGGGGCTTGAGCCGTGGTACACTCTCGAGCTCTTCTCGAGACCCCCGAACTCCGAGAGTATCTGGTCGGGCCTGATGTATGAGGCGGTTGCCCCGAGGCTCTCCAACGCTAGAATCAGCTGCCTAGCGCTCCACGGAGGAGTTGGTCTGGTGTGGATTATCGCTATCTTCACGGTGCGACCCGAGAGTATGGAGGTGTGCAGATAGATATCGTGTCGAGAGGTCAAAAGAGCGCAGTAATCGAGATGAATGCGAGCGCGGTACAGCAAGATATTGCTGGGCTAATCACTAGCGCGTCTAGGCATCCAGCGCCTCCCGCAATAAATGATCTACCGCTTCTGCGGTAAACGGTTAGGTAGTAGGCTACGTCTGCGTAGAGAAAGACGCCTAGAAAGGAGGCTAGCGGTATGCATGGTGCTGCGCTAGCACCTAGGAGCGTGAGGAGCGCTAGTGTTGTTGGAATGGAGTACGCTAGGATGTTTATAGATACGCTTCTGCCAGTAGGCTTGGCTATTGTTGCGGCTATAAACGAGTAGATAGCTGTTGATATCAGCAGATCCGAGTAGCTAGGAGACGTGGCAGCAAGGGCGCTGAGGGCGAGAAGCGGGGCTATGAAGCCGCCTATATCTACGGCGAAGCTGCTCGTCACGGCTACGGCTATGGGTATGCTACTCGAGACGCGGAGAGCCACGAGAACTGTTGAGCAGATGATGGCTGCTGTAATCAGCGGAAGACTCGGGGGGTTTATGGTGTATGCGAGTACAGTTAGCGATGCTGATAACGAGACCCATGGCAGAATGGTCTCTAGCTTGCCCATCCCACACCCGCTAGATTAGCTTAGAAAGCTTGGGTAGTATCATTAAAGGACGGGGGCGATCTAGTTGGACACGAGGCTATTCTTGAAGGCCATCACCTATGCCTGCGGTAGCTACCCGAAGCCCGGGGCTCCCCATAGGCTCTCTCTGGATAGCGACTTTGAGTACTGCATGATTACGGGCTTCGCGGCGCTTCGCACGGTCGAGAGCCTGCTTAGCGCTCTAGAGAAGCTTGCTCGTGGATCCGTAACGCTAGGGGATCTAGGGCTCGGGAAAGCCATGGCAGCGTGTGTAGAGGAGGCCTCGAAGGAGATAGGGCATAGGCTCATAGTCGAGGTCGCACTAGCGATACCTATTTCAGTGCTGCTCGGCTGGGCTGAGCAGAGAGGAGAGGGGATATCTATTGTCAGTAGGGCTCTAGCTCTAGCACCCCCTGATGATAGTAGGGAGCTTGTCGAGGTGCTGCACTCGCTTGGCGGAGAATACGCCTATGATTTAGAGAGGGCGGACCTGAGCCCCCGAAGAGTTGTTGTTGAGGGTATGAGCGTGGATGACGTGCTTGAGATGCTAGGCAAGGCCTCTACTAGGTACAGGTATCTTAAGCACCTCGATGTGCATGGGATGCTAGCTACGTGCATGAGATACGTTGAGGGAGGAAGACCTGCTGCCGAGGCTCTTGCATACCCGTTTATACACATGCTAGAGCTCGAAGGGGTTAAGGGAGTTGAGGAACTGTTTGAGAAGCGCAACATCCTAGAGCTCCTTAAGCTGGATGCAGCTCTGAGAAAGAGAGGCAGCCGCTATAACTACCTAGTGCCCCCATCTCTATACGTGGCTACGTTAGCAGCTGCGCGCGGTCTCTAGCTCCTTTAGCTTCTTCTCTGAGGCCCAGGCTCCAAAGAAACGTTGATGAGAGTAACGCTCTTTCTAGCTGGAAGCGCTACATTGTGAACCTCAACACCGTTCACGACAGCCCTAAGAACCTTCGAGTTGTGCGCGTGTCCATGAATAGCTATGTCTGGTCTAGCTCCAGGAGGTAATCCCTCGACTATTGGATAGCCTAGGTAGCTGTGGATCGAGGGCGGCTCGCCTCTGATTGTAGCTAGCGACGATGCGTAGTGCGTTAGCAGAATAACTTTGGAGCAGGATGAGCGGCACTTCTGCAGAAGCTCGCGTATTCTGCGGATGCGGCTACGGTACAAGCTGTGTATGTTTGGTATGTGCCTAGATTGCCAGTGGGTAGGTCTCGCAAGCACTCCGCGGCTTCCAACAATGCATATGGTTGCTCCCTCGACACGTAGCTCAGCGACACTGTCGTTAAGCCACGTTATCTCGGGATAAGCCTCGACAAACTCGCGCTCCTTATCGAAGTACTCCTCATTTCCAAACACGGCGTATAGAGGCGCATCTCTAACGTGCTTTCTCAGCACCGTCATGATGTGCCTCATGGCCTCAACGCGGCCTCGCTCAACGATGTCTCCAGCCATCAACACGGCTGACACTTGAGACGTGTCGGCTCTAGCCATAGATGCTACGAATAGCGAGAGGTACCTCGGGCTATGCACGTCAGCAAAGCAAAGTAGCTTGACGAACTTCATCAATGCTGAGACCCTAGTAGGTATCCAGCGTAAGCTTATTAGTCTCATTCATCGATCTCGCTGCGGTGGTGGAATGCTTAAGCCTAGGGGTACGAACGCTTCGGGGCACAAGGGGTGGTACGAGGTTAAGTGCAGGATATGTGCTAGGAAGCTGTACATAGGCGAGAACACCGTGTATTACTGCCCCAAGTGCTACGAGCAGTACGAGGCGTGGTTCTGCGAGGCGCACGCACGTAAGCTACACTACCGCTGTCCATACTGCGGTACCGAGCTAAAGCTATTCCTCTAGTCCCTAGGGTCCGAGGTTTTATGGTGTGTACACCGCTTGCGAAAACATCTATATACACCATAGAGCATGGAGATCCCCTGAGATACATAGAGGTATACGTAGACGAGCATCTAAGATGTATTGTTCTCGACCTAGGCGCGCGCACTCTACTATCAATAGATGTGTATCCAGAGAGTGTCAAGCGCAGCCCTAGCGAGATCCCGAGAGAGCGATGCATAGCCATGGAAAGCGATGGTGTTGAGCTATGCGATGTGCAGCTAGCGAAGAGCCTCAGCGAGCTGAGCAGGGTACTGGGAATCGATGTGCAGCACGCCTCAGCTCTATTCCTCTGCTATCGCAATGCGTGTAGCGAGATCCAGCTAAGGCTCTGGATCCCGCACCGAACTACCGCAGTTCTAGAGAAGATATGCTCTGAGGATGTGGCTGAGCTTGGGTATAGAGGCGTAGAGCCCTAGCAGCTATACTGCCACTCTTTCGGAGAGCTCCCACATCTTAAAACCCAGTCAGCTAGCGAAGCTAAGTGATGCGGGCAGCTAGCCATGAGATACGACTACATGCTCCGCAAGCTAGTCGAGTACCTAGCTAGGAAATCAGCTTCAATGATCCAGAAGTACAGGCTTGAAGATCTTGTGGGATCCGTTGCCGCCCCCTACCTAGAGAAATCCTTCGACAGAATCTCTATGAGCATAGCTAGAGATGGAGGTGGAACCTTCTGGTGCAGACTATGCGATAAGGGACCATTTACGAAGAGGGGCTTCTACCTACACCTCATACGGGTTCATTACAAGGACCTCGAATACATCGTTGAGGAAGAGCTGAAGAGAGCTCTAGAGGTCGTCAGAAGGTAGGTTCGTAGCGGTCATCTAGGGGTGGAGTGCGATCACCGATCACCATTGGAGTCTCCAATCATCCCAGCGAGAACCAATTCGAAACAGCCTTATTAACCCTCCACAAGATCCCTAGCTCGGTGCCGCCGTAGCTCAGCCCGGTAGAGCGCCGGACTCATACGGCCCAACCCGGAGAGATCCGGTGGTCGCGGGTTCAAGTCCCGCCGGCGGCACCAATCAACACATTCTTGAGCTACAATACTTAACTCGTATGACCTTAGAACCAAGCTATTTATAGCGAGGGCTGACAGAGATGGAAAGATCCTCAGATCTCTTCGAAGCAATGGAAACCCTCGCCTCATGCATATATAGTTTAGTTGAGGAGGGGTACGACTATACGGATTGTATACCAGAAGCAGTAAGCTCACTAATATTCATAGCCAATAGCGTTAGAGCTCACATAGAGCTCGCCTCAATACTATCCAAGGTAACTAAGCCCGTAACGCAGATGAGCGAAGAAGAAGCTCACACCATCTTAACAAAGCTGAGGAACAGCCTAAGCAATCCAAGCCTAGCGAAGAACGTAATAGAGGAGCTATACGCTTCACTAATAAGCATACACACAATTAACGCAGTAGCAATACAGCAGCCAGCAATTGCAGTAGAAGCAACATGAAATAAAGCATAAAAACCCATTTCCAACAACTCTATGACGCGAGGGGCCGTAGTTTAGCTTGGTAGAATGCGGGGCTTGGGCCCCCGTGGTCCGGGGTTCAAATCCCCGCGGCCCCACCAAATAACCCCTATATGAACTCCAATATCATTCTAATTGACTCCAGCCATTAGGCGTATCACCATTTTCAGACCGGCATATCAGACATGAATACTACTTGGCATATCGAATAATTGTCGATAATTATAGACTCTTGAACGCTATATAGTAAGATTCCTCCTTATCTACATCTCTATCTAAACTCTTCAAGTAATGTAATTCGGATCACGTTGTCCGTGAGCAATGGTTGCGTTTTTAAGTTAAGAAACTAGCTAGGCACACAGTCTTTATGTAGAAGCTAATATGTAGTCTTAATAGACATAAAAGTCGTGGCACAAAATTATGTATAGCATGGTTGATACAAGGGTGGGTAGTGTGAAAGATTCTGGGATTACGGTTGTCAAGGTACCGTTACCTAGAGAGGTGGTCGAGCTAGCTAAGGCTAGGGGTGTAGATCCTAAAGAACTTGCTGAAGCTGCTAAGAAGCTTCTAATTCTCGAGATCGTCGCTATGGACTCTAAGCTCAGTATGAGGGATGCTCTTGAACTCGGTAAAGAGGTGACCAGGAAGGCTTGGGAGAAGCTGAAGGGAGGAAAAAGCTAGCAGTAGTATTTGACGCAAATGTTGTAATAGCTTCTCTAATAAAGGAGAGCGGTCTAAACCGCTATATTGTTACACTAACACCTATCATCTACCCTTCATACTACCCTAAAATACTACGTAGAGAAGTGCTTGAGCATATACCAGTTATTGCTCAAAAAGCCAGAAGGCCGGAAAATGAGATTTCCATGGCCCTAGAAAGCATATTAGAACGTCTTCGCGAAGTGGAATCAAGAGCACTATTTCAGTTTATTGAAGAATCCATAAGGTACGTTAACGACGAAGAGGACTCGCTATACGTTGCAGCAGCTCTATACCTTAAAAGAAGCTTTAAACAAGTTATCATCATTACTTGGAATAAGAGAGACTTCAAGTTCTGGCAACTTATGAGGCATTGGATTAGGGTATTGACTCCCCGTGAATTCTACGTCAGTTATCTAAGACTTGTTCCTAGACCCCGGTTAGCACCTCCGTGTCTAGCATGTGCTGTAGATAGATTAGACATAGCGATAAAGGCTGCACTTCTCTACTTAAATGAATCTGACTATATAATTATGGAACGTTTATCTGATGAAAGCATAGAGTTGGAGACTTACTGTCATAGAGTTCTTATAAAGTATGAGAAAGACCATTTTGCTATCTGCCCTCAAATACTAAGTATCAAGGAGTGCATAGAAATCTATGAGAAGCCTATGACAGAAGAGAGAATTCGCAATATCATGGAAGCATATGAGATATGCAGGCCGAGAACTAAGTAAAATTCTACTTTCAAAGTAATGAATGCAAGATCTATTATAGAAGAATAGGCATATACAAAATTAGATAGAGATACCCTAGAATGGAAAACCTGCATAATAAATGTAATGATAAAGAAGCAATACAACCAAATGACTAATCACATACTCAGCATTAATAATATATACTATGGATTGCTGCATCATGGCATATCGTATTTTAGCTAATGTCTGTTTTGACTATACTGATTGAATATCATTTATGCTTACTTGGCATATAGGCTATGTGCTTACTAGATAGGCTTCGGCATATGTCTGTAGCCCCCGTGGTCCGGGGTTCAAATCCCCGCGGCCCCACCAAGTAAATAAGTCCGTTATTGAATTCTAGTCCTAACTCCTTTGTCAGATCATTAAAGCTACTTAACTCGAAATCGAGTAAACCTGTTGTTAAATTGTGCATTGTAGCGTTAATAGTGAATGGAGATTGCGGAGCTGAAGGATCCTTTTCAGCGGGTGTTGAAGCATCTTAGCGGTTGAATGTGTTACTTATGTTTCGCAATGATGGTAACGGCGGTTTTTGTTATCCTTATTGCTTTGTGTAGAGACTCATTTAGCGTTTCGCTGTAGAATCCGAGAGATTTTCTTTTTGGGGATGTTGATGTTACTAGTATGCATGCTGTTTTAATGTTGCGGAATTTCCCTACTGCGAGTATGGCTGAGGTCTCCATGTCTATGCCTATAACTCCTCTGTTTCTCAATGCGTTGATTAGTTTCGGTGTCTCTCTATGGATTGCGTCTGTGGTGTATATAGTTCCTTCGATGCAGTTAGTGCTGTGCTTTCTGCAAGCTTCTCTTAATGCATTCAAGATAGTTTCGTCGGCTTGGGCCTCAGCTTCTGGAGGTAGGTAGTAATAGGAAGTTCCTTCGCCTCTTATCGCTCTAGAGGGAATGACTATGGTGCCTACATCGATTTCTGGCTGTATGGATGCTAGAAGCCCTAAGCCTATGACGTACTTGGCTCCGCACGCTATGAGGTGCTCCATAACCATGGCTGCTAGAGGAGCGCCGGGAGCTGCCCATATAATAGCTACCTGGGTACCGTTGACGTTCCCTATGTATAGAGGTCGGGCTCTGTAAATCCAGGGTACTTCCGAAGCGTTGAACTCCTTAACCATCAAGTTCGTTAGACCTGCACTAAGTGAGAGGAGTGCGAATTGGGGGACGTGTAGAGAGTTTACGTCGAGTCCTTTGAGCTGCGCAAGTTCCTTAACGGCCTCTATAGCTAGCTCCCTACCTTCGCTGTAGTCAAATCCTAGCTCGCGAAGTATGTGAATCATGCTGTGCACCATCGAGGTGCTGTAGCCTATGTGAAAAGAGGG
>JAADCV010000096.1 GCA_013154235.1 Thermoproteota archaeon | reverse complement strand
TTCCCTCCATCTCTATGGGGTTCTGGGTAGCTATAACCATGAACGGCCTTGGAAGAGCAAGAGTATTACCCTCGATAGTAACCTGCCTCTCCTGCATAGCCTCAAGAAGAGCCGCCTGGGTCTTCGGTGGTGCACGATTTATTTCGTCTACGAAGAGGATGTTCGTGAATACAGGCCCCTTCCGCAGCACGAACTCGTTGGTCTTAGGATTGAATATCATGCACCCTATTATGTCGCTAGGCAGAGTGTCGGGAGTCATCTGAACTCTTCTAAAGTCTAGGCCGAGGAGGGTGGCTACGGTCTTAGCTATGAGCGTCTTACCAACTCCGGGAACTCCTTCTAGGAGCGCGTGTCCCTCGGCTAGAAGCGTAGCTATCAGCATCTCGATCGCCTTCCTCTGTCCAACGACGATCTTCGACACGCTCTCCACAAGGCTAGCTACGGCTTTCCTAGCTCTCTCCGCCAACCTCTCTTCCCTCACTGCGAAGAGCTTCGAGCACGGTATTTAGCTCCCTTTTAGCTTCGTATATCTCTCGCTCTAACGAGCTCCTCCTCCTTCTACCGGTTATTCGAGAGCATGCTAGTAGAGCTGATACGCTTACCACGAAGAACACTGTTAGAGCTGTTGCTAGAGGCGTTGAGGTCAGCAGCTTAGAGCTGAAGCGGAGTAAGCTCCAGGCTATGTCTGCAGCCCTCGCTGTTCCTAGGGTGAAGCTCTCCAGCGAGGTCGGGAAGTACACTGCTACAACGTGTCGGTGGGAAAGCATTTTCAGCAGGAAGGCCGTGTTCCTGTGAAAGATCCTTGGGTAGCTAGACAAGTAGTTTATTGCTAGGCTCGAGTCGCCTATCGCGATTACGCTACCGTTACCTACGCGTACCTCCACAGCTACGGGGGAACTAGATATCGTGCATAGCTCCCTACCTCCCCTAAGAAACGAGTAGACGTCTAGCGTTATCGTAGCGTTACCCACGCAGCTAGCGCTGGCAACCCCCACGACGGTGGCAGCCATATCGACGCCAAACGTCTTCAGCACGGGCTTAGCATCGCTAAACTCATCCATAACTACTAGGAGCCCACCCTTAGCCACCCACCTCTTGAGCTCTTCAACATACCTGTAGTCGCTAGAGCTAAACCCGGTCACGATCATAGCTGAAGCGCTTGGATGATAGCTAGATAGGTCCTCGAGCGCCCGCTTAAGCGTTGAGGGCTCTATGACTAGGTACCCCTTGCTCTCGAGGATAGAGACGAACTTTGTTAAGCCTCCAGGCCCCGGATTCCTAGGCGAGGGCGCGCTGAGCTGCGGAAACCTAGTCGCTTCCTCGGACACGCCTAGAGCGCTAAGCAGAACTATGGCTATCGCTATTACTACTAGCCACCTACGCACCTATCAACCACCTCCTCAGCATCCCGAGCCCTATCACCCACATCTCTACCTCCATACACAACCTCGTGATAAACCTCTACAAACAGATCAAGTCCGCTGCATCTAGAGGCAGCTGCAACCTCTAGGGGCGTGCAGCGAGGGCACTCGAACCTTCTTCTCAGCTTGAGAAGGAGCTCGCGAAGAGTAGCCGCTAGAGCTCTATAGCTGTAGGCACTACTGCGGTGCTCCCCGCTTGCAGCCGATGATGAGAGCGGAAGGTAGGTAGCGCTAGACACAGCCCTAGGAGGCTTGAGGAGAATAACGAGTAGCACAGCTAGCGCAACACCTAGACCGATCGTGAACACGAGCATAACCACATGCATAGGCAAACCAAACGAGTAGGTATGAAGAGCATGACCGTGAGCTAGAGACGCGTTTCCTCCAGAGCCATGCATAGCAATCTCGCCACCAGCCTTCGGAACCGCAACGGGTCTCGCAACCGGTATCGGTACATACCTAGGCGTTGCCAAACATCCTTACCCACAGCAGAGACACCTAGCTAACTCATATACCCTAAACCCTCAGCAAGCCAAAACAGCAGCATCGATCCCTCAGAGACCCAAACCCGCTAGAGCGCTTTGCGGTAGTGCGAGAACCGCTAACTAGAATAGAGGTAGTGCAACCTAGCTAGCGTCAAGTCAAGGTCTTAGCCCAACGCTCGCATCTTTACGAATCTAGCCCCGGTAACGTAGTCAAGGTAATCAAAATGGTTAGTGGTGAGTTCTTCTTTTGGTGCGGGGGGTGGGATTTGAACCCACGCAGGCCTACGCCATCGGGTCCTGAGCCCGACCCCTTTGACCTGGCTCGGGCACCCCCGCACCTTCGTTCTCACATACTCTCTTTGGTGCTGGGGGTTTTGAGCTCTACTTCGTCTTTGGTTCTGCACCCCCGTTAACTAGCTTCTTTACTCCTTCTCTCCCGAATCTCTTGAGGAGCTTCATGTACATGATGAGCGCTTCTCTAATAAACTCTGATCTGCTTCGGTACTCGAAGCTCTTGTAGAGCTCGTCTATCTCTTTGAGCGTCGCCATGTCTACTTTTACTGACACTACTTTGGTTAGCCCTAGGTCTATCTCTATGACGTTGCCCCTACCTCCTCGGTATTCAGAGGCCAAGGCGGTCACCCGAGGAAAGCGTTACCGAATATACTTCGCGATGGGCTTAATTTAGGGTTTCGTAATGGGGTTTCGTACCTAGCCATTTGGGTTGCTATGTAGCTCCTTTCGACTCTATGGGCTGCACAAGCTTGGTAGTACCAGCGGCGACTTTATAAGGAGCCTTTTAAAGCCGCGATTAAAGCCTTTTTGGCGGGGGTATTTAGTCTGGTTACTTATAAACCTTCATGAAGCCTAGCAGTTTCTGCGGGGTCTCTCCGTGAGGACCGCGATCGAGAGCGTGCTCGAGTACCTCCTGGCTAAGGCTCTCGCGGGAAAGAGCGACGTGGTGAAGGCTCTCTACGAGTACTTCGTCGAGGGGAAGAGCCCGAGCACGCTCGCGGCCAAGTACGGCCTCTCTAAGCACCAGGTTAGGGGCTACGTCCAGAGGATTACTGAGAAGACTGGATCCATGATTAGGGCTAGGGCTATAGTTAGGTACGTTACCCCCTACGTGCTCAAGGTAAAGCCCATAATTAAGCACCTTGGAAACGGGGTCTCTAGGTGCCTCGTCTGCGGCGAGGAGATGCTTACCCCCGTAGCCGAGGATCACGTAAGGAAGTACCACAGCGCCATACTCGCTGAGTACATAGATGCCATACTAGAGCTTCTCGCACGGGACTTCGAGAGGCGCCGGAGAGCAGCTAGGGTTGCAAGCGAGGGAAAAGCCTAAGGGGCTAGGCCAAGCTACTCTGCGCTGGGTTGGATTATCGAGCGCTTCGTTCGGAGGCCTAGGAGAGAGGCTCTGCCTCTTCAGAGGAAGAGGGGTAGGCCGAGCGACGTTAAGGTAGGTATACTGCTGCCCGTTCCCTACAGAGCCGCCGCTTCATCGCTGTTCATGCACATGGCATACTCGTTGCTCAACGAGCTCGAGGGCGTGGTTCCATACCGCTACGTCTATGACTACGCTAGCGATACGCTAGAGGCTCTAGAGCCAGATGCGCCTATGCCTAGGGATCTAGACCTTCTACTTGTGTCGCTTCCATACGAGCTAGACTATCCCTACGCTGCTAGGTGCCTTGCTCACGGGGGGATAAGGATCCCGCTGAAAAGCGAGAGGCGGCCCGTAGTTGTTGGAGGAGGAGTGGCAGCGTCATCTAATCCAGCTCCATTGCTAGGTGTTCTAGATGCTGTGGTTATAGGGGATGCCGAGGGCATACTAGAGGAGCTGCCTTACATCGCTAGAGACGAAGGTGCTGAGGGCCTATGCAAGCTCGGCGCTGTTCTCGTGTACGGGTTCTGCAGCGAGAGGGTGCGGAAGAACGTGGCTATGCTATCCGCTGTCCCTAGGTACGCCTTGATGCAAGCGCATCCGCTAGAGGAGGAGCCTATCTATGGCTGCGGGCTAAGGCTCGAGGTCTCGCGGGGATGCCCTAGGATGTGCGCCTTCTGCCTAGAGGGGCACGTTACTAGGCCGTTCAGGTTCTACAGCGAGAGTAGCGTGATGGATGCTATCGAGAGGTGGCTCGACGTCTATCCCTTTAAGCGCGTGGTTATCTACAGCCTCAGCCTGCTCGACGTTCCTTACGCTCGCAGGTTGCTCGAGGAGCTTAGGAACATGACTGTGGAGGCTAGCGTTCCCTCCCTTAGACCTGACTACGTTGATGAGAACGTAGTTGAGCTCGTTAGAGACCTAGGCCAGAAGACCCTCACCATCGCTCCCGAGTCCCTTAATCCAGAGGTAGCGTGCAGGGTTGGGAAGTGCTACGATCCTAGTGATCTAGCTAAGGTCATTGAGAAGGCTAGGGGCTTGGGAATGAACGTCAAGCTATACCTCATAGCGGGGCTTCCGGGAGAGAGTCCCGCGGAGCTAGCTAAGGGAGTAAAGAGGTTCTTAGACACCCTTAGCGAGCCTACGCGCCGAGCGATCCGCATATCCATCAACCCGCTGATACCGAAGCCCTGGACCCCCACGCAGTTCCTCAGCCACAGCTACCCATACGTTGTGAGCAAGGATCTTAGGAAAGCCCTTAGGGGTGTCAGCGCTAGCTGCGACGTTATGGATTGGAGGTGGGGTGTTGTGCAAGCATTCATAGCTCTAGGAGACGAGAGTACCTCTAGACATGTCGTAGATTGGGGTCTAGAGGGCTTTAGGGCTTCCGAGGCTAGGAAGCTCCTCCGTTACGAGTCTAGGGGTCAAAGGGTCTGGGAGGTTATGGTAGACCTGGGAATCCCAGCTAGCTACTTACGATCGCGTTTCGAGTACCTATCATCCTTCGACGAGAGGTGGAGGAGCGCTGGCGAGGCGTAGAGCGCGCGCGTGTTGAGCCCTCTAAAGAACTTGAATAGCTTTAGCGCTATAGGCCTAGCCTCTCTAAGCATCCTGAGCCCGCGAGCAAGGTTCTCGAGCTCAATAGCCTCTATCCTACAGCTAGCTCTTGGCCTAGCTATACCTAGGTGGAGGGCTATTGGATGTACTAAGGCCACACAGCCATCCCTACACATGGATAGCGATGCGTTGACAACAGCTGGATCTAGGCTCGCTACGACAACGACATCGAAGCTCCTCCTACCTGTTATCGATGTAGCCTCTATGCCTAGGTGCCTAGCTACCGGGGTCTCGCTAGGCACCGAGAAAACTCGAGACGCTAGCTTCTTAGCGCGCATCGCGAACGGTAGAATTATTGGATCCCTACCTATCACGAGCACCTCTCGAGCTGTTATCTCCTCGAGCTGCTCCTCGCTAACCGCTAGAAACATCGATATAGCTGCATCAACGTCGCTAACCTCCCTAGGCACAGCCTCAACGCACTCCTCTGGAACCCTAGCAACCTCCTGAGCAAATCCATCTCTCTCAACCGGTGCTAGACCGCACCAGGGCCTTACGCAAACTCTCTTGCCCTCTAGAGTGGGGTCGACGCCTACGCCCGTATCGATAACCTTTCCAATTGCTGAGGATCCTAGCGCAAGCCTATCGATGCACACGGCAATGCACTCAGCTACAGCTCTATCAACCTCGGTCAGCACTGCTAGGCTTGGCCTTATCAGCAGCTCTCCTCGCTCCATGTATGGAAGAGCGTCGGAGACCCTGATGTATCCGCAGAAAATCGATTCTAAGCGTTTATACAAGCATTAACCACCTCCAAAGAGAACCTTACCGCTACCACAAAGGCTTATATCCCTACTAAACGGGTAGGTGGTGGGCGCTCTCTTGAGGTACAACAGGTTTCTATCTGCAGATACCCAGTTCATGAAAGCCTCCGAGATAAGGGAGCTGCTCAAGCTTGTAGAGCAGCGCAACGTCATAAGCTTTGCCGGGGGCCTCCCGGACCCAAAGCTCTTCCCCGTGGATGAGCTTAGCGAGATAGCTAAGGAAGTCATAAAGGAGATGGGGTCCAAGGCGCTGCAGTACGCTCCAACCAAGGGAGTCACCCTCTATAGGAAGGAGCTAGCTGATTTCCTATATAGGAATAGGGGGATCAGAGCTGACCCAGAGGACATAGTTGTTACCGTTGGTAGCCAGCAAGCTATAGACATAATCTCTAGGACTCTCATTGACCCCGGAGACGTGGTTATAGTCGAGGAGCCAACGTATCTAGCAGCCCTAAACGCATTTAGGGTAAGGAGGCCTAGGTTCGTGGGTGTTCCCGTAGACGATAACGGGATGAAGGTCGAGGTTCTCGAGGAGAAGCTGAAGAAGCTGAGGGAGGAGGGAGCGAAGATAAAGCTCCTATACACGATACCCATTGCCCAGAACCCCGCTGGAGTGACGATGAGCCCCGATAGAAAGAAGAGGCTCGTCGAGCTCGCTGAGGAGTACGACTTCCTGATAGTAGAGGACGATGTGTATGGTCTCCTCGTATTCGATCCCAATATCGATACGACGCCGCTAACGCTTCTAGACAAGAGCGGTAGAGTCATCTACGTAGGGTCCTTCAGCAAGATGCTGAGCCCCGGTATGAGGCTAGGGCACATTGTAGGTCCCCGAGAGCTCATAGACGTGTTCGAGAGAGCCAAGCAGAGCATAGACCTGCATACCCCATCGCTAACCCAGTACATAACCGCTGAAGCCCTTAGGAGAGGGGTCATCGAGAGGAACCTGCCTAGGATAAGGGAGCACTACAAGGCCAAGAGGGACGCTATGATTAGGGTGATGGAGGAGAAGTTCCCGAAGAGCGTGTGGTTCACGAGGCCCGCGGGAGGCATGTTCCTATGGGTAAAGCTCAACGCTAACGTCGATACCTCAGAGCTTCTACAGAGAGCTATAGAGAAGGGTGTAGCATACGTGCCAGGAAAGTCGTTCTTCCATGACTACAGCGGCAAGGATACCATGAGGCTAAACTTCTCGTACCCAACGGTGGAGCAGATAGAGAAGGGCATCGCTATACTCGCGGAGCTAATACGTGAAGCTCTGGGATCTAGCTAGCCTACCTAAGGTATCTCTCTGCCCCAACTATCTTTATAATACCCATGTTCTCGCCCATTTCTAGAGTCCATAAGGCTAGCAGCCTCGCTACGTGCTCTACCGCTGCATCCGCACCTATCTCTGCACCTAGAACCTCTCTCACCGCCTCGACAGCAGCCTCCTTAGCTATGCGCTGCTTGAACCTCTCCTTGAGTACGTTCAGCGCCTCTTCTAGGCTTTTCACAGCCCCTTGCTCAACGAGCTTCTTAACCTCCTCGAGATCCTCGCCTCGAGGGTAGCTGGAGTCCGGGTCTATTCCTAGCTCGCGCAGCTTCTCGAAGTACTTTATTATGAGCGTATAGTCCTTAACCAGCTTGCCGCTCCCTAGGAACACGCTGCTCAAACGCTCACCACCGCTCTACTCGTCCCTAGAAAGTCTATAGCTGGATTAGATCCCTTCGATAAACCCGAGAGAGCTTCAGCAACATCGTTCTCTGATCCAGGCTCCGCCACTACTACGAGAAGCCTCTTCTTCACGAAGAACCCGAGCACGCATCCTCTAGCAATGTAGCTACTCAAGATCTCGCGAACCCTCTGCTCAAGATCCCTCGTTAAGAACCCCACCTCCTTGCTGAACCCGTGTGATACCTCAAGGAACCTCTCTATCGACGGGCTCTCGAGGAACGAGTCTATGTACCTAGGGGCTAAGCTCCTTATCCTCTCGCCGAAGATCTCGTGCATTTCCCGCGTAGTCATTCTACCGAGCGGGAGCGTTACAACTGCATACCTTCTAGGCGGTACGTAGGAGTCCACAACCCCTCTACAGGGAGGGCCATGCCTCTTCCTTAGCACTAGCCCTACACCATCAAGCTCTGCAATAACATCGCCTAGCCCTGAACCACAGACCACTTCCGCAACATGCGCTACCTCGCCAGCTCTACACAGAGAGCCTCTCCCATACATGATCTCCAGAGCTATCGCTAGAGCTAGAGCTCTAGCAGCGCTAGCTCCATACCCGTACCCAAGGGGGCGAGGCTCGATTATCCGCATCGACGACAGTCTCTCGTCGCTAGCGCCGTACTCACGAGCAACGAGCTCCGTAGTTGGGTCTAGGCGAAGCGGCTCTGCGTGCACATGCACATCGTTAGCTAGCATAACCCCCGAGGATAGCACTATCCCTATGCCTAGGCTGCCGGAGTCCAGAGGCGATGAGCTGTGTACTGGTAGCCACACTCCAGATATGTGGTAGGGTACGAAGATCCTCAAGCTCTGCGCACCATATCTTTGACGAGATCGAGTATTCTCCTAGCTATAACCTCCTTGGGCTCGGGCCCCCACACCATCTTTCTGCCATCCCTGGTTATGACCAGAACCTCGTTGGTGGACTTAGCGAAGCCAGCGCTCTCGCTGAGAACCGGGTTAGCGATGATGGCGTCCGCGTTAGCCTCCTCCAGCTTAGCTCTAGCACGCTCCTCACACTCCTCAGCTCTGCTAACGGGCTCCGCTGCAAACATCACTAGCACTCCATCGTAGACCTTTCTAACCTCCTTCACTATCTTCGGGTTCCTAACGAGCTTCAGCTCGATTCTCTCAGCGGACCTACTATCTATCTTTCCAGCGAATCTCTTAGAGGGCTTGTAGTCGCATGGAGCAGCAGCCATTACCAGAGCGTGGGGCCTCACGCTCTTCACGGCCCTTAGAACGGACTCTAGCATCTCCTGCGTGCTGGTAACCCTCACCACGGGAATCCATGGAGGCACGCTAACCTCCAGATGGCCAGCCACGAGAAGCGTGGTTGCTCCACGTGCGTACGCCTCTACAGCTATCTCGACGCCCATTCTTCCTGTGCTCGGGTTAGAGATGAACCTTACGCTATCTATGAACTCGCGCGCTGCGCCAGCTGTAGCCAGTATCCGGAACCCCTCTAGATCCCTACCCCTTAGGAGAATAGCTGTAGATACCCTCGCTAGATCCCTAGGATCGGGGAGCACTAGCCTCCCATCTCTCTCAACCGGGGGCAGCACCACGTACCCCTCCTCCTTTAGAAGCTCCAGTGCCTTCCTGCACTGGGGAGACCTCCATAGCTGGGCGTGCATAGCTGGGGCTATGACGACAGGCTTACCCATGCTATTCACAACAACTGCTGTCGCCACAACCGCGTTGGATGCGTAGCCGCTAGCTATCCCAGCCATGGTCTTGAGGGTAGCGGGAGCTACGATCATTCCAGCGCAGAGCCTAGCTAGCGTGATGTGCTCAACCTCCCCGCTGAGGCTAGTAATCGGCTTCTCGCCCGTAGCCCAGTGGAACAGTGTCGGCGATACGAACTCCGCAGCCTTCTCACTAAGCAAGGTAATTACCCTCGCACCGCGGCGAAGAAGCTGCCTAGCTAGGTCGATCGCCTTATAGGCTGCGGAGCTCCCCGTAACCCCCAGCAGCACTGACCTCCCATCGAGCTCGCTGCTCACAGCTCCACGGATCTCATTAGCGGGATGCATACGCATTCCCAACCTCCTTAACGATACTCGCTACTCAGCTATTTGTAGCCCAGGTAGGGCTTAGAGCGGCGGAGGTAGTCATGGAGAGCAGGAGGATTAGGATAAGGCCCGCTAGGGAGAGCGACCTAGACGAGATAATAGCTATAAACATCGAGTGCCTACCCGAGCACTACCCCATAAGCTTCTGGCTCGAGCACATGTATAGGTGGGGCAAGGCGTTCTATGTCGCTGAGGTCAACGATGTTGTGGTCGGCTACGTTATGTGCCGCGTTGAGCAAGGTGTTGGGTACCTAAAGCACGTAACTAGAAGGCTTGGGCACGTAGTTAGCGTCGCAGTGAGGGAGGGGTTTCGCCGCCTCGGGCTAGCAACGATGATGATGCTCGCTAGCATGACTGCGCTAAGGGACGAGTACGGCGTTGAGGAGGTTTACCTAGAGGTTCGCGTTAGCAATGTTGCTGCTATCAAGCTCTACGAAAAGCTAGGGTTCAAGATAGTTAGGAAGCTAGAGTCCTACTATCTAGATGGGGAGGACGCGTACCTGATGGCTAAGGACATTGGGGAGAGCCTCGACCCGATAAAGGTACCACCTCTACTCTAGCACAAGCCTAGCAGCTTAACGGAGCCAGAGGGCGGAGCTACTAGAGATGGGGTGCTGACTCCAGATGGGTAGAGTGCAGCTGCTGAAGCTATCGTGCGGTAGGAGAAACGGATTCGTAGTTAGGGTGCGCTCGGGCCCCTATAGCCTAAGGAGTGTTGTCGAGGATCAGCAAGTTAGTGTACCCGAAGGCGCTGAGTACCTTGAGGTTGAGGCCTTCTTCAACCCTCCCGAGAGCTGTAGCTACTCCTTCCTTATCCAGAGCCCTACAACGCCTATACTATACGTCGAGGGGAGAGCTCTAGAAACTGCTAGGATCGAGAGAGGTTACGAGACTAGGAGCATTAGGCTCAGCAGAGGATCCTTCTACCGCGTAAAAATCGAGTTGCCGCACCCCGTACCGGGGTCCCGGATATCCCTATGGGTCTCCTACCTAGACCTTATCGAGCCAGCTGTATGCCGATGCTACGCCCCCTCATCTCCATACATAACGCTGCTCTCGGTACCTAACGGAGCTAGCGTAGAGCTCGTTAACATAGGCGTTATAGCTAGAGGCAGCGGGCGCGGAGGCTTAGCGCAAGTCGATGTCTCTCATCTGAAGCAGCCCATAAGGTGCCGCCTAGTGATTAACGGCGTCGAGGTCGCGGAGCTCGTAGAGGCGTGGGGAGGAGACGTGTACTCCATAGGTCTTAGGAGCTTAGAAGGCTAGAGCAGTCTACGTGTATATGCACAACGTTGCGCGCTTCAAGAAGCTCCTTAGGAGCCTCGTCCGAGAGTATGAAGACCTTCTTCTCCATCGACCCCGCGAGCGCAAGCGCTTGCGAGACTACCGAGAGGGGCTTCCTCAAGCATAGTGCCACCACGGTTTCAGACGACGCTATGCACTTGAGAAACTCGTCAACTCTATGCTTAGGTATATCTCTAGATAGCTGACCCATGCACGATCCGTAGACCATTATGAGGTGCTTACCGAGAACCTTCCGCTGCACCTGATCTACGCACACCGTAGCGATGCACCCAACATCTAGTATGCTAATCAACTTCTTTACAACCCTAAGCGCATTTTCATCACTGTGCTCAGTACATGGATCCAAGCTCCTTCCCGAAACCCATTCCGTGAAAGATGGTGGGCACAGCCCATCTCCTACAACTAGAGCTATGGGCCCTCTAGCACCCTCAATAAGCTTAGCTATCTCTAGAGCTCGAGACACCGAGCACCCACCTCAACTACTGTTCCTCGAGCCGCTAGGTTAACTATGGTAGCAGGCCTGCAGCACGCTTCGATAACCGCACAGCTATCGAGATACGTAACCCTAGGCTCCAAGCAAAAGCCTTCTCCTTGCCCGCAAACCACTACAGCTAGCGCCCCTAGGGATGAGCATATGTCTGCAGCGCTAGGGTACCCAACGACATCTAGGTACCCTAGCCTCTGCGTCGAGACAACTATCCTAGGTCCAGCGCAGGAACCTAGGGTGCTAACGAGCCTATCTATGCACTGAATAGCGTTCTTAGCGTCCACACCTCCCACGCACCACCCTCTAACATTGAGCCACCTACCCATGGCCAGCGCCCCTAGCTCCCTGAACAGCTTAACCTCATAGGTATCGCTGAGAAGCGATGGAACGCCCACCACCTCCTTATCGATCCGAGCTATCTCATAGCACTCCGAGATGTCTCCGCAGAGGATCAGCACCCCGTCGAAGCTCCTAGCCTTCTCGAGAAGCGCGTCGCACTCGCTGAACCTAGGCGATGATACGATCATCATCCTGAGCTCACTGAACCTCGAAGAGGACTCTATACCTATCACCGACCAGGCTCTTGAGCGCGCTCCTCCAGGTTGGCCCGTACCCTATCAACGCGTAGAAGCCAACGACTATAGATCTCGCTTGCCTAACTATATCTATAAGCGCCCTCGTGGTTCTACCGCTTCTAACAAGATCGTCAACTATCAGAACCCTCTCGTTGGGAGGTAGAACCTCCTTCGGTAGGTATATCGTCCTAACTTCCGGAGGGTCGTAGGCTAGGTACGACGTTTCTAGGAAGTGGCTGTAGCCAACCTCCCTCCTCCTCTTAGCGACCAGTAGCGAAACTCCAAGCTTCTTAGCTATTAGTGTGGCAAGCGGTATTCCATCGACCTCAGTCGTGAGAACCACTGAGGGTCCTAGGTCTCGAGCCCATAGGTACGCGTCTATAGCCGCTATGGTGAGCACGTCGATGGAGTACGCTAGGGGATAGACATTGACTATGCCGTCCCTAACGCTAACTATCTTCCTCTTAACCTCCTCGAGAACCGGGGGGCTAAGGAGCCTATTGATTATCTCTCTAGCTCTCTCTGGACTCGGCTTTATCTCGCCGTGTATGTACCTCCATAGGGTCGGTGTGGATATCCCGAGTATGCTCTCTAGCTCCCTAAACTTGTAGAACCTCTTCATGCTGTGCAGCAGCTCAATCGCAAGATCCCTAACATCGTGCTCCTGCACCGCCATGTTTATACTCCACGATTCTCGCGACCTCCCACTCTTATAAATAGATCGGTTAGCTAACCCCTCACAACCCCTGCTGCGCAGGCCATAGCGCTACCCATGTTTATAGCAATCCTTGCGCACATGTCTATGAGCTTCTCGAGAGCCTCCTCCTCGTCTATGCACTCGACGAGGCCAGCGTCCTCAACCTGGATCCCCTCAATGCTCGAGGGCATGAAGAGTATCCGAAGCTTAGCGTAGCCCTTGAGAGCATCTCGAAGCATTGCGGCTATCCTCATGCATGGAACGAGCCTAGGCCCGTTACCCATTACGACTAGCGTTATCGTGGGGGCCATTGCGGGGCACCGCTTTGCCTAGCTAAGGAGGCGCAATACCATATTAGCGCGGGGAGCGATTGGGGGCAGCGCTTATAAGCGTCTCATCAAGCTTTTTAAATCCTCACCCACTATAGATAGGGAAAAGTGTTACGGGGTGAGGAGGAGTGAGGTTTAAGAAGCTATATGAGGACGAGGAGATCGAGGTATATAAGGCTCCAACGGAGGAGGAGCTAGAGCAGCTAGTGCTAGACGCCATAAGGGAGGCTGGGAGGCCGCTGAGCTGGAAGGAGCTGAGGCAGATCTTCAGCGGCGTGGCTGGCGAGGATAGGCTCAGGAAGGTGCTGATAAGGCTGATAGAGAGCGATAGGCTCATCGAGCTACCAGACGGAACCTTCGCGATACCGGGCATGGAGGAGAACTACGTGCCAAAGCCAACACCCAAGAGAGTTAGGCCGCTGGTACCCTCTAAGTTTAGGCAGAGGTGGGGCAACCTAGCGCCAAAGCTAAGGAGGAGCGGTCTACCACTAGGCGAGGCGCTGAAGAGGTTCAGGGCGGAGCTGATAGCTAGCGGCGTGCGGGAGCTAGAGGAGGAAGAGGAGAACGAGAACGAGTTCGAGGAGTTCCTCGAGTACTGAACCTAGACCCCTTCACGTATCCCAGCCTCGAAGACCTCACCGCCTCACGATATGTGAGGCTTACACTAAGGCGCTTTAACTTGCACAGTCCCGAGAGCTAGAGCCTCACGCACACTCACACTTTTTCGCCTTTCACCCCCACATATTTTCTTGGTGCAGAGATTTGAAGTGCCTACGAGCTAGGGTAAAGCTCATTGGTAGAACCGCTATAGTAACTGCTGAGAATGGTGCTAAGGCGATGATGGGTGTGCACGTTCTTTGTCAGATAGCTAAGAGGCTGAACCTATGCCTAGAGAACTACGAGTGTCCCTAACGTGGAAATACCTCTGGGGAGTATGTAGTGTAGGTGTATTGCTATGCCTGTAGATGAGCACGTCCTTCTTAGAGACGGTGTGCTCCGAGTAGCTGAGCTCATGGCTATAGCTGCGAAGACCGCTCCGAAGGCTAAGGGTATTGACAACATCGTTGTGTCGCTGGTTAGGGATAGGAACGAAATTGATAGGCTGGCTAAGAAGATGGAGGAGCTAGCTGAGTACTACGGGGATTTCATGGCTAGAGACGCTGAGAATGTTAGGAGATCCGTCGCGGTGCTGCTCATAGGGGCTAAGATAGTTGATCTAAAGCTGAGGCAGCCTCCTAGGTACAGCACTGAGGTAAATACCGTTATGGCGCTCGTAAACCTAGGCATAGCGCTGGGCTCTGCAGTAAAGACAGCTTCTATGCTCAACGTCGACAACAGAATAATGTTCAGCGTTGGAGTTGCAGCTCAGGAGCTAGGCCTTATAGACGCTGACTTCGCATTCGGGATACCGCTGTCCGCAACGGGCAAGAACATATTCTTTGACCGCAAGTGGCCGCGTAGGTAGTCTTAAGAGAAAACCGTTTTTACTAGCTAAATCGAAGGCGCGCTAGGGAGGTTAATGCCTTACGAGAGACCATCCGTAAGGATAACCCCTCCTGGACCTAGAGCTAAGGAGGTTATCGAGAGGCACCGAAAGTTCGTAGCCACCACTACGCACGACCCTGAGTTCCTGCCGCTAGTGATCGAGAGAGGAGAGGGTGTCTGGCTGATAGATGTCGATGGCAACGTGTACCTAGACTTCACCTCGGCTATAGCTGCTTCTAACCTAGGGTACCCCACGCACCCGGAGGTTGCTAAGGCTGTTGAGGAGCAGCTTAAGGTACTTGCACACGCTGCTGGAACAGACTTCTTCAATCCATACCAAGTTGCTCTAGCGGAGAAGCTAGCCTCGATAGCTCCAGGAGACTTTGGAAAGAAGGTGTTCTTCTGCAACAGCGGTACGGAGTCTGTTGAGGCTGCGATAAAGATCTCTAGGTTCTCGACAGGTAGAAAGTACTTCATAGCGTTCATAGGAGCGTTCCACGGCAGAACCATGGGGTCCCTAAGCCTAACAGCTAGCAAGCCCGTTCACAAGAGAAGGTTCTTCCCGACGATGCCTGGCGTTGTCCACGTACCGTATCCAAACCCCTATAGGAACCCGTGGAACATAGATGGCTACGAGCACCCTGACGAGCTCGTGAACAGGGTTATAGAGTACATAGAGTACTGGGTGATGAGCCACTTCGTTCCACCCGAGGAAGTTGCAGCCATAGTGTTTGAGCCCATGCAGGGCGAGGGCGGCTACGTGGTTCCACCCAAGAACTTCTTCATCGAGCTTAGGAAGCTAGCTAACCGCTACGGGATACTGCTTGTAGATGACGAAGTGCAGATGGGGATGGGTAGAACCGGAAAGATGTTCGCGATCGAGCACTTCGGAATAGCTCCTGACATCATAACCCTAGCAAAGTCTCTAGGAGGTGGAGCAATACCGATCGGGGCAACGATATTCAGGGAGAGCCTAGACATGGAGTCTGGAGCTCATAGCAACACGTTTGGTGGGCATGCACTAGCGTGTGTAGCAGCTCTCAAGGCTGTTGAGGTTACAGAGAAGCTGCTGCCCAACGTTGCTAAGCTGGAGCCCCTATTCCGCGAGAGGCTCAGCGAGTTCAAGGAGAAGTATGAGTGCGTAGGTGACGTTAGGGGGCTAGGGCTAGCGTGGGGCATCGAGTTCGTGAAGGATAGGAAGACCAAGGAGCACGATGTGAAGACTAGGAATAGGGTGCTGTACGAGGCGCTAAAGAGAGGGCTAGCGCTTCTAGGCTGCGGCAAGAGCGCGATAAGAATCATTCCACCGCTCGTAATCGACGAGGAGAGGGCTAAGATAGGGCTAGACATTCTAGAGGAGGCGATCAAGGCCTCTATCTAAGGCACCAAAGCTTTTTTGCTGGAGCGCTCTAGAACCATCACGAAGAACCTTGAGCATAGCCCTGAGAAAATGCAGGTTCGTGCTGATACCCATAGACTATGACCATTTCTCCGTCCTCGAGCACGCTGATATAATCGTAGAGGATGGTAGGATAGCGTGCATAGGGGATAGGTGCGAGAAGCCGCGTGGAGTGGATAGCATAGACTGCAGTGAAGCTGTTGCTATCCCAGCCTTTGGAAACGCTCACACGCACGCCGCCATGGTCTCGCTACGCGGCTACGCTGATGACTACGAGCTGTTCGAGTGGCTGGACGTAGTATGGAGAGCTGAGAGATTCATAGATTCCGACGCTGTTAGGTATGGCACTAGGCTCGCCTGCATAGAGATGAGTATGGGTGGCGTAGGCGCGTTTCAAGACATGTACTACCATCCCGAGGTGGTTGCGGAGGAGGCTCGTAGAGCTGGGCTACGCGTCAGAACTGGACCTATAGCGGGTATGCATAGCCTCGATCTAAGGCCGTGGCTAGCGAGATCCAACCATCTGTTCAAGCCCGTGATAAACGTTCACGCTCTATACACGCTGGATAGGGATGTTCTTGAGGAGGCGTTCGAGAACGCTAAGAGGTTTGGAGTTGATGTGCATATTCACCTATCGGAGACTAGGAGGGAGGTCTACCTCGTTAGGAGGAAGTTCGGATACACACCTGTAGAAGTTCTAGAGAGAATGGGCTGGCTAAGCGATAGAGTTGTAGCGGTGCACCTAAACTGGGTTACTAGCTGGGAGCTCCAGTACCTAGCTAGGAGCCGTGCCAAAGCTGTGATATGCCCTGTTAATGGAGGTAAGCTTGCTGTAGGGAGCTTTCCACCGTTTAGGGAGATGATCGACGCGGGCATAGTTACGGGCATGGGTAGCGACGGTGCTTGCAGCGCTAATAGGCTAAGCATCCTCACGCAGGTTAGAACTGCGATCCTTCTCTACAGGCTTAGCTACTGGGATACTCGGGTTAGAGCTAGCAACGCACTGTACGCAGCTACCGTAGGTAGCTACCTAGCTATGGGATTCGAGCCCCCCACCATGAGAGTCGGAGCTCCTGCAGACATAGCTATAATAAGCTTGAGGAAGCCGTGGATGAGGCCTGCTAGGTCTAGTCGCGTGCTGAGCGAGGTTGCTTACTCAGCTGAGGATAGCGATGTTGTAACCACGATCGTTGGCGGAAGAATTGTGTGGAGCGCTGATAGAGCTGAGGAGGTTCTTAAGGAGGTCGAGCACTGCGAGAAGATGCTTAGCAGGTTTATCGATAGAGCTGAGGAAGCTAGGGAAAAAGCTCTGGGTTCGGAGAAGCCACCATTCATTAAAAAGAGTTGATCTTCATCACCTCGCTACAAGGCCAGCTATACCCTTCCTAAGGTACTTCTGTATCACGAAGTACACCACGATCACTGGAATAGAGTATATCAGCGAGAATGCAGCTATCTTACCGTAATCAACCTTTCCGTACTGTCCATAGAAGAAGTATATCCCTACAGATGCTGGGAACAGCGACGGCGTTCTTATTAGGAATAGCGGTAGCACGAACTGGCTCCACGCTATAACGAACGCTAGAAGGAATATGGTTGCAAGTCCCGGCGCTGCTAAGGGAAGCGTGACCCTAAGGAAAGCACCAACCTTAGTGCAGCCATCTATCATCGCAGCCTCCTCGTAGGTTATGGGAATAGCCCTGAAGTAGCTCTCTGCGATCATTAGCGTGAATGGCAGTATCAGAGCCGAGAGAGCAAGGATTAGCGCACCGTAGTTATCTAGCAGCCCCCACATTCTGAAGAGTATCAGTAGCGGTAGCGCTATCAGTAGGGCTGGCAGCAGCCTAAATATCACGAAGGCTGTTAGCATCGCTCCCTGTCCCCTGAACGAGAACCTAGTTAGCACGAAGGCTGCACCTAGGGAGACAGCTGTGGTTAGCCCAGCAGTTGCAAGCGATATTATGACCGAGTTCACGATCCACTGGTACGGCACTACGCCGCTGACTGGCTTAGCTAGCTTCAGGAAGTTTGCGAGGGATGGATGCTTAGGTATCTCGAACGCTACCGAGTAAGCGTTGGGATTGAATGCTGTTACAACCATCCATACTAGCGGCAGCGCGAAGTACCATATGACGAATACTAGGAACGCCCAGACGGGTATTATTGAGAGGGGGAATCTCCTACCCATTCAAGCCCACCTCCTGAGCCTCCTGAGCGCGTAGAGGTAGCCCGTGATCAGCGCTAGGACTATAACGAACATTATGTCAGCAGCTGCTGCAGCTGTAGATAGCGGGCCTGGTCCAGTCCACGGCGGTCCCATTCTCCCGGTTGCTAGTACGTATACGTATAGAGTCCACATGTAGTCCATCTGAGGCCCTATCAGCGTGAATATCAGTGTAAAGAGCCCGAAGGTCCACACGGTTATCAGTATGAAGTCTACTAGCAGTGCATTGGATATCAGTGGAAACGTAACGTACCTGAACCTCTGCCACGGCGTAGCCCCATCAACTTCGGCAGCCTCGTAGATGTAGTTAGGTATGCTCTCGAGAGCTGCCATGAACAGTATCATCGAGAACGCCGTGCCCCTCCATATATTGGCTATTATCATTGCTTGGAGAGGGTGCCTAACGTAGAAGTTGTAGTTTATTCCAAACATCGCTGTGAACAGGCCACCTCTAGACATTGCTGCTGCCCAGCAGTATCCAGCAACAACCTCCGGGATGATCCACGCAACGAACACTAGGGCTCCAGCAATAACCTTGAGGACCTTGGTAGCTGCGCCTACCCATCCCTCAGGACCCTTCATTCTCATGACTACCGCGAGCGCTAGCCCTAGCAGTGCTTGACCTATGAGCGCGGAAACTATCGTGAATATGAAGCTGTTAGCGATCGCGGCCTGGAAGTCTGGGTCCGTAAGCACCCAGATGTAGTTCTTCAACCCTATGAATCCCCATTTCCTAGCTGTCACCCCTAGCATCGAGTAGTTGGTGAAGCTCATTACAACGCTCCACACCAGTGGGAACACTACGAAGAGGCCTATGAGGGCTAGCGCGGGAACTATCAGAAGCTTTGGCAGCGTGAACTCTACGAGAGCGGCTGTTCTAGCGCTAGCGGGTGCAGCGCTCTTGCCGGCGCCCGACAGATTCACCCACCTCTCCACTAGAAATGTGGAGAAACCCCCTTAAAAAATTAATTTTTACACCGGGCTAGAGACGAATCAGCCCTTCAGCTCGTCTGAACCGGCAGTACCTCCACGTTGTTAGCTCCGACGTACCTCTTTACCAGGTCACAGTACTTGTTGAGGGCGGTCATAGCGTTGGTTATCTCTCCCTTAGCAATCATTCCTGTTACCTGCTGTATGGCGTAGCTCACCTTGGTGTAGCCCGGTAGGGCGTCTCTGAAGTCGGTGAACTTCAGGAACTGGCTTATCTCCTTCAGGTAGGTGTTCTTAGCGTATATCGGCACCTCAGCGCAGTCGCTTCTCGGACAGATCTTTCCGTACTTAGCGCAGTACTGCGCCTCATTGTCCCTGCTGGTGATGAAGGTTATGAGCTTCCAGGCTAGCTGTAGCTTCTCCGGGTTGTTCGCGAGCTTGTCGTTGATGACGATAGCCCAGCCACCGCTGATAGTTACCCACCTGCTGCCGTTGTAGCTAGGCATCTTGGCGAAGCCTATGTACTGCGCCTCGCACGCGGTGTAGCACTGGATCTGGGAGCTTGTGGTGCACTTGCCTCCAGTGCAGCCACACTTCTGCAGACATGGCTTTAGAGGAGCGATACCCTGGGGTCCCCAGCCCTCGCCCCACTCCCAAGAGCCTCCTACTAGGATAGCTACCTTGCCCTCGCTGAACACCTTTCTCATCGTGCCCCACACGTTGCTCACGAAGTTGTAGCTGACTGGCTCTAGCCCGTTCTTGTAGGTGTAGACGTAGAACCAGAACGATCTGTATAGCGCTGTGCTCTTACAGATCCACTTGTGGGTCTTGTAGTCGTACAGCCTGTTGTACGGCGGCTTTGCAGCGCCTAGCAGCAGCATGTAGAAGCCCTGCATGGTGGTTGCCTCACCCCACTTGGTGCCAGCAGGGAAGTAGAGCGGGTAGAACTCGTTGATTCCTAGAGCCTTCTCTATCTTCGGAGCGCAGCTCTTCAGCTTCTCAGCAGCCTTAATGATGTCCTGCCAGCTCTTGGGCTGCCACGGTACCGGCAGTCCGCACATCTTGAATATGTCCTTTCTGTACCACAGCATTCTGACGTCTGTGTCAATCATTATTCCGTAGACGTGGCCGAACCAAGTGACTATCTTCTTCATCGGCTCTGGGTAGTACTGCCAGTCCGGCCAGTTCTTAACGAAGTTGTCTAGTGGATAGAGGTAGCCAGCCTTAGCGAATGCCGGTATCATGAAGCTGTCGATGATAACTACATCTCCAGCTGTGCCAGCAGCAAAGTCGCTGCTTATCCTCTGCATGAAGTTGATTCCGTAGGGCAGCATAACCTGCTTAACCTGCACGTTGTAGCCGTGAGACGAGGCCCAAGCCTCGAACTTCTGTATCGCTGGCTGCACTAGATCCTTCCAGGGTTCTCCATACTCTATTGTTAGCACGATTGGCTTGGACGTCTTGGTTACGGTAGCGGTCATGGTCGCGGTCTTTGTGACGGTCGCTGTTGCAGTCTTCACCACAGTTTTGGTTACGGGAACAGCTGACTTAACGACAGTCGTAACCACAGTCTTGGTCAGAACGTGGGGCTTGCTCATGGCTTGCCCTATGGCGATGCCCGCTATTATTATGGCTATGATGGCTATCACTATGGCTGCTATGGACAAGCCTCTCTCTGCCGGCATCTAGACCCACCCTCGATACAGAATTTTGCTAGGCACGTTTTAAAAAGCTTTTTGTGGTAATAATACTAAGAATAGAGAGACAGAGACTCCCAACTAGCTCAATCATGTAAACAAATCGTTTTAGATCATGCGAATAGGTTAGATAACAGCCTCCTCGGTCTTAGTGTCGAATAGGTGGATCTTGTTTATGTCGAAGACAAGCCATACACGCGTTGAGGGCTCGAAGAGAGCTTCCCCTATCACCTTTATCTTAACAAGGGTCTCCCCAACCTTCACATTGACTATGGTCTCGGTTCCTAGAGGCTCGACGATGTAGACAGTTGCAGGTATTGCGTTAGGCTCCTCGCTCGTAGATATCCTTATGTGCTCGGGTCTAACACCTAGATCCAGCTCCGCCCTATCGCCAACCTTCTCCCGTAGGTACTCTCCGAGCTCCTTAGGAAGCTCTATCGAGAACCCCTCTCCCTTAAGCAGATACTTATCGTTCTCTACAACGAACGTTACGGGTATGAAGTTCATTGGTGGTGTTCCCACGAAGCCGCCAACGAACTTGGTTCTAGGCTTCTCGTAGATTTCCTTTGGAGGCGCTATCTGGAGGATCCTACCCTTGTTCATAACCGCTATCCTGTCAGCCATAGACATTGCCTCTACCTGGTCGTGGGTTACGTAGATCGTGGTTATCTTCAGCTCCTTCTGAAGCCTCTTCAACTCAGCCCTCATCTGGACCCTGAGCAGAGCATCTAGGTTGCTAAGAGGCTCATCCATTAGCCATACTCTCGGGCTTCTCACGAGAGCTCTGGCTAGAGCAACCCTCTGCTGCTGACCACCCGAGAGCTGCTTAGGGTACCTATCTAAGAGATCGTCTATTCTAAGCAGCTTCGCTACCTCCCTAACCTTCCTATCTATCTCGCTCCTAGGAACCTTCCTGAGCCTTAGGGGGAAAGCTATGTTGTCGTAGACCTTCATGTGGGGGTAAAGAGCCCACGTCTGGAAGACCATCGCTACGTCTCTAAGCCTCGGAGGCAGGTCCGTCACATCCTGTTCATTGATGTATATCTTGCCGTAGGTTGGCCTCTCGAGACCAGCTATCATTCTAAGCGTCGTCGTCTTTCCGCATCCCGAGGGTCCTAGGAGCACGAAGAACTCTCCTTTCTCCACCTTGAAGTTAGCGTTGTTGACGGCCACCACGTTAGGCGGGAATATCTTTGTCACGTTTTCGAGTCGAACCGTGCTCATCGCGAACCCCACGATAAGCGAATAAACGACTTCGCTCTAGGTTTCGTGCTTATGCTATATATAGTCTTCCAACATACTCAAGAATAATTCGTTTTAACTAAGTAGAGAGGTGGTGTAACTGGCTATAACACGGGACGAACACTACAAAAACCGTGAGCTCAGATGACGTAAGTAGCGCTGTAACGCACGCAACCTGATTAAGTATGGAGAGCAGTAGCTATAGGTGTAGAGAAGCCTTACGCTACAAGCATAGTGAGGAGCTTGAGTATCACGTAGGCTGTTGCTGCTGCGCATGGTATTGCTATGTACCACATGCTGAATATCTTGGCTATGGTTCTATAACCAACGTTTCTAACACCTCT
>JAADCV010000086.1 GCA_013154235.1 Thermoproteota archaeon | reverse complement strand
AGATCAGCCTTGTCTGAGCGTAGGCATATATATCTATAAAACTCGAATCGCGCTCGGTGCTCTACTTGCGCTTCGCGTTCATGTGCAAGGACAAGGGGTCTGAGGTAAGAGCCCGCATAGCTATAGTTGGTGCTGGCCCAGCCGGTCTAGCAGCTGCTGGGTACCTAGCGTGCGCTGGCGCTGAAGTCGACGTATACGATAAGCTGCCGACCCCTGGCGGAATGATGATGTTCGTAATACCTCCGTATAGAATACCCAGAGACAACGTTATGGAGGGTATCGAGGATCTCGAGAAGAGGATGAGTGTCAAGTTCATCACTCGAACGAAGGTTTTCGAGGGCGAGGTTAGGCATGATGAAGGAGATGAGTTCGTAGAGAGAACCGTGCCGCTCTCGAAGCTTGTCGAGGAGTACGACGCTGTGCTGATATCGACCGGAACGTGGAGATCCAGAAGGATGGGTGTCGAGAACGAGGATGCTAGAGGAGTGTACACAGCGCTGGAGTTCATCTACTGGTGGTACCTCTACGACGCGAAGCTCTACAACAAGAGGCCAGAGATGGGTAGGAAGGTCGTGGTTATAGGCGGGGGTCTTAGCGCGGTTGACGCTGCTGAGACAGCGCTGAGAAAAGGTGCTGAGGAGGTTCACCTCCTGTACAGGAGAACCATAAGGGAGGCTCCAGCTGGAGCGTACGAGATCAAGAGGCTCATCAGAGAGGGCATAAACTGGATGGAGCTAGTCCAGCCTAAGAGGATAATCGTTGAGAACGGCGCTGTCGCGGGAATAGAGATGGTTAGGATGAGGCTAGGTCCGCCAGACGAGAGCGGTAGACCTAGGCCGATACCGATAGAGGGGTCGGAGTTCGTGATAGAGGCTGACACCGTTATAGCTGCTGTCGGAGAGCTACCAACGCCGCCCATGCAGAGCGAGGCCCTCGGCATAAAGCTCGACAGGAGAGGGAGGATACAAGTAGATAGGTTCTGGAGAGCTGCACCAAAGGTCTACGCT
Source organism: Thermoproteota archaeon (assembly GCA_013154235.1). Classification (GTDB taxonomy): domain Archaea; phylum Thermoproteota; class Thermoprotei_A; order Sulfolobales; family Ignisphaeraceae; genus JAADCV01. The sequence goes on along the minus strand of JAADCV010000086.1, from coordinate 60,756 downwards.
GCTGGCGACGTCGTTACAGGACCATCCATGGTCGGCAAGGCTACGGGAAGCGGGCTCCGCGCCGCTAGATCGATAGCGCTATCCCTCCGGAGCGTGAGAATATGAGCCCCACACCGCGAGAGAAGCTGCTTAGGGTTATCGACTACGAGACCTGCATAGGTTGCCACACCTGCGAGGAGGTATGCTCGTTCCTACACGACGACGAGACGAGCTTCATAAGGCTATACGAGGTGTACAGCGGGCTCAAGAGGCCTATAAGCTGCTTCCACTGCTTCTACGCGCCGTGCGTCACAGCGTGCCCTACAGGTGCTATGCATAGGGATAGAGATGGAGCTGTCGTTGTCGACACCGCTAGGTGCATTGGCTGCCTATCGTGCCTAGCTGCGTGTCCATTCGGGATACCTGAGCTGTCGCACCGAGGATACGTTGCTAAGTGCGACCTGTGCTCGAAGCTGAGGCAGCAGGGGTTGGAGCCCGGGTGCGTAGCGATGTGCCCAGCTAGAGCCATCGCTTGGGGCAAGGGTGTAGAGGTTAGCGAGAGTATGAGGCGTAGAGCTCTAGCGAAGATACTGGCACCGATGGTTCAGGATGTGGAGGGTGGGCAGCCTGCCTAGGTTCCCAATCGATGAGAGCGACACTAAGCCTCTAGGTAGGACGGGAGAGAAGATACCTGCGATAGGCATGGGTACGTGGGGTATAAGGAGCTACGCTAGCGCAGAGGAGGTTCTGCTAGCTGCAGTCGAGAGAGGGCTGAGCCTCATAGATACTGCTGAAATGTATGGGGAGGGTCTAGCTGAGGAGCTCGTGGGTAGAGTCGCTAAGCAGGTTGGTAGGGATCGCGTGTTCATAGTTACGAAGCTGAGGCCCTATCACTTCGCTAGCGCTGATAGCGCTGTGAGGGCTACGGAGGCTAGCTGCAGGAGGATGGGCGTTAGCTACGTAGATCTGCTGCTCATCCATTGGCCTGAGGAGACCCTGCCGATACACGTGCAGGTTAGGAGCCTCGAAGCTGTAGCCGATAGGGGGCTCGCTAGATACATAGGCGTGAGCAACTTCAATGCCTCGCAGCTTAGGGAGGCTGTTGAGTCCACCTCGAAGCACGAGATTGTGCTTAACCAAGTTAAGTACAGCGTTATCGATAGGAAGGCTGAGAGGAAGCTGCTACCCCTATGCATAGAGCTTGGAGTGACCATGCAGGCCTATACGCCGCTAGAGCGCGGCCGGGTAGCTTACGACCCGAAGGTTATAGAGGTCGCTCAGAAGGTCGGCAAGACTCCTATTCAGGTTGCGCTAAACTACGTGATCTCAAGGCCCATGACCACAGCCGTGGTGAAGACCGAGCGTATGAACCATCTAGAGGAGATACTTGGCGCGCTAGGCTGGCGGTTGAGCGCTGAGCTTATAGAGTACCTGGAATCCCTCTAGCTCTCCCCGGAGTGGGGCTCGTGGTAACGACTTTTTCTTTCGGTAGCTCAGTCTACTTCCTAGCGCATAGCCATCTAGACGCTGCGTGGCTATGGAGAACCGATGACGCTAGGAGGGCGCTGCTAGACACCGTCCGGAGAATGGTTAAGCTAGCTAGAAAGTACCCGAGCTTCATATATGCGCAGAGCAGCGCTCTATACTACGCGTGGCTAAAGGACGATGATAGAGAGCTCTTCGAGGAGGTTAGGAGGCTCGCTAGAGAGGGTCGCTGGGAGGTTGTTGGAGGCTCATGGGTTGAGTGCGACTGCCTAATGGTTTCAGGAGAGGGGCTGGTTCGCCAGTTCCTACGCGGTAAGCGCTGGCTTCGTAAGCACGGGATGGATACCGACGTTGCTTGGTTCCCCGACAGCTTTGGCTTTCCAGCATCGCTGCCCAAGATTCTTGCTGGCTGCGGAATGAGGTACCTAGTGATACAGAAGCTCAACTGGAATGATTCCGTGCTATTCCCCTACAACCTGTGGTGGTGGGAGTCTGACGACGGCTCGCGAGTACTCGTGTATCAGACACTGGGTGGCTACTGGGGCGATCCTAGAGAGATAGAGAAGATCCTTCAGTACATAGCGTGGCTATGGATAAGGCAGAGGCTATCAGAGGTGCTAGTGCTCTACGGGCTAGGCGATCACGGGGGTGGGCCGACTGAGGACATGGTTGCAGCTATCGAGAGGGTTGCACACGATCTAAGAGCTCACGGAGTTACCACGTGTAGGCATTCCAGAGCTAGAGACTACCTATACCTTATAGAGCGCAAGCATGGTGATGAGCTACCTACGTACCGAGGCGAGCTCTACCTACAGTTCCATAGAGGAGTCTTCACTTCACAGGCGAAGATAAAGGAGCTTATCAAGAGTGCTGAGAGGATCGCAACAACGTTTGAGAAGCTAGGCGTCGTAGCTAGCTACGCCCTAGGGATAGGCGTTGACTGGAGCTCTCTAAGCTCATGGTGGGACGATATCCTTCTAAGCCACTTCCACGACGTTATGTCTGGCACCCTTGGAGTTGTAGCGTATGCTGAGTTCCGCTATAGGCTGGAGGAGCTCGTAGAGGCTATGGAGAACGCCCTTAGGGAGCTCGCAGCATCTTGCGCGTCTGGAGGGTCTAGAGATGTGGTCCTGTTCTTCAACCCCTTACCAAGGTCTAGGAGGCTGTGCCTAGAGCTAGTTGGCGGAACGATGGTATGCGAGGAGGTTCCACCGCTATCAATAGTCACTAGAAGAATTGAGAGAGGGCGAAAGCGTGTAGCAGGCACTGCTACAGCTGTTCGAGAGGAGGGAAAGCTGGTTATCCTCGAGAACGAGCTCCTCAGCGTAGCTATAGATCGAGAAAGCGGGTTCGTTAGGAGCTTGCGCAGAAAGGATCTGGGGCTCGAGTTCCTATCTGAAGAGGGTGCGAGGCTGGAGGTCTTCGATGATTCTCCGCAGCTAGGGAGAATGGTTATGGGAACCTTCGAGAGGTTTGCAGACTACTTCTTCGACTGCTGGGAGATCTACGCCTTTCAGAGAATAGATGGCGTTAAGAGGGTCGAGCTCCGCTTGTCTAGAGCATGGATAGAGGAGGATGGCCCTGACCGCGCTTCGGTAACCTGCGAGTTCAGCTTTGAGGACGAGGGAGGCGAGTCAATCATTAGGCACAGCCTTAGGCTCTACCCCAACGAGCCCTGGGTAGAGGGGGTTCTAGACATTGATTGGAGGGCTGTGCACAAGCTACTGAAGCTAGTTATACCCCTCTCCTTCTGGGCTGAGCACATCGTCGCTGGCCAGCCCTTTGGCCACGTTACGCGAAGGAACCCGCTGTCTAAGGAGGCTACGCTCTTCGATAGGGCTGCGTGGGAGGCTAGCTACAACGAGTGGATCGATTACAGCGACGGTTCTAGGGGTCTAGCATTCATCTGCGGAACGAGGTTCGGCTACGACGTTCTCGGAAACCTGCTCAGACCAACGCTGCTACGCGCACCTCGGTTTCCTCCAGACGACTTCTCGAAGATAGAGGACTTCTCGGTGCAGCCAGTAGTGGAGCAGGAGCGGCACACAATAAGGTACTACCTCTATCCGCACGCTGGTGACTGGGTTAGCGCTCGAGTACCTACAGTTGCCGAGACCCTGCTCTCGAGAGCCGTAGTGATGCCGTGCCGTGGTAGAGAGGTTTACGCAGCGCTTCTAGCTATAGAACCACCGCATCTGCTGCTACCTGCAATCAAGCCCTGCTGCGAGGATAGCTGCATCGTTGTGAGGCTATTCAATCCGTATCCAGAGGACATAGAGGCTAGGGTTAGAGTGGTTCAAAGCAACATCGCGATTGCCAGAGCTGTAGAGGCGAACCTCGTAGAGGACGATATCCGCGAGCTAGAGCACAGCGATAGCAGCGTAGTAATCCACGTACCTAGGTTCTCCGTAAAGACCCTCAAGATATGGCTCTCTAAGCGATAAGGACTTAGTAGCTGGGGTAGCACCGATACTCTAGGGATTAGCATGAGCGAGAAGCAGTGCATAGACTTTCTCCTTAGCCGCCGGAGCATTAGGGTGTTCGAGGATAGAGACGTTCCAACAGACCTGCTTCTCAAAGCTATTGACGTAGCTAGGTACGCCCCTAGCGCTAGAAACTCCCAGCCGTGGAGGTTCTACATCGTTAAGCGTAGGGATATACTCGATAAGCTTAGCGCCATACACGGTGGAGCAACCCCGCTGAGAAGAGCTAAGGCAGCGATAATCGTGACTTCAGTACCCAGCGAATCGCCAGCATCTCACCAGGTTGATGCTGCTCTAGCAGCGATGTATCTATGGCTAGCTCTCCACTGCCTAGGGCTAGGAGCTGTATGGATCCAGACCCTAAGGAACGTGGAGGAGGTTCGAAGCATTGCTGGGATACCGAGCAGCGAAGTCCCTATAGCTATCCTAGCTGTGGGCTGGCCAGCTGAGAAGCCTTCACCAAAGCCTAGGAAGCCCCTAGAGAGCGTGGTTAAGATAGTCGAGTAGCTGCTAGGGCACTACCATGACTATCTACGTGGATGATATTGACGTACCTACTCTAGAGGAGCTCATTGACGCGTGCAGCGATTCCGAGGAGTTGAAGCCGTGCGTCTACCGAGCTATGGCTAGCTCTGTATCGCGTTCCCAAAACCTATATCTTCCGAAGCTCTGCAGAGAGCCCTTCTGGCTATACCTGAAGCTGGGCTCGAGAAGAGCCTACATAGCGTATAACGGAGCTCTAGACGAGCTGTTTGCGATAAGTAGCTGCAGTTTTTTGAGAACGAGAAGTGCTGTCGTAGCCTCCGAGGAGGTTTATAGGTACTTGGGTGGAGCGCCCGCTAGAATAAGGATTGTTGTTCCAGGAAAAGGGCTTTCTCTACTGCTTAGGTGTAGAGGCGCGCTAAGCCCGATCAAGGCGATTGTCAGGGCTATCTCCATAGCTAGCGTGCTAGCGTGCGCTAGTCATCGGTCAAGGGTGGGTTCATCACGTCTCAGCTCTTCCCATTCTCCTCATCATGTATAGCGAGACCGCTAGAACGGTTTTAGCGTCTACAACCCCCTTGTCCACGAGCTCCATAACGTCCCCAAGCTTCATCACCACGGGTTTCAGCACCTCACCTTTCTCGGGCTTAGCCCCAACATACTCTAGATCCCTAGCCACGAAGATGTGCAGAACCTCGTTCGAGTACCCGGGGGTTGTATAGACAGATACCAGCCTCTCTATAGATCTAGCTCTGTACCCAATCTCCTCTTCAAGTTCTCGAGCTATGCACTGCTCCGGCGTTTCTCCGGGTTCGACCTTTCCAGCAGGTATCTCTAGAACCCAGCCACCTACAGCAGCCCTAAACTGCTTAACGAGAATTATGCTACCGTCGTCTAGAACTGGTAGTGCTGCAGCAGCTTCGCCAAACTTAACAACCTCTCTAACGAATCGCGAACCCCCTACATCAACGATCCTTAGGTATAGCGAAACCCTTCTCCCGCAGTAGACAGGCTTCTCCTCTACCACCCTAGGCTCGCTTCCTAACGAATATCCTTCTCCCAACGCCCGCAAAGCTCCTACCACCCACGTGGAGGAGTGGTGAAGTTCGAGATAGGTCCCATCCCCAGTCTGTTGAAGTGTTTGGCGCTGTATCGTACTCTAGAACCTCGCATATGAATAGCCCAACCTCACCGACATCTAGCTTCTGCGATACCTTGCACTCTATCCATCCTATGCACCCCTCTATTCTAGGCGGCTCCACCTTAGAGGATCTCGCTGTCCTGACGCCAAACTTAGCTATTTTATCAACGTTTCTTCCGCTGACAGAGCCTAGCTCCATAACGAGCTCCGCCATGTCTAGGCTAGGGATGTTTATGACGAGCTCGGGGCACGTCTCTAGGCACTGGTAGGTATAGTTCTCCTTATCCACAGCTAGGGCTAGCGTTGGAGGCTCCTCGGATACCGGAGTGATCCAAGCTATGGGAGCAACGTTGAATCTGCCGTTGGGGCACTTGCTCGTCACTAGCACTACCGGTCTTGGGTGAAGGAGGTAGTAGAAGCTCCTAGGCTTACCCATTACACCACCTCGACAAGCTCCCTGTACTCCGCGTACTCTATTCCTAGGAGCTCGGCAACAGCCCGAAGCTTCTTCCTGACATCGCCTGGCATGAACACGTGGTGGTTAGCGGGTGCAACCAGCGGTATCTTCTCAGCATCGATCCCTAAATCAACTACTGCTGCCGTTCTACACATCGCGATGCTCAGTAAACCAGAGGCCTCCACTCTCCCTAGCGCTACCGCCATTAGCGAGAAGTCGCTGCTCACGGAAGCTATCGTGAACACGTCCGACGAGAGCTCGCCCGTAACGGCGTAGGGCTTGCCGCTCTCGAAATGGGTTAGCGCCTTAGCGTTTCTCAGCAGGGATAGCGATGCGGTGCAGTGAGCAAACCAGGCTTTGCGGCCTCTGAACATAGATGCGTTAGCCATCCATCCGCTGGATCCAGTAAGGAAGTAGCTTAGCGACATCAGCAGCAGGCTCTTAACATCAGCCTCGCACGCTGTAACAAATCCCTCCTCGTTGAGCTTAGCCACGGCTAGGCACGGGGCAACTCCTTTCTCGACTATGTACCTGAAGCAGTCTATGCCTACGCCAACCAGCTTCCTCTCGACAAACAGCTTCTTAAGCGCTGCATACACCCTACCAACGCTCTCGAGGTTCTCGCTTCTCTCAACTCCTAACCGTGCCGAGATATCATCGACGAACTTCCTAACATCGTCGTCGCTAGCTGACGAGATCATGTCCGCGAACTCATCCATGGGAACGATCTCGACTTCTACCCCAAAGCTGTTCTCGAAGTCGCTTACCTCATCGCTCTTCTCCTCCACCCCCACGAGGGCAAACCTCGCGCTTAGAATGTTTGCCACAGCGTAGCTAACACTCATCATCTCGTCTATAACAAGCCTGCAGCTCTGATCGTGTAGCGTTGGGCAGTGATAGAGCCATACGTACATTCCCTCTGCCTCGAGCTTAGCCCTAGCTGAGATAGCTGATGGGAGGCTGTTGTGCTCTCCGTGCGCAAATATTATCATTCTATCGAAGGCTCCTGCCTCCACGAACCTCCTAATGGCTCTGCTCGTTCCCCCGGTTAGGGCTACTGCAATAGGGAAAGCATCTCTGTACTTCTTACCGACCTCAGCAGCCTGCTCAACACTCTCAACAACCTCAGCTACGTGAACGTCGTGCCCCTCCAAGTTCTTCTTAAGCAGGTCTAGCAGCCCTACATAGTACTCGCGTCCATGAAGTGGGGATGCGAAGGGTACGAGCACTATTCTGGGCAAGGCTCTCTACCACGGGTATGGCGTGATAGCCTAGTGGTCTACCTAACGAGCGCGGTAAATAAGTCGTTGACGTTTGTCCCCGTGTATCCGGTGATTATTGCTCTGCCAAGCTTGCTGAAGAACGTGTAGCTATCGTTCCTATCTAGGTACTCCCTAGGATTGAGCCCTCTAGCCATAGCTTCGCTAGCTAGACCCCCATCCACGATGGCTCCAGCAGCTGGGCTAACTCCGTCTATACCATCGCTACCCATGCACCCAGCAACAACGTTGTCGAGCCCGCTAATCTCAATCGCTATGGATAGGCAGAGCTCCTGGTTCCTGCCCCCAACCCCATCACCTCTCACGGTAACCGTAGTCTCTCCCCCCGCTAAGATCGCTAGGGGTGGCTTAGCTGGGTAGCCTAGCCTCCTAACGCTCTTGATCACAGCCGCTAGAACCTTTCCCACTTCACGAGCCTCACCCACAACGTACGGAGATAGTATTATGGGTTCGTAGCCTAGCTCCCTAGCCTTTCTAGACATCGCCTCTAGGCTTACAGTGTTGCTAGCAACTATGATGTTCCTAACCTTGTTGAGTATCGGATCGCCGGGCTTCACGGTTTCCGGAGCGAGGCCCTTCAACCCATCCTCTATCCTCTTCCTAACCCCGGGAGGAACCTCGCTCCAGAGCCCTCTCCTAACCAGAACCTCGTAAGCGTCTCTATACGTAGTCTCGTCTGGTGCCGTAGGCCCTGAAGCTATCGTATCGAGCCTATCCTCAACAACGTCGCTTATTATCAACGAGAACACCCTACGAGCCCTTATGTATCTAAGTAGCTGCCCTCCCTTCACCGAGGATAGGTGCTTCCTCACCGCGTTGAGCTCAACTATGTCCGCCCCCCTTCTAAGCAGCTCGCGCGTCACGAATGCTATATCGTCGAGCGTTACTCCAGGCGCAGGAACCTCGAAGAGCGCTGAGCCACCACCCGATATCAGTACGAAGACGATATCGTTCTCCTTAACCTCCCTCTCAAGGTAGTTAAGTAGCTCTCGCGACGACCTAAGGGTATTCTCGCGAGGAACTGGATGATCGCCCTTGAGGACCTTTATGGGCCCTATGGACCCATCGCCCTCCGGAGAAATCACGACTCCGCCCGCGATATCGCCAAGCGCTTCCAGTAGCCCGCGTGCCATCTCTCTAGACGCCTTGCCGAAGCCAACAGCGTGAATCAAGCCTCTAACCACAGCCCTCTCATCGCCTACGCGAACCTCGTCACCCTCCCTAGAGACAAATCTCTTGACGGCTAGCCTAGGGTCTGCAGCCCTTAGCCCCTCCTCGAGTACCTGCAGAAGATGATCATGCATCTCGCTTACAGCTAGCTCAGCCCTATTCTTAATGGGGCTACTCCACGACAAACCTGCACCCACGCTCGTCACACACCTCTCGCACATTTCTACCCTCTAGAAGGAGCTTGCGGAGTTTCTCAACAACCTCCTTCCAGTTCCCTCCCTCAACAACTAGCTCTTCTCCGCTCTCCTCCTCGGACTCCGCCTCACCCTCCTCAGCATACTTCCTCATCCTCTCCCTAGCCTCGTTAGCGAACGCCAGCAGATCCTCCACACTCTCTATCTCAAAACCGTAGCACCTCTCAACGTACCTAAGCTCCCCGCCCTCAACGACCATGACAATTACCTGGGGCGTAGCGTTCACTAGGAACAAGAGAAAGGTGTCGGATGCAGTTCTATCGCTGCAGTCGAAGAAGAAGTTTCGGCATTGGACAAGCGCTGGAACCGCGTGAAGCTTATCCACGCACTTCTCGATGAGCTCCTCCCACACCCTATCAAAAGCCTTGCACCCAGGGCAGATGTGGTTGCGGAAGTACGCGAGGTAGGTACCGTCCTCTTTAGGAACCCAGGGCCCGTCCTCGCTTATCTTAACCCACGACCTAGCCTCTCTATTAAATACATACACTCCCTCCTCCTCTGGTATCACGTAGCCCTAGCCTATCTATCCCCAGAGAACTACTAATCTAGGCTTCGGGTGAGAGCAATGCCCTTTAGGGTCAAGGGGCTTAGGTTCGGTCCTGCTGGAATACCGCTGTCAACACCTCGGAAGAGCACAGTGAACGGCATTAAGAGGGTTAGAGAGCTTGGCCTCGATGCTATGGAGATCGAGTTCGTTAGAGGAGTTAGGATGAGTGAGGCTAGAGCTCGGGAGGTTCGCGAGGTTGCCCAGAGCCTCGACGTGACCCTAACGGTGCACGCGCCCTACTACATAAACCTGTGCTCCGACGATGAATCCAAGGTTAGGGCTAGCATAGATAGGATACTGAAGAGCGCTAGGATAGGGTACATAGCTGGTGCGTGGAGCGTTGTATTTCACCCCGGGTACTACGGCAAGCTAGAGAGCTCCGAAGCATATCGAAGAGTTAGGAAGGCTCTTGAGCAGATCGTTGAGCAGCTCAAGAGCGAAGGTATAGACATATGGATAAGGCCGGAGGTTATGGGAGGGCTCAGCGAGTTCGGCGCTCTCGAAGAGGTTGTGCAGCTCTCTGCAGAGATAGGGCCACCCGTGCTTCCGTGCGTGGACTTCGCGCATCTCCACGCTAGGTCTAGAGGTGGGTACAACACCTATGACGAGTTCAGCAAGGTGCTAGACGTTCTCGAGCGAGAGCTAGGCAAGGAGGCGCTGAAAAATATGCACATCCATGTCAGCGGCATAGAGTACGGAGAGAGGGGGGAGACGAGGCATCTGAACCTCGATGAGAGCCAGCTCAACTATAGAGAGCTGCTGCAGGTGCTGAAGGACTACGGAGTCGAGGGCGTTATAATAAGCGAGTCCCCCAATCTTGAGGAGGATGCGCTCAAAATGAAGAAGATATGGCTAGAGCTAAAGCCTAAGCCTAAGAGGGTCTAAGCTCTACTCTATGTACCTCCTATCCTTCCTAGGATCGTAGGGCGGAGACGAGACGAAGACAACTATCAGTGGATCCGCCCCAACGCTCTCTATACCGTGTATAGTGCCCCTAGGGATGAAGGCTACGAACCCCTCTCCAACCTCGTAGATATCGTTGCCTATCCTAAGCTTAGCCCTTCCCTGCAGAATCACGTAGAACTCATCCCTCTCCCTATGATAGTGAGCGCGAACCTTCCTCCCAGCGGGCATGAATACAACGTGCACGCTCTGAGAATCGCTACGGGCAATCTCCTTCATCGCGACATCCTCTTCAGGCGGGGGCTCGAGCCCCTTCACAAGCTCCTTGATGTGCGAGAGGAGGGGCGAAGCCAAGGAACCACCTCACGTAGTGCTATGCGATAGCGAATAAATAAGCGCATCACCCTCAAGCCTATGAAAAGCCTATAAACACCCCAATCGAGCTCTAGGTAGTGGAACGGGCCTCGCTGGGCCCGTAGCTCAGCCAGGATAGAGCGCCGGCCTCCTAAGCCGGTGGTCGGGGGTTCAAATCCCCCCGGGCCCGCCACACCCAATCTCGGTGCAGTGATTGAAGCTGTTCCTTCCTCCAGTCAAGCGCTACGATGAGCTCCTCATCGAGGGGCTCGGGATAGAGGTTTCTGGGCCCCGCTGGGACGCTATCAGCGTCACTGGAACTAAGTGCTGGCTGATGTGTAGGCACTGCAGCGCTATCCTCTTGGAGTACATGCGCAGCGTTACATCGATAAGCCAGCTGAGGAAGTGGATAGCTTCCGAGGGCTTACCGAGGTGCGTTCTCGTTAGCGGGGGATGCAATAGCCTTGGCTACGTACCTCTGGACTCTGCCTCGAATATCCTTCGCGTGCTTAGGGAGCTAGGCGTATCGCTCTACGTGCATACAGGTATTGTAAGCCCCTCGATAGCTAGGCTAGCTAGAGCTCTCGGCTTTCGCGCACTTATGTTCGACGTGTTTAGCTCTAGGTGCGGCTCCTTCGTTAGGAACCTAAGGTTCTACTCTGAGGCTGCTATGCTTCGGGCTCTAGAGCTCTGCGAGAGACAAAACCTTCCCTGCGTTCCGCACATCGTTGTTGGTGAGCTGTGTGGAGAGGCTAGCGATGAGATGGATCTCATAGATCTCTTAGCTAGCTACAGAGTTCCGCAGGTCAACATCGTCGTGTTCACGCCACTCCCCGGCTCGTTCTTCGAGTGGTGCAGCCCTCCATCACATAGCTACGTCTCTAGGGTGCTGAAGATCGCTAGGGATAGGCTATCGAGCACAAGGCTTGTTCTAGGCTGCATGAAGCCGCAGTGGGGTAGGTACAGGGGTTTAGAGCTCGAGGCTGCAGACCTAGGGTTCGACGCTATAGCTGCACCATCGCTCGAAACTATAGAGGTTCTCGCCCGGAGGGGAGAGGCGAGAGTCTTTAGAGGCTGCTGCTCGTCGCTGGTCGGAGAAGCGTATGCCTAGCAAGCACAGGATCGTTGCTGACCCTACTCTAACCAGAGTTGTTCGGAGGATTGTTAGGGAGCTAGGCCTAACCTACATAGATACGAGAAGAGTTGCCGTGGTTAGAAACCTTGACTCTAGATCTAGCGCTTACGCTAGGATATACTGTGTTCCGCGCCCGATATCCATAGCCTTCGGCATAGGGCCTCTCTACGCCATAGAGATAATAGATAGGAACTTCCGAAGCCTAGACTGCGAGTCCAAGATAAGCGTTCTAGTGCACGAGCTTCTCCATATACCCAAGAGCTTCAGCGGAGGGCTCGTTCCGCACAGATCGAGTATCTTCTCCAGCACTAACATCGCTAGGCTGGTAAAGTCGCTAGATCTAGAGGAACTGTGTAAAGAGCTTGAGTATAAGTAGCTTAGCCACGCTACTCTAAGCGGGTGAATCCATGTTCGTCAAGATAATAGCCTCCATCGGCCCCGCGAGCTCCGCTCCAGAGACTGTGGAGAGGATGGCGCGAGCTGGAGCTAACGCATTCAGGCTAAACTTTGCGCACGGCAACCCGGAGCAGTGGAAGCAGTTCGTAGAGGCTGTGAGGGAGGCTGAGAAGAAGGTTGGCAAGCCTATAGCCCTAATAGGAGATCTGAGGGGGCCATCCGTAAGGCTCGGAACCCTTGAGAACCCTGTTGAGGCTAAGAAGGGAGAGATCATAGTGATGAAGCTCGCGAACGAGGCTAAGGGAGGTGATGAGAAGGTTGTTCCAGTACCAGTGCCGCACTTCTTCGAGGTGGTTGATGTTGGCGACCTCATAGTGATGGATGATGGGCGCGTGAGGCTCAGGGTTGTTGACAAGCCTAGCCCTGACGAGATAGAGGTTGTTGCGGTAACAGATGCTAGGATAACGTCTAGGAAGGCCGTGGTTATCCGAGGCAAGGACTACGAGCTTCCCGCTATAAGCGACTACGATCTCAAGTGCATAGAGTTCGCTATAGAGAACGACTTTGACTACATATCCCTTAGCTACGTGAGACGTGCTGAGGACCTAGAGATCCTAAAGAGCATCCTGCACAAGAAGGGGAGGCCCGATATAGGGGTCATAGCAAAGATTGAAACGAGGAGTGCTGTCGAGAACCTCGATTCTATAATGGATGTAGCGGACGTGGTTATGGTGGCCCGCGGAGACCTAGGGATGATATTCAGCTTAGAGGACATACACTACTACCAGACGCTGATAGTATCCAAGTGCATATCGCGCGGCAAGCCGGTTATAGTAGCTACGCAGCTGCTGGAGTCAATGATAGAGAACCCCGTGCCTACGAGAGCAGAAGTAGTGGATATCTCTACCGCTGTAGAGCAGGGAGTCGACGCGCTGATGCTAACAGGAGAGACCTCGATAGGGAAGCACCCGGTTGAGGCTGTAACGTGGCTAAAGAAGGTTATAGACCACACCGAGGCTAGAATGGGTGATAAGCTCGAGGCTATTGCGAGAGCCGCGAGATGCAGGCATTTCGACCTAGGCTACAGGTTCGTGAGGGGAGTCATAGAGCTAGCTGAGGATCTTGAGGCGAAGTTCATAACCTTCAGCATGAAGGGCAACACGCCGAGGATGATGGCTAGCATAAGGCCCAAGATGAAGCTGTTCGTAGCTAGCAATAACTGGAAGGCTCTGAGAAAGATATCGATACTGTGGGGAGTGCACCCATTCTACGTAGAGGCTCAGAGCTACGACGAGGGGCTAGCAAAGGCATTCAGCGAGGCGAAGAGGCTAGGATACGTTAACATAGGGGACATAGCAGTGCTCACTTACGGGCTAAGGGAGGAGAAGCAGTACGTCGAGATACTGAAAGTTGCAGAAGCATAGAGACTATACCTAGGGGGTTCTCCCGCGCTCACGCACCCCCAAGCGCTCGCCGGGGGAGTTGCGCGGGCGAATCTTTTTCTTCTAGCACCAGCTTTTATGCCTCTATAACCTGCAGCATCTCCTTCTCGTCGAGCTTAATCACTCTGAAGTACTTCTCGCTAACGTTCTTAAGATCGTTGTTGTCTCCCATAATCATGACCGAGACGAGCCTAGCTGAGGACTGCTGGAGGGATCTCTTAACGAGGCTTCTCGCTATCCTATCCTCTCCGTCTGTTATGAGAACTATATCGCTTAGCTCGCGGAACCTGTACTTCGCTATATCGTTGCAAGCTGTTATTATAGCTTTAGAGATATCGGTTCCACCCCCGCCCTTAACTGCCGCTATGTACTCGAGCATCTTGAGTACGTGGCTCGGCTTGGCGCTAGGCTTTATCCTTATTAAGTTGAAGGGTTCGGAGTCGAAGAACCTTATGTAGAACGGCCTCTTCTCGATTCTGCTCCTTAGGAATAGGGCTAGCGCTGTTGCTTTAGCCCACCTAAGCTTCTCTCCTTCCATTGATCCGCTCTTGTCTATTAGGACGTATATGGGGCCTAGCGACGCGTATATGTACTTGTCGTAGAGGAGGAGCCTGCTATCAGCTAGCTTTGCATGGAAGTACACCTCGGGGTACGCGAGCTCTGTAGGTACTAGCCTCTCTAGGTCTGACCCTATAGCAAAGCCCTCCATGACTCCCTTGGGGAATGCGTACTTCTTTCTCCGCGCTATGCTGACTAGGCTAGGGAGCTTCTCAAGCCACTTGAGGAGCTCCGAAATGTCTGTTCTCTCAACCAGCTTCAGAACTAGGGTAACGTCTTCGAAGCCTAGGGTGTGTCCTACCCCAGCTCTATAGCCGCACACCAGATTCTTTATCTCTCGAACAGCCTCAACCTTCTCGACAGCCTTCTCTACAGCCCTCCTAACGCTATCCCTAATGGACTTTCCTCCAGAGCTATCAACCTCCTCATCCCTACTCGTCTGAACCTGCGTCCCTCCAGCACCCTCTCCCTTCTCTCCACCGCTCTTCTCGCTCTCGCTCTGCTCCTCGCTAGTCTCCTCGAGTATGTGCATCAGCACCAGAGCCCCAAGCGAGGTAGCTAGGAAGCTGTCAGCCACCGTGTAGAGCCTAAGCTTCTTGGTCTCGTCTAGACTAAGTAGCGCGCTGATTATCTGGTAGTGCTTCTCGTGGCCTAGCGGAACCTCGTGCATCTCTATAAGTCGTGGGAAGGGTAGGTAGAGAGCGTAGAGGATGTCTATTGCGAGCTCTAGATCCACGGAATCAGTACTGTGGCCAAGCCTCTTAACGACATCTATGAGCTTCTGGCCCCTATACCTAGTGAAGGGGTCTGAGTAAGCAATGTTCTTGAGGACCCCCGGCATCTCTAACCCTCTATCTTCCTCTTGATCTTATCCATGACTCCCTCAATCATCTCGACTACCTCGCAAACCTTCTTTCTCACAGCATCGTCGTTCGTCTCGTTAAGCATTGCCAGAACGCGCTCCTTAGTCGACTCTAGGTCTCGGTAAATCTCTATGAGCCTGTACTCGACGAACCTAGAGCTTATGGTTGGGAACGACGAGACGTAGCTATCGACCTCCCTTATGCTCGATGCTATCTCATCGAGCTCCCTAAGGTACCTATAAGCTGTCTTAAGCTCCTCGGAGAGTATTATGTTCACCTTCTCGAAGTCATCAACGTCGTGCGGAGCAATGTACTTCAGAACTATGAGATCCTCTGTCGATGCTGTTGTCCTACCGTTAAGTAAGGCGTGAGCAGCTATGACCTTAAGCGCCTTGCCCTTCCTCCTATCCGTGAGGTGTATATTCTTAGATTCGAGAACCGAGAATATCTTTAGGAGCTTGCTCTCAATAGGCGATAGATCAACGTGGAACACAGCTCTATGCAACTTCTCCAGAGTGTCCCTATCAACGATTATCCCAGGCCTTGGATAACCCTCCTTCTCGATGCTCCAAGCCGCCTTTAGCAGATCCCTCCACCTATCGTCCGTAACGGGCTTCACGAGGTGCCGAAGCAGGAACCTATCGTATAGAGCCTCTAGCTCTGGATCCTCCGGAACCTCGTTCGATGCTCCGAAGAGGCTCCATAGCTTAACCCTTATCTCGGTGTATCCATCGTAGAACAGCCTCTCGTTCATTATTGTGAGCAACGTGTTTAGTATAGCTGAGTTGGCTCTGAAGATCTCGTCTAGGAATACTATCTCCGCCTCGGGGAGCTTGTTGGTGGTTATCCTCACGTACTTACCTTGCTTCAACGCGTTTATGTCTAGTGGTCCGAACAGCTCGCTAGGCTCGGTGTACTTCGTGAGCAGATACGTGAAGCACTTCATGCTAAGTATCTGAGCTGCCCTCCTAATCAGCGCGCTCTTAGCTGTCCCCGGCTCTCCTATCAGTACTGCATGCTCCCTTGTTAGCAGGGCGAGTACTATTACCTTCGCTTCCTCCTCCCTCGAGACGAAGGGCTTCGAGAGCTCCGAGAGTATCTTCGAGGGTATCGACATGATGTTACTTAAGCTCATAGCTTTCTAACCCTCGCTAAGCACCATCTACGCGATTCCTACCGAACTTAAAATACTGAATCCTTACCTACTGTTTAAGACCCCCTACACGCAAAGTATATACTATTGAGTATGCTCAGAGCCTTCTCGTAGGCTCTCCTCCATCCCTTTATATCCATTCCTGTAGGTACCTCAACGGTGTCCGGGCCCCACGGCACAACCCCTCCGATCTCGCGCACTCCCGGGCGCGTGAGGAAGCTTCGATCTATAGCGTATCCAAAGATAGCTGAGTTCACAACCCTCAGAACCTCCTTTGATACACCATACGATAGGCATCTCTCAACGCCTCTCATAGCTATAGACTGTATCGCTCCTCTATTCACTAGCTGCTGCGCTGCTTCCAGCAAGCCGAGATCCGCGAATCTAGCAGCGTCAAAGCGGTCTACGAGCCTCAGTATCCTAATCGCTGTCTCCAGCGAGCCCCTATACGTAGCTGCGTCGAGTGCAGCAATATCGTCTAGCGTACTATGGTATATCCCGCTGCTAAGAACCTTCTCGAAGTTCTCGATAGTTATGGTTGGCACGCCTAGCGCAGCGAAGGGGAAGGTGTCGTAGATAAATCCATAGCTATCGACCTCCAGCCCTAGGTAGCGGGAAATGCCTAGAGCCTCTAGCCCGGTCGCGGCTAGGCGCGGGGTTCCGTAAGGGACGTCTATGTTTAGCACCAACTCAATTCTATCCCCAACCCTCCTCCAGCTCCGAAGCACATGCATTCTCGACCCCACGGCCCAGTAGAAGGGCGATAGCGTTTCTGGAAGCCCCTCCTCTGCACCAAAGATAGCTATGCGCACACCCTTCCTCATTCTACGACCAGCTACGTCGCGCGCTACACCTAGCGCAACCGCTACACCAACAAGATCATCTACGCAGCCCCAGAACCAGTGGTCATGATGCGCTGACACGTATATCAGCTCCTCGCGGGATCCAAAGAGATCGCCCAGAACATTCATGCCGTGCCCACGCCTAGCTCTAGCTCTAACATAGATCCTCAACCTGCTGCCCCTAACAATGAGCTTCAGGGCGCTCCTAGGCACGTGGACTGCTGGGATAGCTGCTGAGCTCGATACGTAGTTAGGAATAGCGTAGCTACACACGACAACCCTTCGATAAGCTTCGTACCTATCTACATAGACAGCAGCTCTAGCGCCGAGACCCCCTAGAATCGCGGTGGCCTCAGCTACATCATCTGGATCCTCGACACCTGTAACAACAGCTATTCTATCACGAACTTCCTCTAGCTTACCCCGAAAAACATCGTCTATCGATAGGACTACAGCCTCGGACTCTACGTCTACGGATTCCGTCGGGGGATGCGCGCTGCACCTAACCCTATATCCATCCACCTCTAGAGTACATAACTGCTCGCTCCAGGAGGTTACGGGGACGAATTCTACCTCAACGTTGTCGCAGAGCTCCTCTAGGAAACCTCTAATGATCTCTACCGAGCGTCTCTCCTCAACACTACCAGCAACAGCCTCGCCGAATCTGTATAGGTTCGAAACAACGTCTAGACCTACGCGGTCCACGACGCCGTCCCTTCATCATTTGCTCAGTCCCGGATTCCTGCGTCATCCCAATACAGATGTGCAGAGGTTCAGAAAAGCTTCAGTCCAGAAACCGGTCATCACTGCTCAGCATATCTAGCCCTCATCACTTCTCCTCGCTCTCTATAACCTCAACGTACTTCTCTGGGCTTAATAGCTCGTCTAGCTCTTCCTTCCGAAGCACCTCTCCCTTAGCTATCCAGCCCTCACCATACGGATCCCTGTTTATGAGCTCCGGCTCGTCCTCTAGCCTCTCGTTAACCTCCGTAACCTTTATTGATATAGGTGCATACACATCCTCAACGCTCTTTATAGACTCTACAACAGCTAGCCTGCTACCCTTAGGCACCTCCTTACCCACTTCCGGAAGCTCTACGCCCACAACGTTCTTGAGCTTGCTCTGAGCGTAGTCCGTTATACCTATGATCGCGGTGCTACCCTCGATCTTAACCCACTCGTGCGTCTTCGTGTAGAGCCTATCCTTAGGAACCCTGTACTTACCTAGGGCGACGAGCTCCTGCGACATGCGCTCTCACCAGCGCTAGATAGCTGTAGCTCTAAATTAAGGTGCTCCTCCGCTAGCACAGTTACTCGCTCTCGCTCACGGGTTTCCAGAAAGCCGTCCCGAAAAGCTCAGCGGCTTAGAGCTAGCACGCAGATCGATTGATCCATCCTCGGAGACCTCTTCCGAAGCGCTGCGAGCCCTATAGATCTCGGCCTATTCTCCAGAGCCCTTCGAAGGCTGCTACTATCTCGCTATAGAGCTCCTCTCCCTCGCACGCAATTACCGCAGCCTCGTAGTTAGCGTGGAGCCCCCATAGAGTGAAGTTGGGTGAGCCTACTGCAGCTATATCATCAGCAACGTAGATCTTTGCATGCAGTCCCTCTAGAGCTCTAACCCTGTATCCACGTATCTTCGCCACCGTAGGGATGCGCTCATCGTCAAGACTCTCAGAAACCAGCACCCTACCATCGTCTACGCGAGGAAGTTTCTCGATGAGCTCGATGGATACGTAGGGCGATGATATCCAGATGCGCTTCCGAGCGTTTTCTATAGCGCTCAGTATCTCCCTACCAACGTGCACGCCAACGATGAGCTTCACTAGTGGTTCGCCCTAAGCACGCTTCAGGTACCTAGATATACCCCTTTCGAAAACCTAGCTCTAGTGGTATGTGTGGAGTGGCGGATCGAGGATAGGCCCTCTTACTCGGTGCTAAAGGTCTATCTATCGCCTGGAGAGAGCGTCACAGCCCAAGCCGGTGCAATGCTCCTAGTTAAGGGCAGTGTCGATGTTAAGACTCGGACTGGAGGGTTTCTACGAGCGTTGATGAGAGCAGCCCTAGGTGGTGAATCGCTCTTCCTAAACACGTACATAGCTAGGGATAGAGCAGAGATATGGTTCGTCCCCAACGTTCCAGGGGACATAACCTACATAGATCTCGGTGGTGAGCCCTGGATACTGCAGGACTCTAGCTACCTAGCTCACCATGGCGAGGTTTCGATAAGTGTAGCGTGGAGAGGCTTGAGGGGAGTGCTAGCTCAAGGCGAGCTAGTGTGGCTAAAGGCTGAGGGTAGGGGCGGGGTATGGGTTAACAGCTTCGGAGCTATCGAGGAGATCGAGGTTGCTCCAGGTGAGCGGGTTACCATAGATAACATGCACTTTGTCGCGATGCCTGCCTCTACCAGGTATCGCATAAGGAAGTTTGGGGGGCTCAAGACGTTCATATTCGGTGGCGAGGGCTTGGTTGTCGAGATTGAGGGGCCTGCGAAGGTGTATGTGCAGACAAGGGTCTTGCCATCTTTCGCGTACCAGATTCAGCGCTACAGCCCTAGGGGCTGATGACAAACCCCTTCTACTGATTCGTGATGAAGCCGATTTGCGCTGACCTAGGAGCGTAAGAAAAGATTTTTGCGCTAAAAGACTTGCAGCGAGTTCATCCGGGGTAAGCTACCTCGCCTAGCTCGATCTCGTCTATTCCTTTCTCCATCTGCTCCTCAGGTATCTTGACCTCCATGAACCTCGATATGAGCCACAGTATGAATAGGGTCACTGCGAAGCTGTACGCTGAGCAGAGGCACGCTGCTGTCAGCTCCTTCACGAAGAACATCGGGTTCCCGTACAGAAGCCCGTTCTCGCCGAGCACGCTGCTGGTGCCGAATATGCCTAGGAGCAGTATTCCAGTGAAGCCACCGATTCCGTGCACTCCCCACACGTCCAGCACGTCGTCCCAGCCCTTCTTGTTCTTGTACGATACTGCTGCGTAGCAAGCTAGTGCAGCAACTATGCCTACGATCATCGCTGACTGGGGAGTTATGTAGCCTGCAGTAGGCGTTACAGTTGCTAGACCGGCGATAGCTCCGGTGCAGAAACCTGTCGCGCTAATCTTGCCTCCTCTAGCAGCATCCAGCAGAACCCACGTTACTGCTGCAAAGGCAGCAGCTATCTGCGTGTTCGTAAAGGCTATTGCTGCATCGCCTCCAGCCCTAAGGGCGCTACCAGCGTTGAATCCGAACCATCCGAACCACAGCAGGGCTGTTCCGAGAGCTACCCACATCAGGTTGTGTGGTCTATTCTTAAACTTTCTAGTCGCTCCGAACCACAGCGCTGCTGCTAGCGCTGAGAACCCAGCTGTAGCGTGAACGACTATTCCTCCAGCGAAGTCCTCGCACCCCCACTTCTCTAGGAAGCCTCCTCCCCACAACCAGTGGGCTACCGGGAAGTAGACGAGGAACGACCAGAGCGTTAGGAACGCTATCCACGCCTTGAACCTCATCTTGTTGGCGAACGCTCCCGTTATCAGCGCTGGCGTTATCACCGCGAACATCAGCTGGAACATTACGAACGCGTAGAGAGGCCCGTGGAATGCAGCCATGGTAGTCTTCTCGAATATGTGGTTCAGGAAGAAGTACTTCGGGCCTCCTATCAGTCCAGCTACATCTGGTCCAAACGCTAGCGAGAATCCGAACAGCACCCAGAGTATCGTTACCCACCCTAGCGAGAAGAACGACTCCATCAGTATCGTAAGCGCGTTCCTCCTACCCACCAAGCCTCCGTAGAAGAACCCTAGCCCTGGCGTCATTATCATTACTAGAGCTGCCGAGAGCAGCACGAATGCTGTGTTTCCGGGGCTTATGAAGGTCATACCCCATCACCCTCGCAACGTACCCTCATACGCGTGCTAAATGTAATTATGTCAAAATATGAGCTTTTGTGCACAAGAAATTGATTATAATTAAAGGGAATCATTGCAAAAATTTGTACGATAGTTATTTTGTATATTGATGCTCAGAACAATTACACTCATATAAATAAGGATTTATGTTGCTATGTTACCTATAAAGAAGCTTATGCTAGAGCATTTAAGCACGTTACCTGTACACGTAGGGGTGTTAGAGCAGATTTAAGCCAGAATGATTCCTGTTTCTGCAGATTGGATACTACCAAGAATAGAGGTTAGGACACAGCAAGAGTTTGCGTTGATGCTGGCGCCGGGGGCGGGATTTGAACCCGCGCGGGGCCGTTGCCCCACCGGCTCTCAAGGCCGGCCCCTTAGGCCGCTCGGGCACCCCGGCACCTACATACTGCCTTAGTGTTAGGGGTTTAGAGTGTTAGGCTCTGTAGCTATCCTTCAAGAATCGAGAGTAGAACCCTGTACCCTCTCTTCGCAGCTAGCTTCCTAACGTTTCCAAAGGTTCTCTCCATAGCTTTCCTAACTGTCTCTGCACCCTTGCGGACAACTACCTGCAGCGTTCCTCCATTCTTTAGGTGGTTCGGTGCCTCCTCCACTATCCTGAGAACCGTATCCATGCCGGCAGCTAGAGGGGGGTTGCTGTATATAGCGTCAAACTTCATTCCCTTCACGGGCTCGTATAGGTCCCCGCATAGCACTGTTACACGATTCTCGACTCTGTTTCTCCTAGCGTTTCTCCTAGCTAGCTTTACGGCATCCCGGTTTATGTCCACCATATACACCCTCAGCCTAGGATTGAGCTTAGCTAGCGTTATCCCTATGGCTCCGTAGCCGCAGCCCATATCGAGCACCGTCCCCTCGGGGGGTATCTGGGCGTGCTCTATGAGTAGCCTCGTTCCGAAGTCTATCTCCTCGTAAGAGAATAGCCCTGGGGCTACCTCGAACTCCACTGTTACCCCGCGTACAAAGTCGGATATGAGTTGGTAGAGCCCCCTTCTCCTCCCGCTGTAGTAGTGCTTCAACTCTTCTCACCCTGCTTCTTCCTTCTCCACATCCGCGGGTATCTACCTGGCTCCATGAATACGCGCGTAGGCGCTACAGCTATCCCTCTCTCGGAGCTCATAATCTCTTCACTACTCATCTGGGCTCTGCCCAGCGCCACCAGCTCTCCCTTAAGTGTGAATATCGCTACAAGATCTCCCTTGGCTATCCCCTCGTGGAGCCTCGCAATACCTGGAACAGCTAGCTGCGCACCGTGAGCAATAGCGTCTACAGCCCCATCCTTAACAACGACTTTGGGTAGGTACGCGACAATGACTTCAGCTGGAAAGAGTATCTTTCGCAGGAAGCTCTCATCGCCAAGCTCTCTCCATATGTAGAGCGCCTCGGAAACCTCCTGCAGCCTAACAGCGTGCTCCTCGCGGAAGTGCGCTGTTGCAATGCGTCTAAGCTCTCTCATATGCGCTTCTACTCCAAGTATGAGCCCTGCGTCATGGCATATCTTCCTTATGTAGGTACCGGACTGGCACCTTACCCTAAATAGCACGTGCCTACCCTCCATCTCCAGAATCTCTATCTCGTACACTTCTCTAACGCGCAGAGTCCTCTTGACAGAAGAGCGTAGCGGTGGCCTCTGATAGATCTTCCCAACGAACTTGCGGAGCACCTCCTCAACTCGCTCCCTAGGAACCTCGCGGTGAAGCTCCATGAGGGCGATGTACTCCTTAACCGAGTGCATGACCAAGCCTATGAGCTTCGTTGAGCTAGCTAGAGCTACTGGTAGCACACCCGTAACCTTAGGATCTCCCCGCCCAGCCCCCTAGGTCTAGAGGGAGCTGGGCTCTAGGGTTCCTCCGTGCCCAGCTTTCTCAACGTTGAACATTCTCTTTATCCACGCTACAACCTCATGGCTTGTTGGCCCCGGCGGCTTATCTATCACGAGCATCCCCTTTCTTATAGCCTCATCGATAGGTCTCTCGCTGGGTACACAGCCATACTTAGGATCTGTAGGCTCGTCGCTCTTAACGAGCCACCTTCTCTTAACTCCGCCGAAGCGATCTAGCCACTCGAGGAACTCTAGCCCCTTCTTCGTAGGGTCCTGAGACAAAGCTCCCTACCTTAGAAACAAGCTTTAGCTTTAGGGATATTTTAACGGATTCAAAAGCTGTAGCTAAGTCCTCTTGACGAAGAGTAGCGGAGTTGTCGGTATCTTTACTCTCTCACGCATGAAGTCTGCTAGACCCGCGCTCTCTATAGCTTTCAGCACCTCCTCGTCTGAGGCTCCCTTAGGTATATCCACCTTCTTATCTGTAGGCTCGAGGTGGTTTATGTTGCACCTCCTCCTCTTGACTCCCGTGAGGCTCTTGGGTCCGGTGACGAGGACGAAGTTCTCGTCTATTATATCCACTATAACGCACTTCCTACCGGCCTCCCTTCCAGCCACCTTAAC
Organism: Thermoproteota archaeon; assembly: GCA_013154235.1. Classification (GTDB taxonomy): domain Archaea; phylum Thermoproteota; class Thermoprotei_A; order Sulfolobales; family Ignisphaeraceae; genus JAADCV01. The sequence continues at coordinate 37,467 of JAADCV010000086.1, read as the reverse complement.
GCAGATCCTACCTACCTCTATAGCGGGCATCGTCGCTACCCCGCGGATCTATGCCTAGTCGGAAGGATTAATAAGCGGATCGTCTCTGGAGCTTCTCCTCGAGAGCCTTGATAACTATGCTGACTATCTGCTCGGGAGCGAAGTAAGCGCTATTCAGGATGACGTCGAAGATCGTTGTGTCCCTAACGTCTATACCGTAGATCTCTCGGAACCTCTTTGCCTCGCTCTCCTCCCTAGCCCTAGTCTCCCTCTCAACCTCATCCAAAGGTCTTCCATCCCTCTGCGCAATCCTCTGCACCCTCACGCTGAACGGGGCTACAATCCCTACGCACAGATCAGCGAGATCCCTAACTATCCAGGCAGAGATGTGGCCATCTATAACCACGTTACCCTTCTCAGCCTCTAGCCTAGCAAGGTTATCCAGCTCCCTATCAATGCTATGATCCTTCTCTGCGATCCTCGAGAGCTGGAGAATGTCTATGCCTTTCATCTTGGCTAGCTCGCGAAAGAGCTGGCCTATAGAGACGTATCTCAGGTTGAGGCGCTTAGCAAGAAGCTTAGCAACAGTAGTCTTTCCGCTTCCGGGAGGCCCGCTAACTGCTACTACAACACCCCTTTTGGAGCTACTTGCCAACGATGGACTTCCTCACGTACTCCTTAAGTACCTCGCGCAGGCACTTAGGGCACAGCACTCCACCAAACATTCTCTCAGGCCTCTTTGCAGTGCGAGGCAGCTTACGACGCTCGGAGTCCTTTATTGGCACTCCCGATAGCGGTGCTCCGCACCTACCGCACCTCATCACCGTGTTCTTCCTGCGCTCGTAGTGAACAACAGTCCTACCTCCCGGGGTCCTCCTAACGACTCTCTTCAGCGATCTCGATCTATACATCGGTCTTACCACAGTGCTTCACCTAAGCCTAGATCGGAGAAGGTATGGGCTAAAAGGCTTTGCTGATCTTACTGCGTCTTCAGTATCCTCCTTATAGTTGCTGAGTACCACGGCGAGAATATCAGGAATATCATGAACTGTATCCACACTATGCTCGAGCTACACGCGTTCAGCCCAAGGGGGATCTCGAGCGGGGGTGGAGCTATGCATGCGCCTACGAGCGGTATCGCGCCCATGGCTACCAGCTTAGGCATGGCTATCCACGATATGAGGTAGCTTATTCCCACCGCAGCCATGAAGACTAGGAGAGGTAGCATCATCTGAATGAAGTTAGCTCTAAACACCTTGCTCCTGAATGTCTTAACTCGGTACTGCGCTATCTTCTGCTTCTTCTTGCTAACCTTAGCCTTTCTAACAACCTTCTCTACAACCCTGCTTTCCTCAGCTATCCTGTACCTAGAGAGGATTTTGGGAACGGATCGCAGAACGGCGTAGTTAAGTAAAACACCTATAGCGACATAGACCAGCACCAGTGTCTTTAGCAGGCTCATCACTCCTCTCCTAGGAACCTCTTTAGCGCTGGGTACATCTGCAGCGTTCTCTCGTATATCATCAGCTGGTAGTAGTTGTACAGTATCCCTATCGCTAGCAGTAGGCCCGTCCCGGTTCCATATGTTCCTAGCACGTTGCCCACTAGCGCGATTACGGCGACGACAATCGAGCTGAATACCGTTAGTGGGTAGATATATCTAGCTAGGTAGTTAGCTAGGATCTTTGGGTTGCGCCTCATACCCGGAATCTCTAGACCTGACTTAACTAGGTTCTCAGCCTGCGCCTCTGGGTTAAGCCCAGCTATCTCGATCCAGATCAGCCCGAAGAGTATGCTTAGCCCTAGGAACAGCGCTGTGTATACAAGCGCCCTGATAGGCTCGTATATGAACGCGAAGACCACTGGAGGGCTCAGGAATCTTCTTATCATGAGCGCCGTCTGGTACCCTATAGCTCCCTGGGCAAGCGTTGCGAAGAGCATTATGTCGGAGAGGAGTATGCTGGTTAGCAGCACCGGTATGTTAGTCACGTAGAGGAGCTGGAGGGGGATCCTAGTTCTTATGCCTCTGAGCCTAGGGCTCGTTATCGGCACCTGTATTCTAGAGACTGTTAGGTACGTCAGGATCACTATTATCACTATAGTGACTATGAACCCGAGTATCGACGGGTACCCATACGCCATCCTCTCGGCAAACACGTACCACCAGTTGATAGTGCCGTTGATCGCGCTGTACACTATGTATGGTATCAAGCCGAAGACCTCGCGGTGGCTAGTGTAAGGTAGGTAGGGCGGCACAGCCTTCATGAACGAGAACAGGTCGTTGAAGAATGTCTGCGCAACACCAAGCAGGATGAATAGGCTAACACCGCTGCCTAGCCCCCAGCCCTTCTGCACAGCCTCGTCAAGCATTATTATGAGTATGGATCCCCAGACGAGCTGAGCGAAGACAAGCGCCTTGATCCACAGCGGCACTAGCGCTGGGTTAGTCCAGTACATTCCGCTAAGCACGAATCCAGCAGCCTCAACACCAGCGAATATTATCGCCAGCCCCTTCGAGGCTAGCGTGAACTTCTTCCTGTCCTCAGGGTTTGTGAGATCAAGCTTCAGAAACTTTGCACCAACGAGTATCTGCAGCACTAGACCAGCCGTTACTATAGGGCCTATACCTAGCTGCGCTAGGGTTCCTTGCCTCATAGCTAGGACTACGCTCACTACCGGAGATAGAGGGAGCCTACCGGCGTGCTCAATACCGTATATAGGAACCGAACCCAGGACCACGAAGATCGCTGCGACGAAGAATGTGTAGAGAAGCCTGCGCCCTAGCGTCTGCTTTCTCCTCGGCCTCGGCGTCGAGGGTATCGCAAGCCCTAGCTTCGCTAGGAAGTCTAGGATCCCCACTATCTATACACCTAGCGCTGTGCGATACGACGAGATATAAAAAGACTTTTTGAGCCTTGAACGCTTAGGAAGCCGCTTTAGACCCTACTAAAACTACCTTGCCTCCAGCCGCCTCTATCTTCTCCCTAGCCTTCTCGCTAACACTATAGGCAATTACCTTGAGCGGAAGCGTGACCTTGCCGGATCCAAGAACCTTAGCTATCCCCATCTTCGTGGTATCGATAACAATGAGATCACCCTCCTTAACAGCCTCGCCTTTCCTCAGCAGATCCTGCGCGATTTCGCTTAGCCTACCGACATTTATCGTCGTCACAGCTGGCGTGTGCTCTGGGCCCCTAGGCGTAAAGCCGTGCTTACCGAACCAGTCTGGGAAGTATTTTATGACCCACGACCACATGTGCTTATGCATTCCAGCAGCTCCTACCCCTCCTTTACATCCCGACTTCCTGTGCTGACCAACGTTACCGTAGCCCCTAGTTCTGTACCCATGCATCTTCCTGCTCTTCTTCTTTCTCCTCACAACCATGGTTAGATCATCCTCTTGAGCAGCTCATTTATAGCTGGTCCACGATACCCTAGATCCCCGCCAGCTCCAAAAGGCTTCTTTATAGATCTAAACCCTCCCTTGGGAGGGTGAAGCCTAAACACTGGCTTGATCCCGTACGGCTCTAGCTTATGGAACTCCATCTCGCCGGATAGCAGCTTATCTGCAAGCTCCTCAATCGAGCTGAGCTTGAGCTTCTCCTTCACGTACTCATCAGTAAGAGGCTTACCACCAACAACTCTACCTCTCTTCCTAAGCAGCAGAATCAGCGTGTCTCGATCTATCTCTCCCCACGTTACCCAGTCCTTAATCTTGTGCAGCATCCCCCTTATCTCGGGCTTATCTGGGTAGAGAACGCAATGATGCTTTCTAACGAGGCGTAGCAGCCTTAGTGTATACCTCACGTCAGGCGGTGTATCTGGTTGACCGCGGAGCCTGATGATTGCGTAGAGCGCCACATTCATCACCTCCTAGGCTCAGCTCTTAACCCAGTCAAGCGGTGTTACGAACCTGTTTGTAGCTCTAAGCGCTTCAAATGTAGCTTTAGCGAAGTTTATCGTTGTCCTCGTCTCACCGCGCGTCCACGTCCAAACATCTCTAATTCCAGCCATCCTCAGAACGGTTTTAGCCACGTCACCAGCTACGAGCCCCGTGCCCAGGGGAGCTGGCCTCAGCTCTATCTCGACACTGCCGCACTTCCCACGCACCTTAAACGGTACGGAGTGAGGCTCTCCGCATCTACACTCCCAGCTTCCGCATCCTCTTCTAACGGGTATTATGTTAAGCTTTGCATCTACGATAGCCTTCTCTATAGCTACCCTAAGCTGCCTAGCCTTGCCAAGCCCTATACCGACGTACCCATTCTCGTTGCCAACCACAACGAGAACCCTGAACCTTGAGACCCTTCCAGCGTCCGTCATCTTCTGCACTAGCGTTATATCAAGGATCTCGTGCTTGAGGTCGGGCAGCAGCGCATCTACTATCTCTGGCTCCCTTATCAGCCAGTTGTTAGCGAATATCTCATCGATGGACGTTATCTTACCTTGCTTAACCAGCATCCCTAGCCTCGTTCTAGGCCTCCACTCCTCTATGGAAAACCCTCTGCTCATCTAGCCTCACCCGCAGCTACGAGCTTACTCACTATCTCTCTAGCTGCAGTAGACTCGGGGATAGAGCTATATACCTGCATGATCAGGTTCTTCACCTCTTCGAAATGCCTCGGAAGCTCCCTAGGGTCGAATCCCTTCGCAAGCATCTGCGAGAACTGCCTCTGGAACCTCTCGGGGTTCTCAGAGGCTAGCGTCTCAGCGTATCTAGCTATGGTCTCGCCTCTTATCCTATCCTCGCTAGGCACTATGGATTCGTCTAGAGGAACCTCTACTCCAGCATCAACAACGCCCTTGAGAGCTGCGAACACCTTCGCTCCCTTCGTAGGTCTGTGGAGACCTATGTCGGGAACAGCGTAGTCAATGCCTAGCTTCTTAGCCCTTAGACCCGCAAGAAGCCCCGTGAGGTACGCTGCTGGCGTACTCTTAGTACCTCCTTTCCACCCAAAGTACTTCACTAGCTCCTTACTATGCGCTGCAGCTATCGTGAAGTCCCCTACGGGAGTCGGGTAAATGAATTGGACCCATATGTACTTGTTCGTCTTTCTAACAACAACCCTAATCTTTCTACTCCTTACAAGCTTATACCTCTTGTAGTAGTTAGTCTTACCCTCTCTTCTTCTCCTCCTAGGAACCTTGTACTTGGGGCCCCACGCCATACCTCCTCACCTATACTCCTGAGGCAACAAGCCATGATCCTTCATGTACCTCTTCAGCGATGCGAGGCTCTCAAATGCGCCACCTTTAGCCATTAGGTAGAGCCGACGGTACGTTCTCCTGTCTATAACCCCGTGATCTCGTAGCCAGCGTAGGAACCTACGCATCTTCCTGATCTTATTCATCCAAGCCTCCTTCTTGTCGAACCTAGCCCACTTAGAACCCTTCCTTCTTCCATAACCTCTTCTGCGACCCTTCCTCCTCTGCTCGTGACGTATCCTCCACCTACCCCTGCTATTGCTGTGGGGTGGCTCTACAGTTATAACGCCGTCTTTGATGAGTCTCCTTATATCGTCTTTTGTTACAGCGCTAGCGACTCTATCTAGCTGCTCAGGATCGAACCTAATTCTGGTTTCGCCAACACCAAGGAGCTCAGCTGCAAGTCTTCTCTGATAGCTTAAGTCCATCGCGTACCACCCTGCGCTATCACCGTCACGGGTTCAAGACCTTAAATCCTCTACTACTAGCTTCCTTAACTAGCTCCATCTTCTTTCTCAACCCTACGGTCGAGGCTATGTACACCGCATGCTTCTTGGGATCAAGCGCCTCTAGATCCTTTACAGAAGCTACCACTACTGGCTCTAGTCCGCTAGGGTGAAGCTCTCTCATAGCCTTAGGCATCCGGTACCCGACTCCGGCGAGAGGCGGATATCCCTTTAGCTTGAGTCTCATCTTATTGTCCTTTCCGCGGGGCCTCTTCCACTTGAGATCGTTCTCGAACTTCGGGAACTTCCACCATAGCCAGCGCAGGAACTCTGGTCTATCCTCCCTAAGTTCTTTGCGAGCTCTACCCAAGGCTCTTCTCTTTCTTAGCTCTCTCAGCACCTCCTTCCTTCTTTTCAGTACCTCCTCTAGGCTGCTCATTCTGCGGGTCCCCTCTCGTAGATGTATATACCATCGACAAAGACTCTCCTATCCTTATCCTTAACCTTGGTAGCGAGCTCTATGTTAGCTGCTGTCTGTCCAACAGCCTCTATATCTACTCCCTCAACTATAACATCCTTGCCCTTGACCGTGACCTTGACGTTGCCCACTATCTTAGCCCTCCTAGGAGCTTTCTCACCAAGGAAGTTCTCGATAATTACCTCGTTGCCCGATACCTTGACCGTTGCCGGGAAGTGCGTTGTTATTATCTTGAGCTTGTACCTCCATCCCTTGGTGACGCCCGTTATCATGTTCTGGATGTGGCCCGCTATGGTTCCTACCAGCGCCTTCTTTCTCCTATCAGCGAAGAAAGCCTCGACGACGACCTTGCTGTCCTCCTTCCTAAGTATGATCCCCTTAGCATGCGAGAAGTCCCTCTCAACGCTTCCCTTAGGACCGCTCACCCTAACTCTCATTCCATCTATCTCTACGTTAACGCCCTGGGGAATCTCTATCTCTTCCCTAACAACCACAGCCTTAGCCATCTCCATCACCTTAGTATACGTAGGCTAGGAGTACACCTCCCGTATGCTTCTCGAGAGCCTCTCGATGCGACATTACTCCGTGGGGAGTCGACAATATAATTATTCCGATGTCACGGGACGGAATGAATCTTCTGAGCCACTGCGGCATCTCAACGAGATCCCTGTACCGAACTGGCCACCTAGGCTTTATAGCACCCGCCTTGTTTATCCGGCCTAGTAACTGAACAACGATCTTACCCCATCTCCCATCGTCTATGTACTCGAACTCGCCTATGTACCCATGTCTCTGCATGACTCTAAGCACCCTTATTATCAGCTTCGATGCTGGCCATATCACAACCTCCTTCTTCCTCCTCATCTCAGCGTTTGTGATAGCGGCCATCGCGTTAGCCAGAGGATCCATTAGCACCATGTGTCAGCACCTCTAGTTATACTTTCTAAACCCAAGCATGAACGCGACTTCTCTAAAGCACTGTCTGCATAGGTAAAGACCATACTTCTGGATAACTGCATCCCTAGCTCCACATCTCCTACAGACCTGCACTCCCCTACCATACTTTCTTACTTCGGGAGGCCTGTACTTACCCATGATCTCACCTCTACCTAACCGACTATCCTGACCCCGAATAATAGCTCTAGGAATAGCATTGCCTCCTCTCGCGTAACTCTATGCCTTCTCGGTATAGTGCTTCTACACCTCCTTCTCCTAGCCACTCTAAACCCTGGTCTCTCAAACGTTACCGCAACATCCATTCCAAAGATCCCTAGCTCAGGATCGTACTTCACTCCGGGAAGCGCGATGTGCTCAGTTATACCGAAAGCCACATTGCCGTACGGATCGAAGCTAGACGCCTTGAGAGTATAGTTGACAGCGTATAGCGCCTTCCTAAGGAACTCGAGCGAACGCTCACCACGGAGCGTTACCACAGCTGCTATTGGCTGCCTCCGGCTTATTCCGAACTCTTTGATTGTCTGCTTAGCTCTTCTAATGGATGGCTCTTGACCTGTTAGCATTCGCAGAACTTTAACAGCCTTATCCAGTCTCTCCGAGTACCCACCCACACAGATGTTTACAGTAACCTTGGATATTCTGGGGATCAGCATCCTGTTACCTCTCCACCTCTCGAATATCGCGTTAACCGTAGCTCTATCCAGGTAGCTGCTCTCGAATGATTCTGGTAGCTCCTCTATAGTTATAGAGCCGTTTCTTATAACCGGCGTAACCCCGCTCATCTACCCATCACCGTAACCAAGGGCTTCTCTCTGCCTACAACGAAGACGTACTCCAGTATAGTCTGGAACCTATGACCTTGCTCATCCTCTAGGGTTACGAGCGTTCTCTTCCTACCCATCCCCTTCTGGATCCCTACGACCCTACCCATGCGCCCAACGTTCTTACCGTCCACAACTATTGCCAGCACCCCTTCCTCAAACGGAACGTACTCAACGATCTCTTGACTCGGAACCTTTATGAGGAGTGTGCCCATTGTTTTGTACACATCTTCGCTAGGCTTGGTGGGGTTGGACACCTTTATGAGGATGTTCCTACCATCGTGTAGGTTTAGCTGTATGTGGCCGCCCTTCACCGTAACCTTGTTTTCTATCCTAACGAGCTTCAGCTCGGCTTCCTCCCGCGGTATTTTGACGGGCCAGAGGAATCTCGTTGGGTGCGGACATATCCTGTAATACTCGTCTAGGTCTGGAAAGGACACTACATCCATTAGGCCTACGGGGAACTTGTAGTTCTTTCTCGGAACACCATCGACGAAGACCTTACCCTCAGATATTATTCTCCTAGCCTCCCTAGCTGTCTCAGCGTATCCAAATACGTCCCTTATCAGTACGAGAAGCGGTAGGCACTTCTCTACTGGGTGAGGTCCGGGAGACGGCTTAACCGCCCATACATGCTCCTTTCTAAGAATAGGCCAGAACGCTGGAGCAGCCAGCCTCTTTAAGTGCCTAGATCCGCCCATCCTAGCCATGACGATGCTCACCTAGGCTGAGGCGATGTCTGCGTTGACTCCTTAAAAGCTTCAACAAGCTTCTGCTGGTCGCTGCTCAGCGGCTTCGCTAAACCTTTCTTAACGAGCTCCTCACGCGCCTTTCTTCTACGCTCAATGATTCTCCTCCTAACCTCATCAACTTCTCCGAGTTTCACTATCATTACGTTGGATGGGTGTATAGGGTAGAACACTTCAGTGCCGTCAGCTTTCTTATGAGTCACGCCTTCAACAGATATCCGAACCCTCTTGAGATCAACCTCCACAACCTTACCTTCGTGACCACGCCAATCGCCCCTCATTATCCTAACAACGTCTCCCTTTCGCACCGGCAGCCTCCTCACGCCAAGCTCCTTTCTAAGATCAGGGGATAGTGGCGCGTTTAGCAAATGCCATCTCTGGTGCAGCGGTAGGTTGAAGAATCTCTTTCTCTGCTTCTTAGGCTGCTTGGTCTTTATCTCGACCATCATCAACCACCTTACACTATAATCGAGGCGATGTTTGCTATAGGAGGCCACCTTTCGGCAGCTTCTCTAGCGACTGGCCCCCTAACCTCTCTACCCTTCGGCATTCCGTCAGGTGTGACTATCACGCATGCGTTATCCTCGAAAGCTACCCACGTACCGTCAGGTCTTCTATAGGGCTTCTTCTGCCTTATTATAACCGCTCTCATCACCTGGCCCTTCAGGTCGATATTGCCCTTCTTCACGGTGACCACAACCATGTCTCCTACGCTTGCGTAGGGTATTCTCCTTAGCCTCGTCTTTACCTCTGGAACACCTATTACCTGAACAAGCTTAGCTCCGCTGTTATCAGCTACTACAAGCATCGTCCCTACCTGAATCCCCGCTACAAGACCCCTACGGGGATACGCGGCTCCTCCCTTAGCCTTCTTCATGGGCATTACCTACCACCTCTCAGCTCCTCTGCACGCTTCAACACTCCCAACACGACGAAGGACACGCTCTTTGCCAGAGGCCTTGTCTCTCCTATTAGCACTATGTCCCCCTCCTTAGCGTTGATACAAGGGGGGTTATGCGCGTGTATCTTGCTGCGCCTCCGCTCGTACCTCATGTACTTCGGTATCCACACGAGGTACTCGCGCTCGACTACCACGGTTCTCTGCATCTTCGCCTTAACAACCTTCCCAACTAGCAAAAGCCCTCTAACACGGACACTTCCATGCCATGGACACTTCCTGTCGTTGCAGGTGGTTTCAGGTGGCTTCAGCCCAGGGTACCTAACGCCTACGTCACGGGACACAGCGCTGCTCTCCATCGCCATGGCTCACACCATGCGTCTGCGCATCTATAGATCCTTAACCCTTTTAAGTCTGTCTTCTGGTCTGCCCAAAATCTCACTTCCATCGAGAGAAACCCTCTTGCCATTAGGGAGCGTGAACTCGAAGATGCCATACAGCTTCAGGACTCGCTTTCTTCTCCCCCCGCAGTCGATGAGGAGGGTGCTTCTAGTTTCATCCACGATAATCCCCTCGAGACCAACTAGAGTAGGGTCGCTATGACTAACTATCCTTACCTTCAGCCCTATCAGCTCGTGATACTTCAGGTTCTTGGGGCTGTGCCTCACTACCTAATTCCTTTCCTTTCTTCGTTTATCACTGTTAGTATCCTAGCAATATTCTTCCTAATGATTCTTATCCTAGCAACGTCAGTAAGAGTCCCAACCCTAGCCTGCTCGCGCAGCCTAGCAAGCTCCTTCCTAAGCTCTGCAAGCAGCCTCAGCCTCTCCTCCATCGACATTCCTCTTATCTCATCCGCATAGAGGGGTCTATCGCTCATCGGCTACCACCTCAGCTAGCTGCTCCCGCTCCTCCCTCTGCAACACCTTCAGCAGAAACCTCTACGCCAAGCTCCTTAAGCTTCTCCTGCGCCTTCTCAGGCGGTAGAACCTCGACATAGTCTGCCGGCATACCGGGCTTCGTTATAAGCACTTGAACTCCGTACACACCGGGTTTCAGCAGTACGTGGGCAACAGCTCTATCTACGAGCTGTAGGCTCTGATCCCCAGACTTGTAGACCTTTCCCGCAACGAGCTTCTCGTACCTAGCTCTCTCGGTCCTAAGCTTTCCGCTTATCACTATCTCACAGCCAACAGCTCCAGCATTCATTATTCTCCTCAGCGCAATGAATGCCGCCCTTCGGAAATGTATCCCCCTCTCTAGAGCTAGTGCTATGTTAAACGCAACCACCCTCGCGTTGAGGTCAGGGTCAGGAACCTCGACAACAGTTATCTGCGGATTCTCTATGCGGAAGAGCCTCTCGAATACTGCTTGTATCACCCTTAGGTTCTGCCCCCTCCTACCAATTATCATTCCAGGCCTCTGCGCGTAGATTATGATCCTCACTCCAAGCGGTGTCTTAATTATATCTACGCCAGCGTATCCCGCCCTCCAGAACTTGCTCGCTAGATACTCATCTATCGCAACCTTCTGAAGACCGAGCTCTATGAAGTACCTCTTTATGTTCACCATAGCCTCACACCTCTGCAACCACTACCTCTACCGATGCTGTGGATCCAAACCAGGGAGTTGCTCTGCCGAAGGCTCTAGGCATCCACTTCTTCCTATAGGGTCCTCGATGCGCAGCTATGTGAACTATCTTCAGCTTATCTCCGTTCAGCCCCTTGACGTTAACAGCGTTGTTCTCAACGTTCTCCAAGAGCTTCAGTATGTATCGAGCTGCCTTCACTGGGTACCTGCCTACTGCAACTCTCCACTTAGGCCATCGATTAGCTAGGCCGCTCTTATGCGCTATCCCAAGCTTGTATCTAGTCATAGGTATAGGCTCCCTCTGCTCCACAACGCGCTTCAAAAGCTCCTTAGCGTCCTTAAGCATCATCCCCCGGATAACCTTGCATATCTCGTAAGCCTCCTTGTACGATATTGGAGCGTCGCGTATCACCGCCTTAGCCACCTTCTTCGGATCTACCCCCTTTATCTGCGGGTAGTGCCATACGGGCACGTCTATGCACCACCCCTATCACTCGATGCGCCTTAGATCCTCATCGAGAAGGAGGATTAAAAGCTGTAGATAGTTCTTCAGCTCTACAGAAGAACCTCCAGTAATTGATAGAGGTTCGACACCGCACTAGAGCACCTAGAAGACCTATCTATTAAGATAGCCCGCATTCCAGCAGCCTTTGCCTCCACGTAATCGCTCTGGGGGTTGTCGCCGACGTGCAGAACCTCGCTAACATTAGCGCCTACCGCTCGCGCGACCTCCATAAAGAACTCGCGGTCCTTTCTAGGCTTATTAAGCATATCTATGCAGGAGTAGATACCTTCTATCCACGCACCTATTTGAGGGTACCTCTTCAGGAACCCTTCAACAAAGGACGATGGAGTGTTCGTAGATATGATGATCCGGTACCTGAGTCCTAGAGCAGGTATAGCTTCTAGAGCGTCTCCGAAAGGCTCAGCGAACTCTAGAGCTTCCTCAATCAGATCGCTCTCATCCGCATCTATTCCAAACCTCTCTAGCCAGAACCTAGGTAGGTACCAGTCGAGAGAGTCCGTAGGCACGCTCCAGTACTCTCTATCGACGTACTTTATCGCTTCATAGAGAGGTATTCTCTCGAGCCTAGCGACCCTCTTAGGTATCACAAAGAACCAGAAGAAGTCTATGAAGTCCTTAGGCGCTATAACACCCGCGAAGTCCAGCGATATGACACTTACCCTCACGATGTACCCTAGCTGCACCGAGATATCTAGGATTATAAACCGGTGTAGATCAAGGGAGTGAGGGTTTAGAGTATGGTTCCTCCGCTAAAGAAGATCAACGACGTCACATGGATGATCCCGAAGGAGTACAAGAGATGCATGAGAGTGCCAGCGATAATCTTCGCTGACGAGTTCCTACTCAACAAGATGAGGCAGGATGCGACCCTGGAGCAGGCAGCTAACGTGGCCTGCCTACCAGGTATACAGGTAGCTAGCTACACCCTACCCGACGGTCATCAAGGGTACGGATTTCCGATAGGAGGCGTAGCAGGGTTCGACGTAGAGACAGGGGTTGTGAGCCCAGGAGGGGTTGGATACGATATTAACTGTGGGGTGCGAGTTCTCCGAACGGATCTGACAGTAAAGGATGTTAAGCCGAAGATCCGAGAGATCGTCAACATACTGTTCAGGAACATTCCCAGCGGCGTAGGAGCTACAGGGAGGCTAAGGCTGAGCATCAGCCAGCTCGACGAGGTTCTAGCAGAGGGTGCGCAGTGGGCACTGAGACAAGGGTTTGCGACCGAGCACGATATAGAGCACACGGAGTCGAGGGGCAAGCTGCCGTGGGCAGACCCATCAAAGGTTAGTAGGAGGGCTAAGGAGCGAGGCGCTCCTCAGCTAGGAACTCTCGGTAGCGGAAACCACTTCCTAGAGATACAGGTTGTGGACAAGATATACATCCCCGAAGTAGCTAAGGAGATAGGGATCTTCGGAGAAGGACAGATATGTCTAATGGTTCACACTGGATCCAGAGGTCTAGGGCATCAGGTAGCTAGCGACTACCTAATGGTTATGGAGAGAGCCGCACGGAGGTATGGAATCCAGCTTCCCGATAGAGAGCTTGCTGCAGTGCCATTTAACAGCCGCGAAGGACAGGACTACTTTGCTGCTATGGCAGCAGCCGCTAACTATGCTTGGTGCAACAGGCAGATCATAACTCACTGGGCTAGGGAGAGCTTCGCTAAAGCTCTCGGGTCGGATCCAGAGCACCTAGGGATAAAGATGATTTACGATGTTGCGCACAACATAGCTAAGATAGAGGAGCATGAGATCGAGGGTAAGAGATACAAGGTTGTCGTCCATAGGAAGGGAGCTACGCGAGCGTTCCCACCGGGTCACCCAGAGATACCGGCTGACCATAGGAAGTTTGGGCAGATTGTACTGATTCCAGGGAGCATGGGGACGGCGAGCTACATAACGATCCCAGGTGAGAAGGCGAGAGACGTATGGTGGTCAGCTCCTCACGGTGCTGGCAGGTGGATGAGTAGAGCTGCTGCAGTGAGGAGGTACTCGCCGAGGTACGTGATGGAGATGCTTGAGAAGCGCGGTGTCTACGTAAAGGCCGCAACCATGAGAGAGCTAGCGGAGGAGACCCCCGATGCGTATAAGAACGTCGATAAGGTTGTGGAGGTAGCCACGAGAGCCGGCATTGTTAGACCTGTTGTAAGGCTAGTGTCTCTAGCAGTGATAAAGGGTTGATCGAGCTACCGCTAAGCATAGCTAAGCGTATTGCCAATCTTTTTCCCCTAGAGCTCCTCCCTCCTGCCGATATCATCGTTAGGGTCGGCGATCTCCGCTTCGCAATTCCTTCGAGGATCCTCTGGCACGCAATTAGGAACCTTGAACACGTCGTTATCGATAGGGCCTACACAAAGCTCCGCACCTTCGAGCCTAGGAAGGGGGATAGAGTTCTGGACGTAGGAGCGGCGCTAGGCTTCTACTCGGTGCTAGCCGCTAAGAACGGCGCTAGCGTTGTTGCACTTGAGCCACAGCCGCTTCTCGCAAGGTATGCGCTCCGCAACGCGCATCTAAACAACGTGAGTATTCGCGTTCTCAACATAGCGATTTCGCCAGATCCCCTAAGTGATAGAGTCTCTATCTACGTATCTAGGAACCCTCTTGCTTCATCTGTTTACCCATCGCATGCCGACCTCCATGGAGGCGTTGAGGGTGTGATAGCGGCGCGCTCAATCAGCCTGGATACCATCCTACGATCCCTAGGTCCCTTTACCATAGTTAAGCTAGACGCTGAATGTGTGGAGCTAGAGGTTCTCCGTAGGAGCAGCCTCGAAGGGGTTGCGCGCCTCGTTGTAGAGGTTCATACGGATTGCGTCGATGTTTCAGAACTTTGTAGGGTTCTCGAAAGCAAAGGTTTTGAAACATCGCTATTCCTAGATTCCGAGGAACCTTACCAGGCTATAGTCTACGCCCTCGCCACGAATCTCCGCACTCTGCCCACAGATGGTGGCACTCATCGTCGCTAGGTCTAGACAGAAGCATACTCCGCAGAGCGGACACCTTAGTGCTAGACCCTCAGTGCAGCTAATCTCCACTCGCTTACCATGTACGGAGATAGTCATTCTACCAGCAAAACCTCCTTCCATATCGAAAACATTGAGGGAGACCTGCTGCTCGCATCCCGAGATAGCCCGAATCAGCACCCCCTCCTCAAGCTCTGCTAGCAAGCGCCATCTCTTCAGAGCCTTGCTTACGACCGCCGCAACAGCATGGACTTCATACGCTGAACACCCATCTACATTGAACGAGCTCTCAACGAGCTTCCTAGCTAGATACATAACGCTCTTGATTACATCGCTATCGCACCTACCCCAATCAACGCAGCCGCAGCTCTCAAGGAGAGAAGCGATAGCTTGATCCCTTAGCAGCGCATATAGAAGCGACACAGCATCATACCTAACGATCCCCGATGACAGCGGCGGCCTAACCCGTATCGCGTTGAGCGAATCGCGTACCCCGATCCATGAAATTACCACGTTTTTAGGCGCGACACCGAGCTTTGTGATCATGTTCTCGGGCGCGCTGTAGTCCATTACCACAGCCCGATCTTCATCGAGGTTCGCGCTACGCCTAAGCGATACAAGTGCCTTAGCAATCGTTATCGGGACCCTCGAGTAGCTGCACAGTCTATAGAGGTTTGGCTTCCTGCTGGAGACAACCACTAGCTTAAAACGTGGCCCAATGAATGTGTATAGGAATCGAAGTATGGTCGCAGCGTCAAAGACATCGGGTGGTTCTACGAGCAGCACGGTTAGGTACATACTGCTCTACCACCCCAAGGAGATTAGGAATGTAGAGGATATTGTAAGGATCTGCTCAGCTATAGGCTGCGAAGTGCTTGCTATCCCTCGAGCTGAGAGCTCTAGCGATCCATGCGGTATCGTGAGGTGCGTAGATGAGGAGGGAGCTCTCTCGGAGATCTCTCGGTGCAAGATTCTTGTCCTTGAGACCGAGGGCATAGACCTGCACCTAGCTCGCTTAGTAGATGAGAAGATCTGCATATCTGTGGTTCTAGGAGCTGAGGACTATGGCATTCCAAAAGAGTTCATAGAGAGTCTCAAGAGTGCTGGCGCAATAGTTGTCAGAATCCCCATGTGTAGCTATGGAGTTAGCTACAACGTTGTTACGTCTCTTGTGATACTCCTAACCGAGCTAAGTCTTGCAGCGCTTCGCGAATAGCCTCGCTGAGCTCGCGCCGGCTCTTAAGATCAACTAGAAACATCTTGATGTCGTCTATAAGCCTCCGCATCACATCCACCTTATGCCTAAGCCCCGGAACTAGAGCGTCTGGATAGTCAAGCTTTCTAAGGATCTCGTAGATTCCCTCCATAAGCTCGAGTATCTCGAATGCTCTATCGAAGCTACCTACTCTCACAAGATCCATTACGTGCCTTCGCAGCTCTCCTACGAAGTCGCAGAGACCTAGGAGGTAGGGTACGTAGTGAACACCTAGCTCCTCTAGCGTTGGAACACGTCCCTTAACTACGAAGTTGAAGAACATCATTGCCTCTACGTACTCTGCAAGAGCGTTGTTTACAAAGCCGCTATGCCGTAGCTCTGAGTGAGGTTCGACAAGCTTGGAGAAACCAACAACGATATCCTTTAGTTTGTTAACTAGCTGGGCTGCGCCCTCGGTATTCCCACTATGCACGAGCGTTACTATATCGCTTGACACTCTAATTATATCCCTACTCATCTTAATTGCCTGCTCCCTAACCTTATCCTTCTCATCGAGCACCTTATCCACTCTATTAACATCTGCGGCAACAGTCTTCACAAGTTCGGGTATCTGCACGTTTCTCACCGCTGCATAGCGAGAGCGAGTAGAATGATAAGAGCGCTGTGGCCCCCGCAGAGAACCCGCACGCATGGTCACCCTCGGCTCATCCTACTTGTGCGGGCCGGCGCAGGGGGCCACGCTATGGGGCGCACAACACTTAATAAACAACTCTGCGTGTACGAGTTGAAACTACTGGGTGTGTAGATGCCTCGCGTCCCCGTAAAGCTAGTTACGTGGGATGAGATCGTTGAGTGGAGCTGGAAGCTAGCTAAGAGTATAGAGGAAGCTAACTACATACCCGACGTAATCATAGGGATCGCGCGGGGAGGACTAGTTCCTGCTAGGCTTCTATGCGACTTTCTAGGCGTTGAGAACTTCCTCTCCATACAGTCACAGCACTGGACCGAGGCAGCTAAGGCGTCCGAGAAGGCCCTAATAAAGTTCCCCTACACCGTAGATCTTTCGGGTATGCGTGCGCTAGTAGTAGATGATATAGTTGATACTGGAGATTCCATGATCCTAGCTAAGAGATTCATAGAGAGCAACTGGAGGCCTAAGGAAGTTAAGCTAGCTGCACTGCAGTGGATATCCTCTGTAGCTAAGATAAAGCCTGATTTCTATGCAATCGAGGTAAGGGAGTGGGTATGGTTCCAGTATCCATGGACGCGGCTCGAAGACGTTACGCAGTTCATAAAGAGGATGCTCACGGAACTCTGTAGGGAAAGCGGAAGACGGGAGTGGAGCTACAGCGATATCGTTACGAGTTTTAGAGAGTGGTATGGGGTAGAGGTAGAGGATCGGTACTATCGCGAAGCGCTTCGTGCGCTAGCTAAGAAGGGCGTTATAGAGTCTAGAGATGGTACGTACATAGTGAAGCAGTGTTGAGAATTACCTGCGGAAACAAGCTTCTGGATCGCGTGCTTTTCTCAAGGCCGCACATCTTGCTCGTTTACGGAGAGGAGGGCGCTGGAAAGACAAACTTTATTCTATCTACTCTAAGCTTATCGAGTTTCGAACGTGCAGTATACATAAGCACAGAGGGAAGCAGCTATCTAGAACGAGCTAACCAGCTATCATTATTGAGCAGAGATAACATACTGTTCGCGGATGCTATAGATAACGCTCACCTAATAGAGCTCGTAGCTAGCATAGCATTACTGGCACCCGTAGATGTACTCGCTATTGATAGCATTAACTTCCACTATAGATCCGAGGCCAATAACCTTGCTCTGCTCAAGCAGTTTATGTCGCTACTAGCCCTACTCAGAAACTATGCTAGATGCGGCGTGTTTGTACTAGCGGTAGCCCAAGTTCGCGAATCGCATGAAGACATCGAGCCCGCTGGAATGCAGTACCTTAAACCATGGGCTGACGTAATTATGCGAGTAGAGGTACGGGGCTCACATAGGGTGGCTGTAGTGGAGAAACCCGCAATTGAAAGAGAGTTTGCGTTCAGAATAACTGCCTCTGGAATTGAGTGGATCTAGGAACTCGTTTTAGACTTAAGCGCTTCGCGAAGCCATGGGTACTTCGACATGACTCTGTACTTAACGTATCTATCCTCTGGCGAGAAGCGGTGAGGATGCGCCACGACTGTTGGCGTGCCGCAGATAGGGCACTTGTCTTTAAGTGTGTAGCGCCCGCACTTAGGGCACTTGCGTATTCTCCATCTCAATACCGCTACGCCTTACTCACTTCCTCTCTTCTAAAGTCGAACTCATCTATTCCTAGCTTCTTCACGAGCTTCCTAGCTTTCTCCACGATAGTGTTCATGATGCTCTCAGCTTTCCTATAATCAGTGCTCACTATATCTATCTGATACCTAGGAGCTCCAACCGTGATTATTCTTATGCTGGTATGGGGATCCTTCGGCACGGAGCTCTCGAGCTCCATCAGCAACTTCTTTATCCTGTGCACACCATCGGGCTTGAAGCATCTGAGAGTCATAATGCCCCTAATCTTAACCTTCTTTACCTCTATGTGCCTCTTAGCCTCCTCGTAAAGGACCTTAGCTAAATTCTCCGGAACCCCCGCCTCTATGAGAACGCTTGGCCCCTGTATGACGCTGTTCTCCAGCAAGGATAGAACATCCTTAAACTTCCTGTAGAGTGGAAGCCATATGTTCTGATACGCGGTCTCGAGGTCTATGCCAGCTTTCTTCGCAGCCAACTCAATTATTTTCTGAGCCCTTTGGTCCCGCTTCCATCTTAGCATTCGAACCCTTCTCTCTCCCTCAGTGACCCTCTTGATCGATATGTCTATCTGGGGCGGCCTCTTTCTCTTGTCAACCCTTATGACCTTGCCAACAACAACTTGCCCCTCTCTAAGAACGTTCCTTATATTTCGGAAGTATCGAGTGCTTATCTCGCTCCACGGAATAAAGGCCTCTAGGTTCTCGAATTCGAGTAGATCCGCATAAGCACCCTGCGGTATTATTCTCTTGACTCTGGCAATCACGAGCTCTCCAACTTCTGGCAGATCCCTTCTCCTAAACACCATTGCCATTCTGTAAACACCTAGCACCTAATGGTTTAGGGTGGCTACCCGAGTATCTTCACTATCTCAGCATTGACTAGCTCAGCTTTTCCGCCTGTTGGTCTTACAAGCACCGTCCCGCACACTAGACATCTAGCTGGGAAGGTAGCGTGGTCGAATATTACTTGCTCGTTACCGCACTGCTTACACTTAACCCTAATGAAACGACTCTTGGGTTCTGGAATCAGTATCTTCCTCTTCTTAACCATAGCTATCACCTCACGAGCTCATACTTCTTCATTCTAATACCTTCCCTATGCTGTATGTACCCGCATACAGTACACTTCAGCTTTAGCACAACCTTCTTCGTTACCTTGGCAAACCTCTTCTGCTCGGGCTTTCTCTTGGATCCATACCCCTCCTGCTTCCTAAGGTACCTACGCTGACCCTGAGCGAGAGTTCTTCTCTTTCCGTGTTTGTATATCGTGACGCTGTGCACCGTGTGCTTGCGGCATCTAGGGCAGTAGGTTCGTATCTGCCTAGGTATCTTCATCGCGCTACCACCCTTGCACTCCTTTCGATCATCTCAGACCTTAGCTTAAAAACTGATCATCTCGTTACGTACAATCAATGGCTTAACATAGCCGAGGGCCGCTAGGAGGCATGCCTCAGCTATAGGTAGAGAAACCATGTATCCCGGACTAGCGATGGACTTCCTCAGCGCAATCGGTTTCACGACCTTGCACAGCACCTCGCCCTCCAGGGCACGTAGCCCTAGTAGTATCACACTAGCGAACGTGTCAAGAGACCCGACAACCAATGAGAGAAACCTCTTATCAAACCCTCTAGTCTCTGCACCCTCTACAACCTTAGAGACCCTTGTTCTCACTAACAGTCTCAGAAACCTCATTGACAAGCTAAAGAACTTAGAGCACGCATTCCTCCTCAAGTCCTCGTCGATGAGCGGATTGCTGCACCATTCCAAAGCCTCCAGAACAGCACTTCTCAACTTATTGACAAGCCCTTGGTCTACTTCCGCCAGTTCATCGATGCTTAAGGCTTCGTCGAGTGCTACCTTCCATGGCTCCAAGATTCTCACCTCCGTATAGCAACTATCCTAGCAACGCCCTTGAAAGCTAGGAATAACGCTGCTAGCGAAGTGAGGCGCAGTTTATCGCCTCTCTTACCGCCTACCTCCTCATCAATGATCCTTATGCGAGGTAGTGAGACTAGAAGCCTGACCTCCACCACAGCCCCGGGTATCGGCGAAACCACATCCTCAGCAACTTCAAACTGCTGAAGCTTGTTAACGCTAACGCATCTGCACAGCCACCCGGACTTACCATTTATACTTCCAGGGATTCTAACAAGTCTCGATATATCCATAGTCACCTTCTCGTCGACCACAATCGCAGCTTCCCTTATAGCGTCCATGAGCACAGCATTTACCGAGTTAGCAACACGAGCGAGCGCACGATAATCCGCGGTTTCACCCCTAATCACCTTGCATGCAAGCTCGTCGCTAGCAACCATCCTAAGAAGAGAGCGTGCAATCCTTCCCTTTACACCAGGGTCCTTGGTACGCGGCGGCAGCGTCAATATCCTCTTGCCGCGGCGCCTCTTCTCCACAATCATGAACTGCGTCGGATCAATACCTTCTAGCTTCAGATACGACACTATCTCCCTACGCATCTCTCCACTCATCAGCGCATCGGCCCCATCTAGCTGAATCCTAAGGTGAAAGCCCCGGTTGCCGGAGAAGGCTATCGTGTAGGTGGTGTACCCAAGCTCTTGCTCAACAGCCTCGACGAGCTTCATCATTTCATCGCGAGCAGCATAGATGCACTCTTTAGGAACGTAATCCAGTTCAACCACATTGCTAGAGCCGCAGCGCGGGCATTTCTTATCGTTTTCGTTTAGGAGCTCTCCACAGGATGCGCAGAACTTGAGCTCTACAGCCTTATCCATACATGCCTGAAGATGATCTGCATCTATATCGAATACAAGGTCGCTACCTAGCCACCCCTTAGCTTGCATGTCACTGCATGATGGATCCCGGTACCTAGCTGACGAGAAGTAGAGGTGCCTAGGGACGTTCGATAGTATGTAGTTCCTAAGTTCGCTAGCGGACCTAAAGGCTAGGTGCCTAACGTACGAAGAGCTGTGCATAGGCTGCAGTGCAAACTCACGCAGGTACATGTCTTCAGGCAGCTCTAGGTTAGCTCTCTTGTAGTACTCTAACACTATCGATGTGAGCACATCCTTAGGAGCCATTCACTCTACCCTAGGAGCTATGTATGTCCTTAGTACTGCACCGGAAGGCAGTTCAGCATCGATCTCGCAAGGCATGTCGGGACCGAGCTTTATAGTTATGCTCTCGCTCATCTTCGATACCTTAGCTAGAAGGTCGAAGTACTCGAGGGAGTAGCTGTTAACAACTTCCTCGCCTTCGGGAGGCTTGTAGTCGATTAGAGTACCTGTTGTTACGCTGAACTCGAACTCTATCTCGCCTAGCTCTGATGTAGCTATTAGGCTAAGTCCTTCGGCACCCGCCTTAATCCTAAGGACGTCACCAGCTTTCTCGAGAACCGAGAGAGCTGTCGCGAATGTCGGTCCAAGGGTCTTAGCCTCGATATTGAGCTCTAGGCTCAGCTCGGGTATCTCTTCGAACTTCGCTGATAGCAGCGGGAGGGTAAAGTATCTCTCGACGCCTCCCTTGGACACTAGGCCAAACGATATTTTGGAACCGTCGCTAGAGATGACAAGCTTATCGTTCTTCGTAGCTCGGCGAAGAACCTTGGAGCTGAGCTCTAGGTTAACTGCTAACACTGTTTCCTGATCAATCTCGAACTCGTCGAAAGCTGTCTTAGGTATCTCGAAGTCTACCAGCATCACGTGGCTTGGATCCATCGCCTTTATCCTCACACCCTCCTCTGGATGTACCTTAATGCCTATGACGTCTAGATACTCAGCTAGCCCCCTTAG
This sequence comes from Thermoproteota archaeon, assembly GCA_013154235.1. Lineage (GTDB taxonomy): Archaea > Thermoproteota > Thermoprotei_A > Sulfolobales > Ignisphaeraceae > JAADCV01. The sequence goes on along the minus strand of JAADCV010000086.1, from coordinate 15,576 downwards.
CACGTATCGCCATAGCCTAGCGTCAGCGAATCTAAAGTAGACTTTCATTCGCTCTCCCCAAAACCAATCTTCGCATACTAACTCTATTAAGGATGCAGATACATAGATCCGCTATTGGAGGCCAGCTATGTACGTAGAGGTTCTCAAGGTGGACGGCAAGGGACGCATAACTATCCCATCCTACATGAGAATCGCCCTAGGGATAGAGCCCAATTCCAAGGTGATCCTAGCTCTAGACGAGGATAGGAAAGTAATAGAGGTTCGAGTGTGCGAGCCTGGAGCTCTTTTCTCGTGCATAGGCGAGGGTATAGGTATAAGCGAGCTAGAGGCGGTTATACGCGAATACAGCAACAGCATCGTATCCATATCCTGCGCACGAGTAGGCGACGAAGCTACATGCCGCGTCCTCGTCAAGGATACACCCATAGAGATAGAGGGATTCATCTGCAGAAGCGTAGAGTAGTGATAACATGCATTTGACGCTTGCACCTGGTGTTTACATCGTTGCGGGATCTACAATAACCTCTGACAACGATTGCACAACACTGCTAGTTTGCTCTCTAGAGGAACCTCCCTCGTGCGCGCTAGTAGGCTGCGGAGGAGGTACTAGCCTACACGCAATAACAAGAAACATACTTGAACTACAGCTATCTCTAAGGAACTTAAGGTACGTAGTCATACCAACAGTTCTGGAATGCCTATGCAGAGGATGCAAGCTTCTAAAGGACGCGCTTCCTTGGTTACACATTGTGGCACCACCATCTCTAGCAAGAAGCGTTAGAGCAGGAGCTTGCGGAGAACCCTGTCCTGTGACCGTAGAATCCACCTCTATATCTATAGGCGAAACCAAGATAGTTGCTAAAGCTCTTGGGAGGCGCGCGTTTACCATACTTATTGAACGTGCAAGTAAGTCTTTATCATTGATATTAATTCCTAAAATTTTTGATGATGTTAACGATATAGATGTACTTGCCGAGGGGGATAACCGTATTATATGTCTCTTGGAGGAACCAGTGTGCTGGCGAGTAGCTTAGTTAGGGTGAAGATCTCTTGCAGGTAATTGTTGGTTGTTGCGGTATTCCCGTATCTCGAGCCAAGTACTTCGAAGCCCTTAAGGCAGTTGAGCTACAGAACACTTTCTATGATCTACCTACTGAGGATTGGGCTCGCAGCTTCAGAAGCTCGATACCGGAGGATGCTATCGTAACCGTAAAGGCGTGGCAGGTAATTACGCACCCCCATACAAGCCCCACGTGGAGAAGGATGAAGAGAAAGCCTAGCGGCGACTTAAGTAAGTATGGATTTCTGAGACCTACGAAGGAGAATCTAGAGGCGTGGGAGAAACTGCGTAGAATAGCTCAGATACTGGGTAGTAAAGCCATAGTTTTCCAGACTCCTCCAAGCTTTGGCTACTCAGAGGAGAACCTTAGGAATGCCATAGAGTTCTTCAAGACTGTTGTAAGAAGCGAGTTTCTAATATGCTGGGAACCTCGAGGAACTTGGCTTCAGCATACGGAAGCAATCAGAAAGGTTGTATCTCTAGGCGTGGTGCATGTTGTTGATATACTCAAGAGAGACCCTATAGTTCCTGAGGACGGGACTCCAGCGCTCTACACGAGGCTACATGGCCTCGGAGGCGAGATTAACTATCGATACAAGTATACTGATAGCGATCTACAAGAGCTTGCGGACAAGGTATCTAGGTACTCTAGTGTTACTCCGCAGTTCTATGTGATGTTCAATAATATCTACATGTTTAATGATGCTGTGAGGTTCAAGAACTTGGCCGCTGAAAAAGGACTTGCGGTTGTCTAAGCTCTTGGAGCGATCCAAAGAACAACTCTTCCTCCACCAATATCTAGCTCAGCTTTCAACGGCTTGTCAGGACCAAAGGCTATGGTCACCTCGTCTGCTAGGTCTAGAACCTTCGCAAGTATCTTCAAATGATCGACGCTGTACTTAGAGGATGCAGCGCTAACCGTCGACTCTATCAGTGTCAGTGGCTTGAACTGCTTTAGCTCCGTCCTATACTCTCCTAGATCCCCGAACGCTTGCACTCGTATAGCATTAGTCTCTGAAGTGAACTGGAACGTTGCTTCATCGGCAACTATAGCGACGTCTTTTACAATGTTAGCAAGCTCATCGCTAGGCATCCTAGCGTTGACCTCGAGATCTATGTCTAACTCACCTATTCTCTGGTACCCAACCTCGGAGAGAGACACTATGTATTCACGCTCAACACTAGTCCTAACATTAGTAACCCTAATCACCATCTCTCTAGACCCCGGAGATAGCTCAAATGTAACTCTATCACGCTTCGTAGCTCTCTTGAACGCCTTCACAAACTCGTCCTTAGGCGCAACAACGCTAGTCTCCTCAGAAACATTGTACTCCTCAAAAGCGGTAGCCGGGATGAATACCGACAGCATTATAGCCTTGTCGGGGCTGAGGCCCTCTATTATCATGCCTTCGCTACTGAATATCACTGGCACCTCCTCTAGAGCTGCTGAGCACGCTTGAGCGATCTTCTTGAGGTTCGCCCCTATGGGATAGGTCGCTCTTACGCTCACCCCTCCGCACCCTCTAAACTAGATATAATGTCTAGCACTTATAGCCTAGGAGGAGCGAATGCCCCGGGGAGAATGCGTTGAAGGCTAGGATGACCGAGATAATAGGTCAGTATGTCGCAGTCGAGATAGATCTCGAAGGTGCTCTAAAGCTTCTTGAGAGACTACATGAGGTAACTGGGAAAGGTGGTGAGGATCTACAGGACACTATAAGGATGATTAGGAATTTCGATGCGTTCTACGAGTTCATGAGAAAGAAGTTCAAGGATTACCTCACACCAAAGAAGAACATCTCCGAGATGATAAAGGGGCTCGTCCTAGTGGATAAGATAAAGCTTGTCAAGAAGGACGATGGTAAGTACGTAGTCATAATATTCGATAGATCTGTCCCTAAGGATACCATAGAGGAAGCGCTCAAAAACCTAGGATATGAATACGAGGTGGAGTCCAAATCCCTGTACTAAAACACGGTAGACCCTATCTCACTTTCTTCTCCTTCTCCTTCTACCGGTAGACACGGTAACTGTTGGTATACGAGATGCTAGCTCGCGGTGAAGCTCAGCACCTTTCTCTAAACTAATTTCCCCACGCACCATCTTATCCCATAGCTCGCTCCGCTCAACAAATACCTCTACCTCTGGTATGCTCAGCTCCTTGGACTCAACTTCTATAGCTTCCTCGCTCGGCTCATAGTACTCCTCAGATACCTCGCTAGAGCCACTCTCTGCAGACTCTTCCTCCGGCACCTTACTTCACCACGGGGCTCTCCGGGAGCTAGGAGAGATAAGAGTTCTAGATACTATCCGTCGGCTGGTGCTGAGATCAATACAGCTGAGGATGGTGCTAGCAGTGAGCAGCTGGCTCGAGCTAGGCGTTCCTAACGATGTTGCGGCTAAGCTACGTGCTTTAGGACTAGCCAAGCCAACGCTAACTCAGCGCGTTTCGATACCAAAGATCTTGAATACCGATCTAAATGTATTGCTATGCGCTCCTACGGGAAGCGGAAAGACGGAGGCTGCTCTCATACCATCGTTAATGAGGTGCAGCGCTAGACCAAAGCCTATCTCGCTACTATACGTAACTCCTCTTAGAGCGTTGAACAGAGATATCGAGCGCAGAATCAGTAGGGTAGCATCAATATTCAATATGACTGTGGGCGTTTGGCACGGCGATACGCCGTCTAGCAAGCGCAGAAAGCTAGCGTCTTCGCCCCCAAACATATTAGTAACAACTCCGGAAAGCCTCCAAGTAGTGCTTGTTAACAAGAGCTTAAGGAAGCACTTGAGAAATTGCCAGTACGTTATCATAGATGAAGCTCACGAGGTAGAGGAAAGCGAGAGGGGTGTAGAGCTCGTAGTCGGTCTTCGTCGACTAGACGTGCTAGCGAAGAGGAGGATTAGAAGAATCGCTTTAACAGCTCCTCACGGCGGTCTAGAGTCTCTGGCCGAGTTCCTATTCTATCCCTACAAGTACGTTGTGATAGATGTTGGGGCTAGTAAGAGGTACGAAATACTAGTAGATAGCTTGGGCTCAGGATCTAGAGACACGAGATCGTTTCTCGAAATTCTCTATTGCGTACCGAAACTAGTTGATATTATACGGAAGTACCGCGAAAAACGATCGCAAGTACTTATCTTCGTGAACACGCGCATCGCAGCCGAAGAACTCGGATATATCCTACGATCACATTTCCACGATGTTGGCGTACACCACGGCTCGCTATCGAGGGAGATTAGGGAGTCCGTAGAGTCGGGCTTGCGCAACAGAGAGATCAACGTTGCTATAGCTACGTCAAGCCTCGAGCTAGGTATAGATATAGGGGGAATAGATATCGTTGTGCAAGTCATGTCTCCTAGACAAGTTAGTAGATTGATACAGCGAGTAGGTCGAGCTGGGCATAGAGAAGATGCGGTATCTAGTGGCATAGTCTTAGCGCCTCCAATGCTCATAGAGCTTCTCGAATCTGCGGTAATAGCCAGAAGAGCAATTAATGGCGAGCTTGAAACCCCTAAGCCTCATACCAATTCGCTAGACGCTCTCCTGCATCAGCTGGTTGGCATCGTTATAGAGTGGGGAAGCATAGACAGAGAGAATGCATTCAGGCTAGTTAAGTCAACGCATCCCTACCGTGATCTACGCAGAGAGGATCTCGAGCAAGTAATTGAACTCGCGGAGAAGATCGGATTCGTAGCCTCAGTTGAAGGTAAGCTCGTTCCTAGGAAGAGAGGGGAAATCTACTATAGAACTACGACGATGATTGTGGACACAAGTAAGTACAGGGTGAGGGATCTTGTAGAAATGAGGAGTATTGCAACGCTAGATGAGGAGTTCATCGCTACATGCAGAGAGGGGGATGTACTTGTTCTAAGCGGTAGGCTATGGAGACTCGTTAGCATAGATGATGAGTCGAAGACTGTGTATGTTGAGCCCGTAGCTAGAGTCGAGGAGGCCCGCCTACCTAGATGGGTTGGAGAGAACATTCCCGTTAGCTTCGATGTAGCTCAGGAGGTCTGCAGCCTTCTAGAGAACCTCTGCTCTTGTTCTACAGAAGTCTGCATAGATAGCATTCTCAGCAGATATCCTCTTACTGAAGACGCTAAGAGAGCGGTTAAGGAGTTTATCCCCGATATCTGCCGAATACACCTCTTAACTACAAGGATATCGATCGAGGTATCGACAGCGAGAGAACTGCCGTACGTACTAATCTATTCCTGCCTAGGTTCAAGAGGATCCGAAGCACTTGCGCTAGTAGTTAGCGAACTCATAAGGTCCTTGCTAGGGGTTAGATGTAGCTACAGGTCGCACCAAATTGGAACGCTGGTAGTGCCCTCAAGACCTTTGAGCCGAAGCGAGATAAGGCTCCTACTATCTAAGCTAAAGTCTCTAACCATAGAGGAAGCTAGCTCGCTGCTGATCAAGGGACTTGAAGACTCTCCCTTGTTCGAGTGGTACATACTTAAGGTAGCTAAGAAGATGGGGTTGGTATCAAGGAACGTTTCGATTGTTGAAGCGAAGAGGGTTATCGAGGGCCTTAAGAATATTGACGTAGTTAAGAGGGAGGCTCTACGCGAGCTCATGACCGAGAAAATAGACATTGACGCGCTTGAGCGATTCCTTAGGAAGCTGCACAGCGGAACAAAAATCGTTGTTTACATGGTGGACAAACCTTCTACTATCGCACGCGAAATAATATCATTAGCTCCTTCAACCATTAGCCTAGGGCCTCCGGTGTCCAAACAAGCGTTGAGTAGCGTGGTCTTATCAAGGCTAGTGAACCGCACTGTGAGACTCTTATGCCTATCCTGCCTCTATACATGGTCTATAAACATAAGGCTTTACAGTGAGGGCTGCAGCACGCTAGAAGAGCTAAAGAATAGAAAGATATCGTGCCCTCAATGCGGCTCACTAGCTATAACTGTGGTTGACGATGAGGAAGAGCTTCGTAGAGCTAGAGGCATAGTGAAGCGCATCCACAGAGGAAGCAGCAGACTTTGCGACGAGGAGCTCAAGATTCTTGATAGAATGCGCAAGATCGCTAACTTAGTGATGGATTACGGGCTTGCCGCACTAATAGCTCTCCAGGGAGTCGGAATAGGACCTGAGACAGCTAAGCGCATACTATCAAGAGCTAAGACCATCGAAGACCTAGTAGCGCTAGTGCTTGAAAGACAGAGAGCGTTCCTAAGAACAAGGCGCTTCTGGCGGAGTTAGCCACGCTTTATAAGTACCTATATAGCTACGGGGAAAATGGATCTAGTAACACTGATAAAGACCTTCATAGACAAAGCCGTCGTGATATCATGGTTCCTATTCCTTCTAACGTGGATCATAGGCTGGGCCATTAAGGGATCGCCTATACCTATAGGCAAAGCTCGCAGAGTAGGCCAGGGACTCATAGAGGATGCTGTATGGGGCGCGTTCTGGATAGCAGTAGGATCATCGATATTCTGGCTGATATACTACATAGCCTCATTGCTATCAACGTCTTTCCCACAGCCTCCGAAGCCACAGCTACCATCTTAGGCGGTCGATGATGGATCTAGCTAGCTTGCTTCAGATATCTCTATATCTGTCAATGCTAACGTTTTACCTAGGGGTGCTTATATACGCGCTGCCTATACCAATAACAGGACTTAAAAAGTGGGGCCCTCGCCTTATCTCCGACGCTTTTTACGTAGCAGCACTATCATTAGCATTCTACACGATACTGAACGCAGCCTCATACATAGCCAGCGCCCTCGGAGCTAACTGGATAGCATACTACGGTTTTATAACAGGTCAGCTAACCGGGCAGCTGTCTATGATATTCGGTTTAACATCAATTACGAAATTAGTTAACCCGAGGTTCGCCCCCATAGTCTCTAAGATTGTGTCAACGCTAGTAGGCAAGCTAATGGTTGCAGTCTACGTCACGACCTTCATGTACGTTCTGGGACTCGTAATACAAAAGAGCTACGCTGCGCTAGCTGCGCTAGGGATAGCATTGATGGCTATTCCTTTCAGGATAGCTAGAGGAGCCGGCGCATTTCTACTCTCATTCGCATTAGTATTCTACGTTGCGCTCCCGCTCTACCCACACTTCTTCTCCTTTATTATCCTACCTCCTCAGAACAATGGCGTCCAGATGCTTGAGACCGTAACGTACATAGGCCACTCTATCCCGCTGCAGTCAAGTACTGGAAGCAACTTAGTGGAAATGCAGATACCCGTAGCTCCAGGAAATCCTCCGGATCCAATATACAAGATAATATCGTTCATAGCTAGACTCGTGTATGCAGTAGTCATAGGTGCTGCACTGTACCTCACGCTGCTGATATCTATATCCGTTGGTCTAGCAAGAGCGTTAGGAGGTTTCGGTAGACTAAGGGTGATATAATGCAACTTGAAAGGGTACTACTGCTCTACCCTGTGCTAACAGTCGCGCTCCTACTAGTGATTATTTCGAGAAAGGGCTTCAGCGCTGTAACGGCAGCGCTCACGCTAGCCACGGCACTCATATCAATCCTACTATACAAGAAGATTAGGGGCAAACAACCTCAACTTTAACCCACGGGAACTCTGCTAACGCATCCTCTATATCTTCCTTAATCCTTAGGCAAGAGTTCTTGTCATTGCAAGCAAATCTTGCAAAGACCATGTTAGGCACTACAACACTTTTAACGACTTCCCTAGGCTCTAACCTAACTCTCTCTTGTACAAGATGAAGCACTTTCTCAAACTCTTCACTGCCTACACGATGCAGGACATACATGTTGAGATAGCATACCATACGTAGCCCCCTCACCAATGCTCGAACTACAGCATATTAATTACTTTTAGAGAGTGGTAATGGGCTATGATGAGGGGTGCAAACGGTGACTACAGTGATCGAATCCGCTCTTCTGAGCCAGCAATCAAGCTAGCTGCAGGCAAGTGGGCAACTGCTAGTACGGTCTGTTAGGGGATCCTCTCATCACAGTCTCAGCACTCGGCAATATCTTCATCCCTTAGAGACACTCTTGCTTAACACCTTTAAACCCCGATGATCCAAGTTAACAAGGTGTTAACATGGGAGGAAGGCAGAGAACTAGCCTGTTCATGGGGCTGGAGCGAGGGCCAGCCTCACAGCGGCAGTCTCTAGAGGAGAAGTCTAAGAAGGGAAAGAAGGGTAAGAGGAGGTAGCTAAGCTAGGAAGGCCTATGGAGTTTTTAGCTAATAAAAGGTCTTGCATCCTCAAGGTGCTTGTACCCATTTCGGTACTGTCTACTGAGCATCGCAAGGATTTGAAGACCTTAACCGTCGCGTACATCCTAAGGGCTCTCTCCATATTTAGAGCCTCCCATCTCGTACTGTACAAGGATCCTCACGCATCAGATGCGGATAAGAGGCTCTTTCTCAAGGTTGCAAGATACCTAATGACACCTCCATACCTTCGAAAAATGATTGTCCCTATAGATCCAGATCTGAAGTACGTAGGGCTTGCACCTCCCCTGACGCTACCACTTCACACGCTCTCCAAACGATTAACCTTACCCCAGATCAGGTGGGGTCTAATTATCGAAAGGCTCGATGATGAGTTGGCTAAGGCATATGTTGGTGTTAGTAAGCTGTGCATACTTAAGTCCTCTCGAAACTCTGGGGAGATGATCCTTGTTAGGGTAGAGCGTGATTGCGGAAGCTATTACAAGTGCAGCGAAGTAGATCCTGATGCCGTTACGGTGTATCTAGGTCCTAAAATCGTAACCTCGTCATCGCTCTCAAGGGCTATAACATCGCACTGCACCTCATCGCTACTGATAGAGTTCACAAAATTAGGCAAACCAGCCACAAACTTACTCAATAATGTAGAGCGGCTAGAGGATCTCAAGCGCATATGCTGTGTTTTCGGGTCGCCTTACCTAGATCCATCAGAGATAACTAGGAGGGAGCTCAACAGCGATATACCAGCGCTATCTAGAGCTATTCAGGCAAAGCATGTTGCCGTAGACGCTGTCGTAAATCAAGGGGTTAAGAGCGTTCGGACCACAGAGGCTCTGTACGTAGCTCTATCAGTCCTAAACCTAGCCTTACTAAGGTCATCGAGGTGCTCATAGTCCTTCACATACAACTTATATACCCTCCCGAGATATCTACGCAATAGCGCCTAGCGAGACCATAGTGGGGATAGCAACATGGCACATAGGAAAACTAATGCTCCAAGAAGAGGTAGCCTCGGCTTTAGACCTAGGAAGAGAGCCTCTAGACTTGTACCTAGAGTCAAGAGCTGGCCCGAGGTTAACTTAGACTCCCCAAAGCTACTGGGATTCCTAGCCTACAAGGCTGGCATGACCCACGTGTTCATGATAGATGATAGGCCAAATACACCTACCAGCGGAAGAGAGATCTTTGTCCCAGTAACTGTACTGGAAGCTCCTCCAGTAATACCTATAGCAGTAAGGGCGTACAGACTGATACCTGGATACGGCTATCAAACACTGATGGATATATGGATAGAGCCTCCGGAAGAGATAGAGATATGGAGAAAGGTTTCTACCTATAGACCCACCGAGAACATCGATGAGAAGATCAAGAAGCTGCAAGAGATGCAGAACAAGGTAGCTAGGGTAAGTGTGATAATAGCTACTCAGCCCAAGTTGGCTGGGGGGATAAGCAAGAAGAAGCCGGATCTCCTAGAGGTTGCGGTGGGCGGAGGATCTATAGAGGATAGAATAGATTACGCAATTAAGGTGCTGGGCAAGAAGGTAACTATCAGAGACGTGTTTACCGAGGGCCAGTTCGTAGATGTTATAGGAGTGACTAAGGGTAAGGGATTCCAAGGAGTTGTAAAGAGGTTCGGCGTCAAAGAGCTACCTAGATGGCACAAGCATAGAAAAGGTAGCAGGAGAGTAGGCAGCCGCAGCCCAACAATAGGAGCTGTCTCAGAAGTACCGCAAGCTGGCCAAATGGGATTCCACAGAAGAACTGAGTATAACAAGAGAATACTCCGCATAGGCGACAACGGAGCTGAGATAACCCCCGCTGGAGGATTCCCGCACTACGGAGTGGTTAGAAGTACTTGGGTAATGCTTGCCGGAACCATCATGGGCCCACCTAAAAGACCTATAGTTCTCCGCTGGCCAATCAGACCGCCTAGGTGGCAGCCGCAGGGCCCGCCTGTAATAACGTATGTTAGCTTGGAGAGCAAGATAGGTGGATAACCATGACCGTGCGCATAGTTGCGACCTACCTACGGCCAGAGCCCGTTACAGCACCAGTGTACGACCTAGAGGCGAAGCCCGTCGATAAGATCGTGCTCCCCTTAGTATTCAGACTACCTATTAGGGTAGACTTGATTAGAAGGGCATTCCACAGCGCGCACACCGCTAGACTTCAGCCAAAGGGGCGCGACCCCCTAGCTGGTAAGAGGCGCTGTGGCGAGTACTGGGGTATAGGATACGGAGTAGCTAGACTACCACGTCTACCCGATGGCAGAGCTGTGTTCTCACCGAACACCGTAGGGGGTAGAAGGCAGTTCGCGCCCTCACCTCTAAAGAAGCTACACGAGGAGATAAACCGGAGAGAAATGCAGCTCGCTATAGCCTCTGCGCTCGCTGCAACAGCGCATCCGGACTTCGTTAAGAAGCGGGGCCATGTAGTTCCAAGCACTATAGAGGCCTTGCCCATAGTAGCTGTGGATGCCTTGGAGGATCTCTCTAGAGCGAAAGACGTTAAGAACTGGCTCAAGAAGATGGGGCTGTGGAACGACGTTGAGCGTGCACAGCGCAGAATAAGGATTAGGTCTGGAAAGGGGAAGATGCGTGGGAGAAGGTACACTAATCCTAAGAGCTTGCTATTCATAATATCGTCTCTTCGCTCACCAATAGTAAACGCAGTAAGCAACCTACCGGGCGTCGACTTTCTAACGCCGAACTCCCTAAACATAATGAAGCTTGCCCCAGGAGCAACACCAGGAAGGCTAACGATCATCACTACTCGAGCTCTTGAGGAGCTAAAGTCATTATTTGAGGTGGTAACCGCATGAGTAGCCCTAATGAGCTCGAGTTCCTTAGCAGAGTAATAGTGAGGTTCGTTACCACCGAGAAGGCTTATACACTAGCTGAGAAGTACAACTACCTAACCGTAAAGGTTGCTAGGTGGGCTAACAAGAAGCTGATCAAAGAAGCCATAGAGAAGCTCTACGGTGTTAAGGTAGTTAAGGTCAACACACTTATAGATAGAGATGGATACAAGAAGGCCTACGTAAAGCTATCCCCAGAGCACAAAGCGCTAACGGTTCTAGAAAGCGCAACCAGGTAACCTTAGCTGGGTATTAAGGCAGAATGTCTTTTGTTAAAAGCCTAGCTCTAACTTACCAAAGCTAAGGAGTTCTTGCTTACTATCCTTAAACTCATGACTGTAGCATTGATGTAAATGGAGTAGTAGCATAACCTAGAGCAGTTCTTAGAAGAAATTGGAACTTGGTTACTAATGCTACTTCGTTACTTTAGTGCAACGAATAGTGTTCCTCTCGTCGCCTTTAGGCCTGGCTCTCCGTGCTTCACGCTCTTTGTCGGGGGTGCGAACTCCCCTAGGTAGTGTCCTATCATCTCTGGCACTATCTTTACCGGAACGTATTCCTTGCCATTGAATACAGCTATCGTTAGACCCACCATTATGGGCAGTATCACCATATCTCGCACATGGGTCTTTATGACTACCTCCTTGCACTCCTCTATGAGCCTCTGCCGGGCTTCGATTATCTTCTCGAGAAGCTTCCTCTGCTGTGGAGAGAATCCTCTCAGCAGAGATCTGCGAGCTCTAGCTGGTAAGAGCTGAGCGAGCTCATCCATTGGCATCTCTATAAGCTCCTCGAGAGACTTGCCTCTGTACCTGAACTTTTTCCACTCCAGTGGCATCTCCCAACACACTTTGCGCTCCTTGGACATAGCGTGGCTCCCCGGTCGCCTAAGGTCAAGGAGCTTTATTAAGTTTTGATCCTCTTATCGCTAGGAGCATCATGAGGATAGTGATGGTGCTGTACAGCGCGTTTGCAGACACCATAGACTCTAGAACCTACTACGATATAGTTGTAGCGTACGAGGGCCTAGCTCTTGTTCCCGTAGGCTCGCTACCTCTAGTGCCTAAGCACCGAGCACCCCTGCCTAGAAGCGCTGAGATGCTTCTGCTGAGGATAGCTAAGGATACGAAGAGAAGGAGCTACAGCAACATAGAGGAGCTTATCAAGCGCAAGAGAGCTCTCTTCATTCCTCAGGATAAGATCGTTTGCTGCACTCTACGCGAACGCGAGATACCTATTCCACCACTACTACGCAAGCCCCCTAGATCGCCTAGAGAGAAGCCCAAGTCTACGGAGCGTGCACTAGAGCTCGCAATACTTCTAGACGAACCTAGCGGCGTTAGGTGCAAGAAGTACTACACCACAATAAGGCTAAAGGATGCTGTCAAACGAGCTCTTAAGGAAGTCGGCCTCTACATACCGCCGGATCTCGTAACGATAGCCTAGCTCAAAACCATTTATAGGGGGTTTAGAGACCGTGATCTACTAGGGCTAGCCAAGGTGGTGGTAGATGGGTAAGAGGATACTCGTGCAGAGAATGGGCAGAGGAACATCAACATTTCGAAGCCCTAGCCATCTACGTGTTGCAGCAGTTAGATACCCCCCGCTCACCGACAAACTCATTCGCGGTGTCGTAGCCGAGCTCGTACACGATCCAGGACGCTGGGTTCCCCTAGCCCGCATCGTTCTAGAGGATGGACGAGAGTTCTTCAACGTTGCAGTTGAGGGGCTTAAGGTAGGGCAGGTCATAGAGATAGGCCCTGGCGCAAGAGTTGCGCCAGGAAACATAGTGCCTCTGCGCGACATTCCCGAAGGAACGCAGATCTGCAACATTGAGATAAGGCCTGGAGATGGAGGTAAGATAGCTAGGGCTGGAGGCACCTACGCAATAGTAACTGGAAAAACATCTACTCACGCCATAGTAACGCTACCTAGCGGAAAGCAGAAGTTCATACCACTAGATGCGAGAGCAACCATAGGAGTCGTCGCAGGGGGAGGAAGGCTTGAGAAACCGCTGCTTAAGGCTGGAAACTCTTACCACAAGTGGAAGGCCAAGGCCAAGAAGTGGCCTAGGGTCAGAGGAATCGCGATGAATGCTGTAGACCATCCACACGGAGGAGGATCTCACCAGAGAGAATCCAAGCCAACCACAGTATCTAGAAACGCTCCTCCAGGAAGAAAAGTTGGGCATATTGCTGCAAAGAGAACAGGAAGGAAGAAGGGTGCCCACTAAGATTTTGCACGAGCAAGCCCCCACTCGCTTTCAGCTACCTTTTGAATACAACCACTGTCTCACATCTATCGATCTCATTGTTCCCAACTCCGCCCACCTAGAGCAAAGATCATAGACGCTTGATTAGCTGGTGGTGAGAGGCCATGCCCAACAAGATAATAATAGTATCCAATAGACTCCCAGTAAGGGTTTCTAAGAGTAACAATGCTATCTCTATACAGCCCAGCATTGGTGGGCTAGCAACAGGTCTAAAACATATCCACGAGAAGAACCCTTGCATCTGGATAGGATGGCCAGGAATATCCCTCGAGGAGGTGAGCTGGAGCGAAAGACGCTATATCGAGGAGAACCTCGCAGAGCGAAGCCTATACCCCGTATTCCTATCGAGTGAAGACATAGAGAACTATTACTACGGCTTTTGCAACAGCACCATATGGCCACTATTCCATTACTTTCCCGAAAAAGCACGCTTCGAAGAAAGGTTCTGGCACGCTTACCAAAGAGTTAATGAGCTGTACCTTAATGCTGTACTAGAGGTTTATAGAGATGGCGATATAATCTGGGTTCACGACTATCACTTAATGCTATTGCCGCTGCTACTTAGACAGAAGCTAGGTAACGATGCCCCAATAGGCTTCTTCCTACACATACCGTTTCCTTCGTCAGAGGTATTCAAGTTAATGCCGTGGAGGCTAGAGATACTCAGAGGTATTCTTGGAGCAGACCTAGTTGGCTTCCATACTTATGGATACGTAAGGCACTTCCTAAGTGCAGTAAGAAGGCTGCTAGGCTTTGAGAACAAGCTAGGTAGGATCTTTATAGAGGACCGCGTTGTGCTCGTCGATGCTTTTCCCATGGGAATAGACTTCGAGAGCTTCGTATCGCTGTTAAGCGATAATGAAGTGAGGAGGAAGATCGAGGAGTATAAGCTCTCGTTTCAAGGCCTCAAGGTGATACTCTCTGTTGACCGCCTAGATTACACTAAGGGCATTCCTCAGCGGCTACTAGCCTACGAGCGCTTCCTTAGCAAGTATCCAGAGTACATCGGTAAAGTTGTTCTAGTCCTACTGGTTTCTCCGTCTAGAATCGGCGTTAAGGAGTACGCGGAGCTTAAGAGATGCATCGATGAACTCGTCGGAAGAATTAATGGTCGCTTCTCAACACTGGATTGGAGCCCTATACTATATGTATACAAGTTCACCCCGCTGCAAGATCTACTAGCTCTCTACGTCGTATCGGATGTAGCCCTAATAACACCGCTATACGACGGAATGAACTTAGTTTCGAAGGAATACGTTGCAGCAAAGGAGGGCGGCGACGGTGTGCTAATTCTTAGCGAGGGCGCTGGAGCCTCATCTGAGCTCGTCGAAGCACTGATAGTTAATCCCAACAATATATGAGGAGGTTGCAGATACCATAAAGAGAGCACTCGAGATGAGCACTAGTGAAAAATTCAAAAGAATGAATGCGATGCGCGAAAGAATACGTAGATACAACGTCTACAGATGGGCAGACGACTTCATGGATAGGTTGAGGGATGTGAAGAGGGAACAGCAGAAGCTCAGAGCCAGGGTGATAACGCCCGAGGTAGCTACAAGAATAGTTAGCGACTTTGCAAGGTCTAGCTCGAGGCTCTTACTTCTAGACTATGACGGAACTCTAGTACCTCTAGCTGAGAGCCCGGATAGAGCCTCACCAGATCCAGAGCTCCTAAGTCTCCTAGCAAGGCTTTCAGCTATTGAAAACACCGAGGTAGTGATCATAAGCGGCAGAGATCGTGAATCCCTCGACAGATGGTTTGGAGATATAGACATAAACCTCGTAGCTGAGCACGGCGCTTGGATAAAGATGCGAGGAAAAAGCTGGGAACCCATAGAGCCACTGCGCAAAGAATGGAAGAAGGAGATAAGAAGAATCCTCGAGGTTTACGTAGACAGAACCCCCGGGTCTTTCATAGAAGAGAAAGAGTACTCCATAGCGTGGCACTACAGAAAGGTTCAGGCAGAGCTAGGAGAAGTGCGAGCTAAGGAGCTAAAGGATATACTGCTAAGCCTCGTCGCCAGCCACAAGCTAGAAGTGCTGGAAGGAGACAAGGTTATCGAGATACGAATAGCGGGTATAGGAAAGGGTAAAGCAGCACTCAAGTTCTTAAGAATGCGATCCTGGAGCTTCATACTAGCTGCGGGAGACGATTGGACTGACGAAGAGATGTTTGCAGTACTTCCTCCAGAGGCATACAC
>JAADCV010000029.1 GCA_013154235.1 Thermoproteota archaeon | reverse complement strand
GGTAGTGCTGGGCAACGTCATCTATCCCCTTCTGACATATCACGACATTAGCTCCAACACCAGCAATCTTCTCAACCATATCACGCAGTATCCTAGCTTCCTCCTCTAGGAACGCCCTGATCTGCTCCGGCGTGGTTATGTTTATCTTTGCGGTTATATCGGGTTTCTCGATTTCTAGCGGGCAGTCAAGCAGAGCAATCCTAGCATTCTCAACCCTCCTAGGCATAGCAGGATGCACAACCTCCTTATCAAGTACAACACCATACACCAACATAGAGTCCTTGAGGCTTCCGCCCTTCTTCTTCTCTATCTTTATCATGTCTAGCTTAACATTGTAGGTTCCATCGGGTCTCTTTTCAGCTGCTGTGAACGCAGCCTCGATAACCATATCCATGAGCTTATCTAGGACGTCTGGCGTAGCTACGTACTTGCTAGCGAGGGTAGTGTAGAGAATCTTCTTTATTTCGGACTTCGTCTTCTCGCGCTCTTCGGGCTTCTCTATATCGCCTACCGGAACCTTTACAGCAACTTCGTCGATGATCTCTAGCGCCTTTGCCATAGCTTTCCTGTACCCCTCAATTATTATCGTTGGGTGGATTCCCTCGTCTAGAAGTCTCTCAGCCTTCTCTAGTAGGGCTCCGGCTAGGACGACAGCCGAGGTAGTTCCGTCCCCTACCTCGGCGTCGACAGCCTTCGCCGTCTCCACCAGGAGCTTCGCTGCTGGATGCTGGACCTCCATCTCCTTAACTATAGTGGCTCCATCGTTAGTCACTGTTATGTCTCCGAAGCTATCTACAAGCATCTTGTCGAGTCCTCTGGGGCCTAGGCTGGTCTTGAGAATCTCGGCGAGCACTCTCGCAGCTAGTATGTTTGCTCTCAGAGCCTCTCTACCATGGGTTCTACTGGTTCCCTCCTTCAGTATGAGCACTGGAACGCCGTACATCGCCATACCAAGGCACCCGGTGGGTGTTAGCCGGAGGTTCTATATAAATCTTGCTGAATTTCGTCATCAGTTCACGACATAGAGGGCAAGGATCCTCGCTGCTCCTAGCAAGGCATATACTACATCGATTTGTTTTTGCGAGAATGAAGCTTTGAAGAAGCTCCAAACTCTTGCGCGAGGAGTACATGAGTTCTCGGGATCTCCACAGTATGGGGTACATGTGCTTCACAACGACGCGTTCCCGAGCGTTTAGTGAAGGCAACTTCGCGGTCTCTGGCGGGATAAGCTCGTAGAGCCTACTTAAGTAAGCGATAGCTACTGCATCAGCACTAAAGACATAGTAAGTAGGTCTCGCTATGCATACACCTGAACCTCGCTTAACTGGTAGAGCATCGGAAAATATGTGCGGTGCGGAGTCGAGAAGGCCCTGAATCATGAGTAGAGTCAACTCGTCTCTAAATAGTGGTACTAAGGCAACGCTTGCGTTGAACATCGTACACGCGTTTTTAGCAACTGTATCCAGAGCCTTGATGAGCTCAGCCATAGAGCTGAGCTCTGAAGGAACTTCGTAATAAGCTATCTCGGCTCCATCCAGTGGCACTAGCTGGCCGAGGTTCACGGCCCTAAGACCTTTGGGAACGAGCATGATCCTCCTCGTGCTTAGGTTTCCCAGCAAGCGATTGAGTACCCTTAGAATAGCTAAGCTCTCCGGAATACGATCAATTCGAATTATATAGATAGTGCTAGAGCCTCGCTTTAGCACGTTGTAGAGGGTAAAGAATTTCCTTAGCTGCTTGTAAACACCGTTAGCTAAACACTTACCGCAAAGGGTTTCTCCCGACGCTGCGCGAAGATACTTTGCCTCCCTTCGTCTGCAGTTTGTGCAGAGCATTCTCGTATCTCCGTAGGGTTTCTATGGAGGGTCTCTAGAATAAGGTCTTGAAGGAGCGCCTCTTTAAGACGTCCTTAATGCCTCTACGCAAGGCTTCGTAATCGAGATCGTGGTTACCGAATATACCCTGTTGCTCGAATATAGGCGACTTCTCTAGGTATAGCTTTATAGTAACGCTCGCCGATCTCTCTCTAAGAATCGAGGAATCCGCTATTGCGATGCTCATAAGGTAGCCTGCTTTAGCCTCTAGCCGACTTAGTAGCCTCTTCATATAGCTCCACTCGATGCTATCTCGCGGCGCGTAGGCTACCAAAGCTACCCTATTACGCTTAAGGAAGGTATCTAGATGCTGTGAATCGAGTATCTCCTCAACCATTTTGTCTCCGCCTTAGCTCCTCCTCAAGGACTTTCTTCTCATCAGCGGAAAGCAGTATCTCTGTATCTAGCGGATCTCTCTGTTCGCGGGGGCTTTTTATTCCTAGGCTGTTGAGATACACGTACCCGTAGCTGAGAGCGGTCTTAACATCTTCGATAGGAGCTATCTGCGCAAACTCTCTAAGCAGCTCCTCGAAATTGACACTCTTCTTCAGCTCTTTCTCATCTATAGTGGCTCCGCAAACTAGGCAAGTTAGGTCAGGCATAAGTGCATCAAATCCGCATCGAGGGCACTTCAACGGTAGTGGAGGACCCCTAACTCGAACCCATGCTTGGCTCCACGCTCCGCGTAGCCTCTCTATTAGGTCACTGCGCCCCTCTCTCAGTGCTTCGCGGTAAAGGCGTGGTGCGAATGCTAGCACGCTGTCGCCTATGTAGTTAACGACGAACTCTAGTAGGTCGCCGTGAAGTTCGTCCCTTAGCTCGAGTATCGATGCTGCTACAATGCTCATCATTGCCTCTAGGTTTCTACGGAATCTCCTAACTATTGTGTCTGCGTTTATAGTATTGGCGTCTCCTCGAAGTATATCCACGAGCTTCACTAGTATTGCTCGTAGCTCATCTTCGCTGAGTCCCAGCACATCTAGCCCCATTCTCGCAGCTAGATCGCTGACCCTAGACGATACCCAGCGATCTGTTTCAACTCTTCTTCGTCGTGTACTGCGCTTACGCTTAGACGATTGCGTGGAGCTAGCGCTTTGAGATTGCGTAGTTCTTGTTCTAGACCTAGAGCGTCTCCTAGCCACTACTAACGCCCATTAATGATCCTTAGCTACTGGAGCTTATAGAAGGTCTTACCCCTTAGACCTGAACATCTACAGTATGTAGTACTAAGCGGAGAAGCTCATCAGGGGCTAGCGCTACCCTAACGCATCTCTTACCTACAGTAAACCGAGAATTTTCGATCGAAATAGAAGAGATCTCTCCTCGACACAAGCATAGGAACGCGTTAACCGGAATGTCATAGGGATTCCAGATTTCTAGTGCTATCCCGCAGCGCTGGGGTTTGCAGTCAAGCACAAGAGTGTAGGGATCGAGAATTTCAACATTTACGTGGTCGTGTGCTAGAGACGAGTAGACGCATTGTAGCAAGCGTAGGAGAGAAGCTGCGCGAAGCTTATCCGAGAACAGAATGGTGCAGCGGCTACTGATTCTCATAGATACTATGTATTCGTTCAGGATCTCTACTCTTGCGGGGTGCGTGAAAGCAACCGAGATAAGGGATCTCCTACTTCTGGCTTCAAGGGCGATCACGCTAGGTACTACGTAGCCTAAGTACTGTGGTCTAGCCAGCGCGAATAGTGATACCGAAGCTATGTTGGTGCGAGCAACGATCCTCAGCGTGGATTCCTTTGAGAGAGTTGCAAGTGTAAGCAGCCGCAGATCTCTAACGTTAAGCGGGGCTACGGAAGTGATTATGAACCCAGCTAGCTCCAGATCTCGTCTCTTGCTACATTGACTCGCTGATAAAATCCTTCCTAACGCGATGGGCATAGGGTAGCGGTATAGACACGCAGTGTTCTCGATAGTGCAGAGATCTAAGTTGAGGAATGGGTCAGGTCGCGGTAATGTCTTCATCTCTAAGCGGATCTGAAGGGGGCAAGTATCTTCATCCCCGTCAGCGGCTACCAATCTCAGCACCCGTACACTCAGCATCGGCCAAGCTCTTCATCCGCGTACCTAGCCTCTACTGTAAGTAGGAGAGGAATAAGGTTCTAATGCTTAATTCTGGGGAAGCGAAGGTTTACAACGCGTGGGGGCATAGGCCTTGAGCCTCGAGAAAAAGATGAAAAGCGTTGTGAAGATACTCGGAGGAGAGAAGGCATTCCTGTACCTAGCTAAGGCAAAGGAAGTTGCAGCTAGAGGCGTCAACGTGATATCGTTCGGTGTTGGCCAGCCCGACGTACCTACCTTCGACAACATTTGCGAGGCTGCGAAGAGGGCTCTGGATGAGAAGTTCACGGGGTATACCGAGACTGCAGGAATAAGGCCTCTGCGTGAAGCTATAGCGGATTACCTAAACAGCCGCTACGGCTCTAACGTTGATCCCGATGAGATAATAGTTACCACTGGTGCGAAGACCGCGATATTCCTAGCGATTGCAGCATTCGTAGGCCAGGGAGACGAGGTTATAATTCACGATCCTTACTACCCCGCTTACGCTGAGGTAACGAAGCTCTTTGGTGGAAAGCCGGTATACGTGCCGCTCAAGTTCGATGCAGAGCAAGGGTTCAGGTTGGATCTCGAAAAGATAGAGAAGAGCATTACGGAGAGGACAAAGATGATAGTGCTCAACAATCCTCATAACCCGACGGGAGCAGTGTTCTCAAAAGAGGAAGTTGCCAAGCTTATGGAGATAGCAAAAGATCGTAACATCCTACTACTTGTAGACGAGATATATGACAACTTCGTCTACGAAGAAGGAGTATTCCACAGCGTACTAGAGCTGGAACCGGAATGGAGAAAGTACATACTGTACGTCAACGGATTCAGCAAGACCTTCTCCATGACAGGATGGAGGCTTGGATACCTAGTTGTAAGCAAGGAGATTGCTGATCCTATAAAGAGGCTAGCAACAAACGTCTACAGCTGTCCGCCAAGCATTGCGCAGAAGGCTGGTATAGAGGCGCTCAGGAACCCCGACACGTGGAAAGAGGTTAAGAAAATGGTAGAGATGTTCAAGCGGCGCTGCGACGTTATGTACGAAGCGCTGAAGAAGGTTCCAGGGTTCGAGGTATGGAAGAGCAAGGGAGCGTTCTACATGTATCCCAGAGTGAAGAGCGTTCTAGACAAGCTCGGAATGGATGTAGAGAGCTTCACTATATGGCTACTGGAGGAGCATGGAGTAGTAGTGCTTCCGGGGACGGGGTTCTCAGAGTCGGAGATGGGTAGAGAGTACGTTAGGTTCAGCTTCGCTATATCAGAAGATAAGATAGTTGAGGGAGTTGAAAGAATTAGGAAGGCTGTAGAGAGCAAAGCTAAGTGAGGAGGCGCTAATAGGTTATCAAATCCCTTACCCACTTTTTAGATGGGATGAAGTGTTTTGAAGGTAGTGATGCTGAAAGTTGATGAGGAAACGTACAAGAGGCTCGAGGAGCTTGCTCGAAAGCGTGGCTTGTTAAGTGTTAATGAGTTGATAAAAGCAATGATTCTGAAAGAGGTTAGCGGCAAGGAGTATGGGCACTCCTCACGGTTAGACGAGCTAGGGAGTGCTGCTAAAACTAAGGGGGTTCTCGAGAAGCTGATTCTTGTTATCGATAGGAAGATACAGGATAAGATTAATCCATTTACGTCTAAAATAGATGATCTTGCTAGGAAGTACGCGGACCTATTAGAACGTGTAGAGAGCTTAGAGGAGAGAGTTGCTGCTCTTCAACAGAAGATAGCGTCGATGGAAGGTGAAGAGCGTGCGCAGCAAGCTAGGCACAGGCATGCTATGGCTAGAAGTGAACGTAGCGAGAGCAAACGCGAAAGAAGGAGAAGAAGCATCATGGAAATCTTGAAGGAGCAAGGGATATTATTTGAAAGCGACGTTGCTGGAAGGATAAGAGATAGAGACACGTTCTTCCTAAAGCTCCAGAGGCTAGGAGCTATTGTACTCGAGCTTAGGAACGAAAGGGTGGCTATAGACCCTGACTTTTGGAAAGAGTTTGTAGAGAAGGTGCAAAGCATATCAACGAATAACGAGGAGGACATTGCTAAAGTTCTTAATGATCGTGAGCTACGGTTGTTTAGGGCGCTTCGCGAATCTGCTTTAATATACTTTGACGCTGTTTCGAGCAAGTGGAGGTTGCTGCTTTAACTATGATGATGCTCAGCCGCTGCTGAGGTAGCTATGATGATAGAATCCCCGCCTGATTCAGCATCTCAATCGATACTCCTTTATGCATAGCTCCATGTCGGGAGTGCAGTGAGTAATTATCGACTTTATCCTGCCTATGGCTTCTCGTATCAAGCTCCTCTTCTCTAAGACGGCGTCCTCGTTTCTCAGATCCACTTCGTCACGGAAGTTGTTGACTCTAAACCGTAGGGTGGTGCCGCCCTCGAACTCAACCTCTCTATCATCGTAGGTTATGCGGATCCTAGACCCGTCATAGTATATAGTTACTCGGGGCTCTAGCTTCACTAGCGTCACAACACCGTCGTTCCGAGTTAGAAACCAGCGGTGACATACTCTAGCCCGTAGCTCAGAGCCTAAGGCACGCTCAATGCAGTGCGCTAGCTCGAGAAACCTCTTGACTAGCGCTAGCGTAGACTGTATGTCTGAGAGCAAATCCCTATACATTCGTTTAGCGCGACCCTCTCCTGACACACCCTTTAGTACTGCTCCGATGTTTCTATACAGCGCATCCACGGTTCGCGCTACGTCCTCGAGAGCCATCACTACCACCATAGGCTGGCAGCATCTATGCAGCTTTAGATAATAAGCTTATTGACCGAGGATTCATCAAGCAGAAGTAGCATATCCTCCTAACACCATCTAAGTCTAGAGAGCACTTCGCACATACCAACCTTCCGCAGATGTTGCAGTGTCCTACTGCAAGGTTTGTGCCACATATTCTGCATAGAGCAGATCGGCATAGTGTGCATACACCTAGCTTGGGGTCGTAGTGAGTGCTGCATACAGCTCTCCCGCAGACTCTACAGCGATACGTAGCTCCGCGCTGAAGACAGAGCTCGCACTTTAACCCGATTGGGGGAAGGTCTATAAGTTCTGGATCCACAGCACAGCTTGCGGGATGACCTGAGGGACACCTCTGATCTTCAGATGATGTGGGGTGGAGCGACGGGGACCGCTTCCTCATTAACATAATTGACCCTCTACAGCTCGAGGATCCATTCGGACCGATTTCTGTAATCCCTTACCTTGACCCCTATGCGGGATAGCTCGCTCCTTATCCAATCGCTTAGATCGTAGTACTTCCTCTTTCTTAATTCAGATCTGACCCTGATAACTATGTCTATAGCTTTGAATAGCGCCTCCCTAAGCTTTTCGTCACCAGCTTCAAACACGCTATCTACAACTCCTAGAACCTCGTTGAATTCCCTAAACATGCTCAGTACTCTAAGGGGAATTGCTGCAGACCTAAACTGCGTAGCTTTAGCGTTAACAACTTTCACGAGATCCATTACTGCCTTGAGGGCGCGGGGAGTGTTGAAGTCCTCGCTAAGCGCAGCGTGAAACTCTTTCTCAATCTTAATTAGCTCAGAGAGCGTAGCTAATTCGGAATCGCTTAGGCTAGTGCTAGGATCTAGCTCTGTAGACAGCTTCAGGGCTAGAGCGGCGGCATCGCGCACTCTCTTAACCATATTAGCGAACCTCTCGAGGGCCTCGTCTGAGAACTCGAGCTGCTTCCTATAATGCGCAGAGAATATCCATAGCCTTAGAGCCTCGGGACCCCATTTATCTATAGCATCGTCTGCGTAGACCACGTTGCCTAAGCTCTTACTCATTTTCTCTCCGCGTATAGTCAAGTAGCCTACATGAATCCAGTAGCGAACCCATCTATCGATACCAAATGCAGCTTTAGCCATAGCAAGCTCGTTCTCATGATGTGGGAAGATAAGGTCTTGCCCCCCGCCATGTATATCAAAGGTTGTGCCCAGGTACTTAGAGGACATAACTACACACTCGGTGTGCCATCCAGGTCTTCCACGTCCCCAAGGAGACTCCCACCAAGGTTCTCCGGGCTTAGCTGCTTTCCATACCGCGAAGTCGAAGGGGTGCTTCTTCTCTTTTAAGAACTCTTCTTCCTGGCGCCATTCCTCCTGAGAAAGCCTTCCTGAGAGCTCTCCGTAGTTAGGAATCGTAGTTACATCGAAGTATACAGAGCCGCTAGGAGCTACGTAAGCATGACCTTTGTCGATTAGCGTCTGCGTGAACTCTATTATTTCTCTTATGTGCTCTGAAACTCGCGGATGGATATCAATAGCTATTTTCATGCGCTTCATTATATCTATGTATTCCTTAGCGTACTTATCGGCGATATCTTTCCAGCTAGCTCCCTCCTCATGAGCTCTCTTTATTATCTTGTCGTCTATATCGGTTATGTTCTGTACGTGTATCACGGTGAATCCGCGAAGCCTAAGGTACCTCTTTATGAAGTCGAACGCTGTGTAGGCTCGTATATGTCCCACATGAGTCTTGTCGTAGACTGTTGGACCGCAGAAGTACGCTTTAACGATAGGGGGCTGCAAGGGGTGAAACTCTTCGAGTCTACGTCCTAGAGTGTTGAAGATCCTAATCGACACAAAAGCGGGTCACCTCAGTTTGCTGAGGTCGAGGGGTATATAAATGGATGGGTGTGAAGCGCTAGCTACTGCTAGATGAGTTCCTGGTACTGATCAGATACATGCAGGATTGTGAGTTTGTTCTCCTTGTTGGATCTGCTAATCCTTATCTTAATGGGGTGCTTAGCTGATGCTAGGGGTGGGCTGCATCTTGATAGACCTAGCTTCTGGACCTTCTTCTCTATAACTCCGATTAGCGACGCTAGGTCAGCATTGCCCCAGATCTCTATTAGCGTGAAGAACCTGCAGGGTAGCTCAACAATTCTGTTGCTATATACCAAGTCACGAACGATGGTCTGTAGCCTCTCTACGCTAACGGTGTATCTGCGCCTCACCAGCTGCATGAGCTCGCGCCAGTGCAGAACCTTGTGCTCTTGGAGCAGTTCCACAATGTAGGAGGCTATCTGGGGATTCTCATCGCGTGTACGAAGCTCTATCTCTATATCAAGATCGTCGAGAAGATCGAAAGAGTCATCGGCGGACCTCTTAAGTGCCAAGTTCAGCACCAGTTCTTACTAGGGAGCAACCCCTAAAAACTGAATTGCCCGGGTAAGCGGTGGTTAAAACTAGCACTATATCCAGAAAAATCCTAAATAGAGTTGCTAGCATAGATATCCGCTAGCACTAGAGGTGGTAATCCGTGAGCTACTCCGCACAGAGGAGGAGGCCCGGAATAATAGTTGATGAGAGGTTTGAGGGACGTAGCTTAGAGGTCCATACTGTAGACGGGGAGAAACTCGTGGGGCTTGTTGACGAGGTTGCATCGCTAGAGCTAGGAATGCTCGTTGAAGGTGATGCGGTAGTAGTGGAGAGAGGAGCTATCCTATACATGGTTACAGGACTCACGGATATCCATGGTGTAGCAGAAGGTTGCGAGAAGGAGCTCGTGCTAGACGAGGAGTTCGTTGGAAGGGATCTAGTGATTAGGTTAATCAATGGGGCCGAGATAAGGGGAAGGCTGATCAAGGTTGCTAGGCACGAGATTGGTGTAGCTCAAGAAAACAGAGCCGTAATTATACCCAGGAGCGCAATATCGTTCGTGAGGATCCATAGAGGGTAAAGCTATGGAGTTCAACATGGTAGTTACCTACGAGCCGGGCAGAGAGAATGTGGAGTGGGTATTTCAACAGCTTAACTCGTGCATAGGTACGACTTACGTTGTTGTCAAGGTACGTCCTTCGATAATACTGCTAAAGGTATCAGATCCTTATGATACGTGGTTGAAGCTGAAGAAGTGCCTATACAAAGCAGATACGGCGGTTCATCGAGTGATACCGGTTGACGAGATTGTCGACCCGCTGGTTGAGAAAGTAGCTAAGAAAGCGAAAGAGTATGTCGATAAGCGGGTTCCGAAGGACGCAACATTTAGGGTCACACTACATGGAAGGCTATACCGTGTAGACGAGCGTGGAAGGCTTGTTAGAGAGCATAGTATGGATGCTGTGAGAGCTATAGCCAAGGGCATTGACAGAAGGGTTGATTTGAAGAATCCGCAGTGGACAGTTTATGTAAGGACTGTGCCCGTGCACAAATGGTTCATTGTTGCAGCTCTGTCCGTGGCTAGATCCCATGTATTTAAAAATATTCGCGTTGGTGAGCCTGCTCCACCACTTTAGCCTTAGCTATGTTTTGCTAGAGCTCTCCCTGCAGTGCCCGAACGCATACTTATCTAGTATCTCCTTTAGCTTGTGGGGATCGTGCGTATAGAGGCGTATCCTCTGACCGCTATACCTATCCTCTATCTCTACGAAGCGCCTCTCGTAGCTGAAGTTAATCCTGTACCTATCACAGTCTAGAGGAAACTGTAACGCTATCATTGAGCTAAGTATGCCATTCTCCCGCACCTCGTAAGCTGTTAATGCCATTGGCATCTGCTGTGTCTGGGTTACGAACCGTAAGCCGAAGGCTATAGCCGAGAATATTCCATAGAGTATCAAGTATCGCACGAACATCTCCAGCGTTCCATGCTTGATAGTTGGAGGCACTATTATTGGCCTTAACACGTACAGTATCAGGAACCAGAGCGCGAATGGTATTATCATCATGAGCATGTACTTCCCGAAGAACGACTTTGCCTCCCGTACAAGCTCGGTATCCTTACTCATTAGATCCATGACCTCGCTTTGCTCGACCTTTAGAAGCACGCGCGCATTGGATTCGAGAACTTTGGTAGCAACTTTGCGTGCCCGCAGCCTAGGCACGAGCATCATTATTGCCATGAACGCTACGAAGTATATTAGAAATACTATGCCGGTGTACCTAGAGGGAACGAATGAAGATATTGCAGCGAACACAACAGCGAACACTATCATGTACGCAACATTGGTGAGTATCTGCCTGAACCGCTGCACCTTAGGCACCGGGACATTCTTAAAAAGAGATGTTTTTAGCTAGTCTTGAGCTCTTGTCTCACGACGTCAATCAGTAGCTTATCACCATTCTTCTCAATCTTTACCCTCTCTACAACGCGCTTATACCTGCAGACCGTACATACGTACATATATGTAGTTGTCGTAGACTTCTCTCCTATCTCGCTCTGTATCAGTAGCACCATGCTATTGCGGCACCTCGGACATACTAATTGATTTCTGGGGACTCTCGTACTCATGTTTCCACCGTTACTTCAAGGCAGCGCTACGGATCATTGTGATCCTTGCGTATTTTCTCAATCTTCTACTGCGGGAGAGCTTACAAAAATTTTTGGCACTATACCCAGTAGACGGTGAAGTGCTTGAAGGGAGATACCTCAGACTTCATGACACTCCTAAAGGAGAAAGCTTCGGCTCTTTACGAGGCTGTGACTCATGTTGTGGATGCAAGCGCGCTGGTTCTAGGATCTGAGTACAGCGGATACATCTTCCCTGAGGTATACGATCCCTCTATGGGTGCCGTAGCTAACGCTGTTGTGATAGACTTTGAGAGTGACGCTATTTACGCAATATGTAATCCTCTGCAAGCTCCAGCAGTTCAAGACAATTACCCTAATGTAAAGGTGCTAGTGATAGATCCTCTTGAGCGCGTAGATATAGGTCTCCCAACATTCAAGAGCGACGTGGATGCGCTAATGAATGCAGTTGGTAGCCATCGCATAGTCGCGTATGCTGGTAAGGTTCCGCAGCCTAGGGGTACAGAGGTTACTATGATAGGGGTGGAGCCTATCGTGAGAATCGTTAGAATGCAGAAGCTCGACGAGGAAGTGAAGAGAATAAAGATAGCTATCGAAATTGCCGAGAATGCGCTTAGCAATGTTCTAAGCGAGATAGCTATCGGCGATAGCGAGGTTGATATAGCTAGGAAGATCGTGAACGAGATCCTTAAGCTGGGAGGCGATGGAGAGGCGTTCAAAACGATTGTCGCTATAGGTAAGGCTAGCCGCGAACCTCATCATGTCCCTTCGAGAAGATACAAGTTTGATGGTGGTGAACCTATACTTGTAGATTTTGGAGCCAGCTTCCTAGGATACAGAAGCGATATAACTAGAATGATAGTACCCAAGAGGGTCTCAGACAAGTATAGCGATATCACAAAGGTTGTTGAGGCGGTATCGAGATCCATAGACGAGGCTTTGAGACATCTAAAACCCGGTGTTGAGGCTAAGGATGTGTTTGAGGAAGCTCGTAGGGTGCTAGAGATCGAGGGAGATCTAGATAAACAGTTTCTACATGGTCTAGGGCACGGCATAGGTGTGGAGGTGCATGAGGAACCTTACCTTAGCCCTAGATGGGATGGAAAGGTGCTAGAGGGATGCGTAGTTACTATCGAGCCAGGGATCTATCTCGAGGATTTCGGAGTTAGGATTGAAGAGGATGTGCTGGTTAGCGAAGGAGGGTGCATAAAGCTAACAAAGCTAGAGCGCGTGCTCGAGCTCTAGAGGTGATGGGGATGCGTAGAATAAAGATGTTTGAGCCTCAGATAGGTAGCGAGGAAATCAATGCAGTAGTGGATGTGTTAAAAAGTAGGTGGCTAGCACATGGGCCAGTAGTTGAAGCTTTTGAGAGGGAGTTTGCTGAGTATATTGGAGTGCGCTATGCTGCGGCAGTTAGCAACGGTACTGTAGCTCTAGTCCTAGCGCTCAAGGCTCTGGACGTAGGGCCCGGCGACGAGGTTATAGTGCCGAACTACACGTTCATAGCGACAGCTACTTCGGTGCTTATGGTGGGCGCTAAGCCTGTGCTAGTCGATGTCGAGCCCGATACCTTCAACATCTCCGTAGAGGAGGTGCAGAAAGCAATAACTAGTAGAACCCGAGCAGTGATAGCAGTTCACCTCTTCGGGCATCCCGCGGACGTGAAGGCGCTACGCGAGATATGCGACGATAGGGGCATACATCTGATAGAGGATGCTGCGCAAGCGCACGGAGCTGAGGCTTACGGAAGAAAAGTAGGGAGCTGGGGCCATGTCTCGACATTCAGCTTCTACGCTACCAAGAACTTGACTACTGGAGAGGGAGGAATGGTTCTAAGCGACGATGAGCAGATAATTAGACGCGTCAAGATGCTTAGGAACCATGGCCAGATCGCTAAGTACGTGCATGAAATGCTGGGCGGAAACTTTAGGATGACCTCATTTCAAGCAGCCTTGGGTAGGGCTCAGCTAAGGAAGCTAGACATGCTGAACGATGTTAGAAGGCGTAACGCAGCCCTTCTCTCCAGTATCGTCAGAGAGATTCACGGTGTTGAACCTCCGGTCGAGAAGCTCTGGGCTAGGCATGTCTACCACTTGTATGCGGCAAAGATACTGTTGAGCGATAGAGACTGCGTCGCTGACTGCATGAAGAACGCGGGTATTGAGGTGGCGGTGCACTACCCGGTACCTATAAACAAGCAGCCGCTATTCGTTAAGCTGGGTTATGGTAGCCTCGTCCTTCCGGTATCAGAGAAACTGTCTAGAGTCGAGCTTAGCCTGCCTGTACATCCCGGGCTAAGCGAAGAGGACATAGCTAGAGTTGGCAACGCGCTAAAGGAATGCGTGGAGAAGTGCGCGCAGGGTTAGCAAGCATGGTGAGAACATGCATAGTTACGCACGTTGATCTCGATGCTATTGCTTCAGCTGCTCTCTATGTACATTGTGCGGGAGCTGGTATAGACGAAACAGAGATCTTGTTCATTCCTCCGAGAGACATAGTTAAGGCGTTAGCTAGAACGCTAGGGAGATGCAGCAAGGTTGTTATTGCGGATCTAGGGCTGAACTCGAGCAACTACAGAGAGGTAGCTAAGCTCGCGAAGAGGCTTAGGGAGGAAGGAGCTGAAGTCGAGTGGTTTGATCATCACGTGTGGGATAGGGAGTGGATAGAAGCGCTGAGGAGTGCTGAAGTGAATCTGCACCTAGATAGATCCACGTGCGCTGCTGGAATAATCTCTAAGGTTGTGTGCGGTAGGTGCACAGAGCTAGCGAGAATTGCGTGCAGCGTCGATTTATGGGTCTTTGACAGGTGGGAAGCTCCCTTCCTCTATAGAATTGCAGAGTACTACTCTAGCGATGGAAGATGGATTGACCTAGTCAAGGAGCTTATAGAGCTGAACTGCGACCCCCAGAGCATAATTAGCAGGTACATAGGGCTTGTCGAGGAGATGGTGAGCGAGGAACTGAACATTGTATCTAGAGCTCTCGAGAAGGTGATGGTGACAGCTATTGGAAACGTTAAGCTCTGCATATATGCTAAGGATGATAGCGAGCGCAGGGTGTCAACAAGCTTGATGTGCAACGCAATGCTGGGACGCGGACTGTGCGATGTTGCGGTAGTGGTAAGGAGAGATCTCAGAGCGCTAAGCTTGAGGAGCAAGGAAAGCTGCAATGTTAGAGAGATCGCGAAAGCTCTTGGCGGAGGAGGGCATCCTCGTGCAGCTGGCGCACCGCTCTCGATGAGCCTATGGACAAAGCTAGCGGTCGCTCTCGCTAGAGCCGTAGGTTTAAGAGAGCTCTCTCGGGAGATCGTAATCAAGAAAGTTGCTAGGATGCTAAAGGAAGTAGAGCAGTACATTAAGGCTGCGTGTGGGCGCGCTCAATGAAGTGCTTCATAGGTGTAGACCTAGCTGTTAGGGAAGGTAAGTGCTGCGGGATAGCGATTCTAAAAGGAAGCGTGTGCTTAGCTATGTGTAGCTTCTCGTGGAGAGAGACCGTAGAGCTTCTCACTAGAATAGTTGAGGAGTGCTCAGAGTGCATTGTAGCGATAGATGCACCTCTCACCACTAGTGAAAGAGGGTTTCGGGATGTTGATAAGAGAATGATTTCCTTAGGTTACCGTGTTTTACCTCCGTCCTTTCCGGGAATGCGAGTGCTAACGTCTAAAGCAATTGAGTTATCCAAGATGCTTAGAGGGAAAGGATGCAGGGTTTTGGAAACACATCCTCGTAGTGCATTACTTAGTTCTCGGTGCAGTGATGCTGAAGATATTATGAGGAGGCTAGGTTTAAGATGCGTGATCCGAGCGGAGCGCAGCAAGTGGCTTAAGGATGTTCTGGATAGCTTAGTTGCCTTGTGCGTTGCCATATGTAGCGAGAAAGGGTGTAGCAAGAGCATTGACGGGGTTGACGGATCCATAGAGATTCTTGAAACGCTGTGCTAGATCTCGTGCTCCTTAGGAACGTAGCTCAGTACTATCCCTTGGAACCTCTGCGAGTACCATAGCAGATTCTCCTGAATGCTTCGCCTTGTCCCTTCGTTTATCTGGAACTTGGTCCTAGCCCAGAGCACTGCTTCCTCTGAAAGCTTGTTTCCTCCTTTGCTGGCCGCTAACCTTATTAAGGCGTCTATCTCGGCGTTAGTAAACCACCTGGTGTTTCTGACAATGAAGTCGATGATGTCTTCACTGGCCTCGATTCTATACCGTTTTAGACATTTTAGCACTACTTGCCTCCGCATCTCTCTATC
Organism: Thermoproteota archaeon; assembly: GCA_013154235.1. Taxonomy (GTDB): domain Archaea; phylum Thermoproteota; class Thermoprotei_A; order Sulfolobales; family Ignisphaeraceae; genus JAADCV01. The sequence goes on along the minus strand of JAADCV010000029.1, from coordinate 6,958 downwards.
TGGATAACCCATGAACATCACGACGTCTATGCGTCCAGGCCTTATTAGGGCTGGATCTATTAGGTCAGGGCTGTTTGTGGTCATCGCAATAAATGGTCTGTGGGGCTGCTGCAGATATTGCAAAAGTATTGAGATCTCGCTTACGTGCGTTTCGTGGATCGATATGTGCCTACCCATGAGGAAGTCAGCGTCGTCAATTAGGATCATTAGGTCGCGGCGACCTATGAGAGTTCTTAGTATTCTATCAAGAGCTTTCTCAGTCATTCCATACCACATCGATCTGTAGAGGCTCGGCCTAAGCTCAACGAGCTTTAGACCTAGTGCAGCTCCTATGGCCTCCGCTGTAACGCTCTTCCCCACACCGGGTGGGCCGATTATTAGTAAGCCTCGGGGTGCGTAGGCTGCGCGCGCCCTCAAGGGTTTTACAATTGCTACCTCTAGATCCTCTCTGAGCTTAGGTGGGATGTCTTCGAACGTCCACTGAGGATCTCTCACGGGAAGCTTTATCTTTATTGTTGTGTGCGCCTCTGGAATGCGGACCTCGATGTATTGGTCTCGCTCTGCCTTTACTAAGCTACACATAACTGTGTAGCGCGGCTTAGGAGCATTCAGTCGCACCGTAGCTGGGTCTAGGCCTAAGCGCTGGCTTAGTAGTGTTGCTAGAAAGTTCCATACTAAGCGATGGTAGTCCCTGAAGGCTTTAGGATCAGCGTTGCCGCCAGCAACTATAGTTACCAGTATGCAGGGTCTGCGAAGGTTTCGAGTTCCTCTCCTAACTACGACTCCTGCTGATACAATTGAAGGTTCGCCGCTGGCAGCGTCAATGAACGCTGCTACGCCCATCCATCCGGGTTCGTACTCCTCTATGAAGTAGGGTATTGCGAAGGTCATTAGCGGGTACAGCGATGATGCGAAGGACTCTGGACTGAGCTGCGTTTCCCTAGGAATTCTCACCTTTAGAGCCACGCTTGAGGGGCGGGGATAGACAATTCGTTTAGAGACTATGTGGGAAAGCTTCAGTGCTTGTGCTGTGAGCTTCAGAGGGGCTGTCTCTACTATGAATGCCCGTAGCTCGCGGTTCTTCGGCGGTATTAGCGTTACTATCTTTGCGTGGTTTGTTAGATGGCTCAAGTCCCTACCCGAGCGAAAGGCTGTTCACTCGCGGTTCTTAAGGGATGCAACTCCTCTAAAGCAATGCTTATTACTCGGAGTACTGAGACCATAGCGGCGATGGGTTATGGTGAAGAAGGTCATAATAATGGGTGCCGGTGGTAGAGACTTCCACAACTTCAACGTGGTGTTCAGAGATAACCCGGAGTACCGCGTCGTAGCCTTTACCGCTGCGCAGATACCCGGAATAGAATTCAAGCGCTATCCTGCATCGTTAGCGGGGAAGCTGTATCCTGAGGGTATACCTATCTACCCTGAGGAGCTCCTACCGGAGCTCGTAAAGAGGTTCGGAGTCGATGAGGTGGTGCTTAGCTATAGCGACCTTACATACGAGGAGCTGGGCAGGAAGATATCTATGGTGTTAGCAGCTGGCGCAGACTTCAGGTTGCTAGACCCATTCGAGACAATGCTAGAGAGCGTGAAGCCAGTCATCGCGGTAACAGCCATAAAGACTGGAGCTGGTAAGAGCACTGTATCTAGAGCGATATCGCGCGAACTGAACTCTAGAGGTATAAAGTTCGTAGTTGTTAGGCACCCAATGGCCTACGGAGATCTCGAGAAGATGGCTGTGCAGATATTCAAGACCCTAGAGGACCTAGATAAGTATGGTGTCACAATCGAGGAGCGCGAAGAGTACGAGCCACACATAAAGATGGGGGTGCCGGTTCTCGCAGGCGTAGACTATGGAAGGATACTGCTAGAAGCAGAGAGGATGGGCGACGTAATACTGTGGGACGGTGGAAACAACGATCTACCCTTCTACAGACCCTGGTACATGATAACTGTCGCTGACGCAATGAGGCCTGGGCTAGAGATAAGGGCTTATCCTGGAGAGGTAAACGTAAGGCTAGCGGATGTCGTGATAATAACTAAGGTATCGCAGGCTAAGCCCGAAGCCATTAAGGAGATAGAGAAGAATGTTAAGGAGATAAATCCGCGCGCCAAGATCGCAAAGGCCGACATGGTTGTAGAGGTGGATAACCCATCGCTTGTACAAGGAAAGAGAGTAGTTGTAATAGAGGACTCGCCGTCGGTAACCCACGGCGGACTACCCTATGGAGCAGGATACGTGGCCGCAAAGAAGTATGGCGCGGAGATCATAGATCCAAGACCCTACGCCGTAGGCATAATAAAGAAGATGTTTGAGGAGTACCCGCATATGGGACCGGTACTGCCAAGCACTGGATACGCTCCCGATCAGCTAAGGGATCTAGAAGAGACACTTAATAGGATAGAGTGCGATGCAGTGATTCTAGGAACGCCAGCCGACTTGACTAAGCTCATAAAGTTCAAGGTTCCGGTAGTTAAGGTTAGATATGAGCTCCAGGTAGTCGAGGGACCAAGCGTTAAGGAAATGATAGATGAGTTCCTAGAGCGTGCCAAGAGTAAGAAGGCTAAGATAAAGTAAGTGTTTGGTAACTGGTTTTTATAGTGACTATTTCTTCAGTGTCTTTAGCACGGCTTCGTATCTGCGCTTGTATACCTCTCCTTGGGTTAGGCGCTCTATCTTATCCTTGGTTCTTACGTACTTGACTATTCTGGATTTGCCGTACCTCTTTATGTACTCTTCTAGGGGCATGCCATACTTTTTGTGTATAGCATCTCTGTACAGATGGTTTAGTATGTTGAAGGCACAGAACGGTACTATGCGCCCATCTGGTAGAGCGTAGTGTATTACGCAGCGCATGACGCGCTGCACATCGTAGTTCCATTCATCCATGAAGTGCATCATCCCTATGAATAGCATCTTGTAGTGTAATCGTCCCAGAGCATCGTAGCTGCGCTTGAAGAGTATATCCACAAGTATGTTCTTGAACTCGCTCCTTATCTCCTCGGGAACCTTGCTCCACACTATGAACTTGTTTATGATGTTCATGAAGGAGGGTATCGCCATGAGTTTAGCAAAGGCCTTAGGCTTCGACTCGAGCTCTCTAGCCTTCTTTGCAAGGTAGTCCATCATATCATCTACTCGTATGAACCTCGTTATCGGAATGTACTCGTACTCATCGCCGCGCTTCCTAACGTAGATATATGTTGCAGCTCCGCATGCTGGATGTGCAGTAAACTCAACCCTCTTGCTGGGGTCTATAGCCTCTAAGAACCTCGCGAATGGAACTACTGTGCCTACGGGGTACCAATCATCGCGCGTGATCTGGCCGTCAGTCTGCTCCTCTATCTTCTTTATCACTTCTGGTATCGTAATCCTGTACTTGCTGCGCTCCTGCTTTCTCATCATTCCAACTAGGCTAACGGGCTGGATGTTGACCCCGCGCACGATATCCATGTTGTGCGCAGCGAACGCAATTATGCTGCCTAGCTCGTGGTCATTAACACTCTTCAGTATTGTCGGTACCAGCACTGCGCTCGTCATGCCTCCATGTTTAAAGACTTCTAGGATATATGGTGCCTCCCAGTGGTTCTTCGGGTTGGACTGGGGGGTTACGCCATCGAAGCTCATATACACAGTGTTAACCCCTGCAGATCGCAGCGATCTAGCGTACTCGATAGCTTTCGAGGGGCTCTCGAGGTATAGACTAGCGAACCTGATCCCCGTTGTGTTTAGCTGCACGTGTCTAACGCCCTCCTCTCTCAAAACCTTAACTATATCCACTAGATCCTCGCGTAGCGTTGGTTCACCTCCGGTTAGCTGGATAGCTGGCACGATACCGGGCTGCTTCTTCAGAGACCTAACCATGTTCCTGATATCGTCGATTGAAGGTTCGTAGACGAACCCAGCTCTCTCAGCATAGAAGAAGCAGTACCAGCAGCTTAGATCGCAGCGGTTCGTAACAACTATGTTGAGCAGGCATGTATGGCTCTTGTGCAGGGGACAGAGCCCGCAGTTCAGAGGGCATGGGGCTCTAGCCTCCGTGTATGCGTATCCAGGTCCCCGACCCACAAAGTCGTACTTTTCAAAGCGCCTCAGCATCTCCGCATCTCCGTAGTAGATCTCATCGATTTCGCCATGCTCTGGACACACTCTCTTTATGTAGAGAACACCGTCACTCCTCTCTACGATGGCTGCAGGCAGTACCCTAAAGCAGTGGGGGCATAGGCTAGAGGTCCACCTAATAAGCTTCTCGTCAGCTGAAATCCTAGGAAGTGGACCCCCATATTTCGGAGGGCTTGACATGGTTGTCATCCATACTCAATCTACTAGCTAACATACTCTCTTGACTAGACTTAAAAAGACTTAACATAGTTCGCTCTAACAGTGGTAGAGTCCGTGAGATGATCCCAAACGATTTCCTTCAATGGTCTCCCTCTCCAACTAGCTAGATCCTTAGATACGCTAACTCCTAGAACGATGGGATCGAATCCAGCGCTCCTGAGGCGATCCATGAGAGAATCAACGAAGCCGGGTTTTACCGATAGTATTGGTACATACTCTTCGCATGTCATCAGTGCGCAATCCTCTAGCTCTATGTCTAGCTCCATACACATACCTATGTATTCACTTATCAAAACGCTGCGAGGATCGGTATCTATGTAGGGACCTAGATCGTCGAGCGCAAGAAGACCGTAGAGCGACTCGTAGAGGGTGTCACTAACATCGATAGAACCCGTAATACCGATCCTAGCTTCCCGAAGTACGCGAACGATCGTTGCTGGGGGACGAGGTCTGCATCCCCATGTAGCTAAATGCCTCGGTAGCTTCATTCGGCTAGCGTATGCAAGATAGTTAGCGCCTCCAAACCCTAGCTTGCGAGGTATGATGAGGATATCTCCTCTACGTGATGCGCGTGGGATTGGTGTAGTTACATACTCGGCTAGCACGAACACATCTATCCATCCATCGCCACCATAGTTAGTATCTACATTCACTAGGTAGCCACCGAAATCGTTTACAGCTTCCAGAACGCCATCGACTACGCTCTCCAGCTCCCTACTGCCCCAATCTGGAGGAAGGCCTATTGAGACCGCATACGCTAGCGGAATTGCACCCTTAGCAAGAACGTCGCTTACAGCTGTTGAAACAGCTCGATATCCCCAATCCTGAGGGGTGCACCAAGGATAAAGGGATCTAGATAGCGCGTAGCCATCTACCTTAACCAGATGCATCCTTCCATTAATAGAAATCGAGCCAGCATCATCGAAATACCTAAGAGGGTCGTTAGGGAAGCGATGAACCTTCTTAGCTAGGTCAAGTAAATTCTTAATGCTCATGCCCCTTAACCGTTCGCTGTAGCTGTACAGATGCAGTAATATACTCTCAAAGGTGTTCGTATTCGAGAGCAAAGCAATGTAATTAATCCTTTATCTAATAGATCTCAGCAATGTACATCCTTCGCAATATCGAATCCATCTTTACCCGCAGCTAGTCTATTAGACTCCCTAGCCCTTGAAATAAGCCGCAGACAGCTCCTACCGTAAATCTCGCAAAATCCTGCAGTTTTCAACGTCTTGAAGAATGTCGAAAGCATTGACGTCGAATAACGCTCTAACGGGATCAAACCCATAACCAGCTCCGTGAACGAAGCCTTGCCAAAGCTGGCACCGCACCTAGGGCACCTAGCATGGAATTCGTAGAAACTCCTACCAAGCTCAGAGACGTGCTTCATGGAGATCTCTATTGCTAGCTGGAATCTTAGAGACACCGAGGACAGACGCCCGCCTCTGCTAAAGACATTAGGAATACGCTATAGATATGCGTCGTACCCTCATGGTATAACGAAGACGTTGCAGCACCATGGAATGGACATATATCTCGATCTATATCCAAGGGATTCATGAGTTGAGACCTAGCTTCCTATACATAACTACCCGGGTTAGGCCAGTAAGGCCAGCCCTTGCCACTGGTGATGGAGCCGCCGGCGGGATTTGAACCCGCGACCACCGGCTTACAAGGCCGGCGCTCTACCCGCTGAGCTACGGCGGCTCCATATAGTTATGGGTGTTAAGAGGGGGTTTTTAAGTGGTGTTGCGTGCTGCATAGAGGTAACAAGGCTTATAATGAGTCTGGTAGCGAGGTTGTTTACGGGATATCGGTGCTTCAGACCTCTCGGAACGATGACTATAGGGATCTGATGGAGGGGGTGCCTCACTTTTACAGGGCTTATATGCAGATAGCTACATTTATAAGCAACGCCATAAAGGTTCTCAAGAGGCATCAGATCGAGAACTTTGTGGAAATGCTGTTGGACGCATACGTGAACAAGAAGGTAGTTCTGGTAATGGGTGCGGGGAGGAGCGGGCTCATAGGGCGTAGCTTCGCTATGAGGCTGAAGCACCTTGGGTACGACGTTTACGTGCTTGGAGATACGATAATCTCGCCAGTGAGGCGCGGAGATGTAGTGATAGCGATCTCTGGCTCAGGTAGAACGGCGTTGATAGTAACGGCAGCCCAGGCAGCAAAGTCTGTTGGCGCGAAGGTTGTTGCAATAACGACATTCGCTGATTCGCCATTGGCGAAGATAGCTGACCTCGTTGTTGAGGTGCCGGGAAGGACTAAGATTAGCCATATAGAGGACTTCTTCGCGAGGCAGGTGCTCGGAATTCATGAACCCTTGGCGCCGCTAGGAACGCTGTTCGAGGATACGGCGATGGTGTTTCTAGATGCTGTTATAGTGGAGCTGATGTATAGGCTCAACAAGAGCGAGGATGACTTGAGAGAGAGGCATGCAAATATAGAGGTTTGATATCCTTGAGAGTCAGTAAATGGCTAGCAAATAAGTAGTGGTAAAGAGGGACTCTAGCTATCCGAATAGTGCTGCTAGTCCTTCTGCTAGTTGTTCTTCGCTTACTGACTCTTCCTTCTTCTCTTCTTCCTCCTCTTTCTTCTCCTCTG
>JAADCV010000014.1 GCA_013154235.1 Thermoproteota archaeon | reverse complement strand
GCTAGGGTTGTTAGGGAGGCTGCTACGGTTCTGGTTCTCAGGCTCGTTACCCTCGGTATGGCTAGGCTAGCTAGGCATCCAGCGATCGATCCCGCTAGGAGTGGTGGGAGCGCTGCTATTGAGAGCTGTGGGCTAGGGCTTAGCGCTGCGTATGGGGCTAGGGCTGCTAGCGTCATCGCTACCTGGGTTAGGAGGGCTAGGTGGGTAGCTCTATCTATGCTTACGCGAGCTACCCTCTGCGCTAGAATGAGAACCCCGTTAGCTCCCCCACCAACCACGCCCTTGAAGAACCCTGCGGCTATGCCCATAGCTACGCACAGCTTTGGGGTTGCAGCCCTAGGCTCGGATCTCGATAGGGCGTTGGTTATGGAGGCAGCTGCTAGGGCTGCTGCGCTAGCTGCTAGCCTAGCCCAGTCGCAGAGCCTCACTCCTAGTAGCGTAGCTGCTACCACAGCTGCTAGAGCGCTTGATCCAGCTAGGGCTCCGAGCTTAGCTACCTCAGCTCTCTGGTTCCCAGCCTCTCTCATTCTCAGCGCTCCAGCTAGTATGGATATAGCTACCTGGGTAGCGAGTATGGATGGTATGGAGTACCGCAGGCTGTAGCCGCATAGGCTCGCGGCAAGCATTAGGGATGATGCGTAGCAGAGCCCTAGCCTAACGTAGAGGACTGTTACGGCAGCTGATAGCGCTGCTAGAGCTAGCCACTGGGGAGCCATGCTCTCAAGGCATTAATTAAATGTAATTAAGGTTAAAGAGCTTTGCCCCTCCAGCTTATCCGCTGCAGCAGAGCAACGCTTCTAGCAGAGGGTGGGCCAAGCCTTGAGCGCCGGTGTATGGACCCCGCTAGCCCACTACCTAAGGAAGGAGGTTCTCGAGGAGCTAGCCTCGTGGCTAAGGGGTAGGTGGGTAGCTCTAGAGGGTAGGAGGAACGGCGAGAGGGTGTTCCTCAGGAACGAGAGGGGGAAGCCAATATCCGTCTCGTCCCCTAGCGACCTCCAGAAGCTCCTCGTTAAGCACCGGTGGGTTAGGACTATCTACGGCTCGCTAAACGTGTACTCGAGGCTCGAGAGCCCTAGCGATACCGAGTCCCTACCAAACATAGTCGCCTCTACCCCTAGCTGGGACGTGGACGCTTCCTACAGCGCGTGGAGAACAGCTATAGAGATAGCTAAGGTGATTGTGGAGGAGCTCGAGAAGCTGGGGGTTAGGAAGAGCGTCTACCTTGTGTGGAGCGGCAACGGTGTTCACGTGCATATCTCTGAGAAGGCGTTGTCGGAGGAGGCTAAGCAGTTCATCCACCCCTTCGACGCCGCCTACGCTGTGGTGGAGTACGTCCTTAGAAGGGCTAGGCCTAGGATAGCCGACATCATCAAGAGGGTCGAGGTTGGGGTCAAGGTCGAGAACCTCGTGGACCTAAAGAGGGTTTTCACAGCCCCGCTATCGATCCACAGAGAGCTCGATGTCGTGGCAGTGTGCTTCCACCCCGAGGACATGGATAGCTTCGACATATCGTGGACAGACCCTAGGAGCTTTAGGCATAGGTGGAGGTGCTGGGAGAGGTACGAGGTTGGGGAGCTAGACGAGCTCGCTGAGAGGGCTGTTAAGGAGGTAGGTATCAAGAGTCTAGAGCTAGGGGTTCCCCACACGAGGAGAAGCATCGTTGGGTCTGAGACCCTTGCTCCGAGCGAGGGTAGGATAGGGAGGTTCGAGGTTATGGCTCTTCTGCAGGCTGCTAGGTACTACCTCTTGACCGGGGACCTGGATAAGGCTAAGAGCTTCGGGCTCAACAGAGCCATATTCTACGCATGGGCAAAGTACTACGGGCCCCACGGCAGGCACACTAGGTTCGCAGCCTACAGGCCTAGGGAGGGAGGCTCTAGAGCCTCTGGAAAGAGGTTCGTGAAGGTGTTTGGAACAGAGGAGGTGCCCGTATCGGAGAGGGGATGGTTCGAGATGGGTGGTAAGGAGCAGCTGCCTAGCGACTTCGATAGGGTTGTGAAGAGCAAGATCGAGGCTGTAGCTCCATGGGAGGTTGTGTGGAGCAAGACTCTCGAGTACCTAAAGAGGTTCCCAACGAGCGTGCTGAAGGATCCTCAGAAGTTCTACAAGTACGTCTACGAGCCCGTTAGGGATAGGTTCGTAGAGAAGGTTCTAGGGAGGAGAGAAGGTGCATCGAGTGGCGGAGGCCTGCTGAGCTACTTGAGGAAGGGTAGCTCGAGGCAGGGGGAGGCTAAGGAGGGTGAGAAGAGCGGTGAGAGCTAGGCAGGTTGTAGCTATAGGGCCCGTAGATCCCTAAGCGAACAAGCTCCTCAACCTCATCACCTAGAACAGCTCTAGCAAGCCTAGACACGTTCTCGAGCGTCGGATCCTTCCTAACCCTCCTAGCCAAGGACTTGAGCTCCGGATGCTCGTAAACGAGGTATCTAAGGGCCTCAGCTAGAAGCCTCCTACCATCGGAGTTCAGCACTCCGAACCTATCGAAGTAGAGGTAGTACCCTAAGAGCAACTTCCTTAGAAGATTCCTAACCTCGGGGCCGAAGGACCTCTTTCCCATTGCGCTCACGCTCTGGGCTTAGCGGCTACGAATCCAAGCGCTCTACCCACCCACCTAATGGCTACGAATCCCGCTCTCTCAAGCCTATTCCTAACCCCCTTTAGATAGCTAGGCCCTCCGTGCCTCCCTGGCTCCCCTGTATAGTGGAAGAGCCTTGCCCCTGGTTTAAGCACTCTGTAGAGCTCTCGGTAGAACTCCTGGCTGTAGAGCTCGCCAGCTATGCTTATCCTAGGCGGGTCGTGGATAGCTGCATCGAAGTAGCTGCTGGGCATCTCGTAGATGAGCTTCGCTACGTCTCCCCTAAGCGTTGTTATCCTCGGGCTCTCTAGCGCTCTAGACCACGGGTTTACCCGAGCTATCTCGATTACCAGCGGGTTTACCTCTACGGTTACGACGCTAGAGGCTCCTCTCTCCAGAGCCTTGATAGCGGTGTAGCCTAGACCCATGCACGTGTCTAGAACCCTGCCCCTAGCCCTACCTAGGCTACGTATCTTCAGCTCCGCACCCCTATACGGGTCGATTCCCTCTATCCGATGCATGTGAATACCGTTGATCTCCAGTGTCGTGGGTATACCTAGGCCTAGGTACCTCAGCCTGCAGAACCCCCACTCATCGCTATAGGCAGCGACCTCACGCGGCTCGCTATCGATGATTGCGTAGACAGAGCTGCTCTTACCGCCTCTAGCCACAGCCTCGATCGCATCCATCGGGATACTGAGGCTTCCTGCCTCCACGTAGCTACCGCGCCTACACAGCTCTACACGCGACATCCCTAGGTCGAGGGAGGACTCAGTGCAAGCGCCGTCCTCTAGGGCGGCGAGCTCCCTAGCGGTATCTACGGATAGAAGGGGCAGCGCTCTATACCTATACTTGCACCCAAAGCGCTTAACTAGACTCTCTATCCCACTACCCAAGTCTACCCAGCCTTCAGCAACCCCCTCCTAGCTAGAGCTCTAGCTAGCCTCTCCGCAACACTCCTAGACCTCGTCCTAACGATCACCTCGTCCCCAACTTCCTCCCACTCGATGCCCCAGCCCCTAAACTCCTCGATAATGTCCCTAGCTCTAGCATCCGCGACAATCACGTACATCCCCTGCGGATCCCTACGCGACAGAATCTCCTTGATAACGTCCTTCAACAGCAGCTCACCTTAGGCACCCAGCTGCAGCTAGCTGCATATGGATGCGCAGGGCCTAGCTCCACGCTACCTACGCTCAAGTGGGTAAATAGGGGTTGCTCTAGATAGGGCTGCCTGCGTATACGGTCTCTCCGTATACGAGAGCATATATATCGAGCGAGGGAACTAGCTAGCGGTGGTGGCTATCAGTGCCGTGCTGAGCGTTAGGATTAGGAGGGAGCTTAAGGAGGAGGCTGAGAGGCTGGGAATAGATGTTAGAGCTGTTGTAGAGAGGGCTCTAGAGGAGGAGATAAAGAGGGTTAGGATGGCTAGGCTGAGAGAGCTTATCGACCGAGCTCTAGAGTCTATGAGCACGAGCGTCGATGACTGGATCCAGTCTGTGAAGGAGTCTAGGGAGGAGAGGTAGCGTTGACCGAGCCTAGGTACCTCCTAGATGCCTCAGCGCTATACCCGCTGCTCCTAGAGCTTCGAGAGAATCTCGCTAGATACGCTAGCGTCCTAGCGATACTCGACCTCACCGTGTACGAGGTTGGGAACGCCGTGTGGAAGGAGCATCGAATGGGTAGGATCCGCGACCCAGTGCTCGTCGCTAAGGCCTTTAGCGAGGTGCTTAAGCTTATGAGCACTCTCAGCGCCTCTAGCTCTATCGATAGAGTTGTCGAGCTAGCAGCTCGAGAGAACCTCACGTTCTACGACGCCTCTTACCTCTACGTAGCTAGATCACGGGGGATGAAGCTCGTTACAGAGGATAGAGACCTTCTTAGGTACCCAGAATCCATCAGCGTGAGGCAGCTGCTCAGAGAGCTCAAGGTGGAAAAAGCCTAGCGTCGGGAGCTAGACTCGAGCACCCTACGGATCCTCTCCTCAACATCCGCAGCTACCGCCTTAACGTGTAGCACGGCTGTAGCTAGCGTGAGCGCCATAGCCGCAATCAGCACCCGGGGCTCGAGCCCCACGAATAGAGTCGATATCCACGCTGCGCAGCCAAGAGCCTCTGTAACGTACATAGCCACCATGATTCTCCTCACGCGGGAGCTCAGCATCATCAGCATCACCTAGAGGAGCCCTCTAGCCTCCTCAGCTCCTCATCGAGCTTAACGAGAGTCACGTGAACTATCCAGAGGCTAGCGAGCGAGGCGAAGGTCGCTGCAACGCATATTATGCACGGGCGCGGAAGGATCAGCGCGACTCCGAGGCTAGCGCACGCAGCGCATATCATCGCGTTGCGAATAGCCTTGTGCACGCGGAGAGCGCGACCCTCACGCGATCGGAACCCGAGGCCCACGGGCTCTCACCCCTCTTGCTTGCTCTTGCACAGAGCTATCCTCAGCCGGAGCTTATAAGTTTTCTACATCCATGGTAAACTACTTCCATTAACACTGACCAGTGTTCAACAACTACCAAGCATTAATATGCAATTCACGTACCTAGTTAACGAGCAACGTGCCCTAGTCTCCTACCAAGTGAATAAAGCCCCTCCAGCCAAACCTAGAGATGAAGAAGCTGAACCACATGGAGAAGGAAAGCTACTTGAGCAACGCGCCAACACCACAGAGACCCAAAGGCAGCAGCATAGCTAGCGAGGCATCCAAACCAATAGCAACCCTAGTCCTACAGCACCTAGAGCAACCACCTATCCCCCTAGCATCCGAAAAAGGCTCTTGCCCGTACCTATAGCTAAAGAAGCTAGCTACATCCAGCAACCCCTCGCCAGACGCAAGAACCATAGTAGCAAAGCTCCAATAACTACTCACTTTAACATCACCGCCGCGAGAACCGTGATGATTACTGTAAGTGCGCTGAGTATAATTGTTAGTATAACGTGCTGCATCTCTCTATTCATCTCCTGCTCAACTCTATCAAGCCTATTCTCAACACTTTTAATATCTTGCCTAAGTTCTCGCTCAGCCTCCTTAAC
>JAADCV010000030.1 GCA_013154235.1 Thermoproteota archaeon | reverse complement strand
GCCATAACCGTGGTTATATACCTTAGGTACGTGGCTGGGCTACCCATAACGCTAGCCAGCATAGCGATAAACATGGTTGCAGCGTGGCTACTTCTCGAGAACGGCGATAGGTTGCTGAGGATGCTTGGTAGGAGGGGTAGCGTGATACTGGATAAGGTGATGTCTATACTGCTAGCGGCCTACGCCATAGCGATGATCAGGGAGGGGATCACGCATATAGTAGCCGGCATCCACTAGGCTACCAGAGATGATGACGCTACCGGTTTCAGATGAGCGGTGATTGGGGCCAGGATTGCTGATCTCTGAATCCCGTCTAGCTGCTCAGCGCTTGGGGAGCAACTGAGCACGCGCTTCTCCATAGCTCTAGGAACAAGCTTGTTAGCTTAGAGGCTATTTTCGCGCTCTCGATCTCTACGCTAACCTCGATGTTGTGGTTGAACGCGCTATAGGTCCAGTTGTGGCTCCCTAGCACAACGTACTTCCCATCAACGATAACTACCTTAGCGTGGAGCTTCCAGAGCCCATCGCACTCGTGCCACACCTTAACCTTCACGCCGCAGCTCTCGAGGTGCCTAATGGTGGATCCATACTCTTTCGCCGTCACGTAGTCTACGAGAACCCTCACATCAACTCCTCGATGAGCTGCGGCGCAGAGGGCGTTTATAGCTGCATCAACATCGTTGCGCTCCCACGGATAGTACTTCATGGCGAACATCATTACGTAGACGCTCCTGTTAGCCCTATCGATGAGCTGCGTCACGATCTTGGGGTACTGGTGCTCCAGCACCAGAACCACCTTTGGAGCCTCTAGGCATGCTGATCTCAGCCTGCTCGCTACCGTAACTGTCCTAGTGATGGTGATCGTGCTGGGAGAGGATAGCGGGCAGGCTGCCACGCTCTTCGAGCCTCCTCTAGCAGTAGTGCTCTCCACCGACGTAACGATCCTCGTAAGCGTAACCGTAGCTCCCTCGTGTGCATAGGGTGTAGCTAGGGGTCTAGCTATCCAACCAGCAGCGAAGCTCACTATACAGGCTATCACTATAGCTATAGCTATCCTAGCGCTCATGGCTCTCCCACAGTATTTACCTACGTAGAAAATAGGTTGTTGGAGAGGTACAGGTGCTGACCTTGGCGCGGGTATTCGTTGGAACCTCTGGGTGGATGTACGACTGGAACCTCGGAGGCAACTTCGATTGGTATGCTAGGCACTCTAGGCTCAATGCCGTGGAGCTAAACGCTTCTTTCTACAGGTTCCCGTTCAGGAACCAGGTTGCTTCGTGGGCTAGGAAGGGTAGGGGGCTTAGGTGGAGCGTCAAGGTCCATAGATCCATTACCCACTTGAGGAAGCTTTCGAGCGCTGCTCTAGATACGTGGAGAAAGTTTAGGGATCTGTTCGCTCCTCTCGACCCCTACATAGACTTCTACCTGTTTCAGATGCCTCCTAGCTTCGCTAAGAGCGATGCTAGTATGGAGAGGGTCGCTAGCTTCGCTAGGGCTACGGGGCTAGGAGCTAGGTTCGCTATAGAGTTTAGGCACACTTCGTGGTTTAGCGATGATACTATCGAGTTCTGCAGAGGGCTAGGGATAACCGTGGTGTCTGTAGATGCTCCACCCCCCATAGGTACGTGGGTTGCTAGGAGTAGCGACGCTATCTATCTGAGGATGCATGGCAGAACTGCTTGGTATGCTCACGAGTACTCTAGGGAGGAGCTTGAGGATGTTGCGAGGAGGGTTGTGGAGCTCGAGCCCGAGAGGATCTACGTGTTCTTCAACAACGATCACTGGATGCTTGAAAACGCTAGGGAGATGATGGAGATACTGCGCAGGCTTCTTGGCTAGCCGCTGGGGTGCTGGATGAACCAGAGCATGCCGTATGCGTAGAACAGTAGCGACACTACTGCTAAGGGTATCCCTCCAGGCATGTGCGGCCTGAAGCTCGGTGGCTTCCTTATCCTTAGCTTTATCGCTAGGATGCTCGGCAGTATCCCGGTGTATATGCTCGCGCCTATGGCTCCAGCGAAGTTTAGCCACTGTATAAAGTTTCCTAGGTGGGTGAAGGCTAGGGCTAGGGGTGGTAGGCAGCTTGCTAGAACCATGGTTTTCCTACCCCCTAGAGCTCTCCTAGCTCCGTACTGATGCAGTATCTCTGCTGTTGTGTGGGCAGCAGCTATGTACGAGGTTATGGTTGTGAAGAAGCCGAATGTGTAGCCGAGTATGGCTGCTGAGCGTATCTTTCCAAGCTCTGCCACAGCTATCGGTGCTGGGAGCCCAGCTATTCCGTGGTAGACCTTCCCTGTTAGGGCCCCGACGAAGGTCTTGGTGTAGTCGCTTGGGCTCAGTATAGCCATGTAGCTAGCTGACCACGCTACGTAGGTTAGGCACGATATGCATAGCCCTAGGGTGAGGACCTTGCCGTACTCCGTGTCCATCCCTATCGTTCTGTACGCTGTTGGTATGGCTGCGTGTATAGCGTACGCGAAGAGAACTATTCCGAAGACGCTGAACATCTTGCTCCAGTCGCCCCAAAGAAGGTTCTTTATGCTTACGTATGGTGTGGATAGGCACATCCAGATGTTCATCGCTAGGAGAAGCATTATCATGGCCACCATAGCCTCCTCAGCTCGGGCAACAGCTCGAGCCCCGAATATCGTTATCAGCGTGCCGAACACCCAGTAGAGAAGCATGCCTAGATCCTTGGAGATAGCTCCGTGGCTAAGCGTGAAGAGTGCCTCGCCGCCGAATATTATGTACGCTGTCATGGCCCCCGTGAGCTCTAGGACTATGGAGAGCAGCGCTGCCCACTCAGCTACCCTACCTAGAGATACCCCCATGAGCTGCGGGTACTCGTAGGGGCCGTAGACGTCTAGAGCCTCGACCACGTACAGCGACGTTGCTATCTGGAAGAATAGCACGACTATCAGCATCGTTAGGCTCGGAAGGAACCCAGCGCCGCTAGCGCCGAAGCTGACAGGCAGCCCGAGTATGCCAGCTCCTATAGCGAACCCTACCACGAAGCTCAGTATATCCATTCTTCGAAATAGCGTGAACTCCCTCAGCCACTTCACGCTTTCACCTAGTTGCTACACCGCGTAGAGAAGCTTATATAGATTTTTACTTGAGGGCCATTAGGTAAAAACCTGTTTGTACAGAGCTATGAGCGGATAAAAAGCGTTATACCAGCTTAGCCACCCTCTCTATGAAGAACCTGTGGATCCTAGTATCCTCCGTTAGCTCCGGGTGGAACGTCGTGGCAAGCATCCTCCCCTGCCTAGCGACGACAACAACGCCGTCTAGCCTAGCGAGAGTCTCAACACCCTCCCCAACTCTGGTTATGGCTGGAGCCCTAATGAATATGGCTCTGAAGGGCTTTGGACCTATAGCGGGGATCTCGAGGTGTATCTCGAAGCTCTGCCTCTGCCTACCGTAGTAGTTCCTAACTATCGAGATATCCATAACCCCTAGGGGGTTCTCGAGCACCTTCTTCGTCTTCCTATCCACGACCTCCTTAGCCATCAGAATCGCTCCAGCGCACGTGCCGAACGCTGGGAGCCCCTTAGCTATCCTATCCCTAAGCTCCTCAAGGACGCCGAACCTAGAGGCTAGCTTCGCTATCGTAGTGCTCTCGCCGCCTGGAAGGATTATCGCGTCAATGCCCTCCAGGTGCTCCTTCTTCGTTACCCACCTAGTCCTGCACTCGATCCCTAGCTCGCTGCAGGCCTTCTTAACGAGGTACTCGTGCTCGGAGATCCCTCCCTGGTAGGCTAGGATGCCTATGGTTATCGCCATGGGCACCCCCTCTAGACTCCCCTAACCTGCAGGAGCTCCTCGGGCTTGAGCTTCCTGATGTCTATCCCCATCATGCTCTTCTCCTCGCTTATCATGGACTGGGCCTCCAGCACTGTCTCCGGGTCGTACCACATCGACGTCGCTAGAACTATAGCCTCAGCCCTATTCATCGGGTCCTGGCTCTTGAAGATGCCGCTCCCGACGAAGACTCCGTCAGCTCCGAGCCACATCATTAGGGCTGCGTCCGCTGGCGTAGCTATTCCTCCAGCAGCGAAGTTCACGACGGGTAGCCTCTTCAGCCTAGCGACGAGATCCACTAGCTGCACGGGTACCCCGAGCTCTCGAGCAACCTTCATCCTGTCCTCGGGAGGCATTCTCGAGACTGCTAGGACGTCCTTAGCTATCGACCTCATGTGCTTAACAGCCTCAGCTACGTTGCCAGTGCCAGCCTCTCCCTTGGTCCTTATCATGGCCGCACCCTCGTAGATCCTTCTAAGGGCCTCGCCGAGGTTCCTAGCGCCGTTGACGAACGGCACCTCGAATAGCCACTTGTTTATGTGCCTCTCCTCGTCTGCTGGGGTAAGCACCTCGGACTCGTCTATCATATCAACTCCTATCTCCTGCAGCACCACAGCCTCCATGTAGTGCCCTATCCTAACCTTCGCCATAACCGGTATGGTGGTTACCTCCATAACCTCCTGAATCTTCTTAACGCTAGCCATCCTAGCAACGCCACCAGCCTTCCTAACGTCGTAAGGCAGCTTGTCTAGAACCATCACCGAAACCGCGCCAGCGTCCTCAGCTATCCCAGCCTGCTCAGCGTTGGTAACATCCATGCACACCCCTCCCTTCTGAAACACGGGGAACCCTAGCTTGACCCTCACGGTCCCCCTCTTCGGAACCTCTATCCTCTCGGGGAGCCTCTCGGGGCCGTAGCTGAAGAGCAGCTCCTCGCCATCCTCCCTAAGCCTATCGGCGACCTCAGCTAGCTTGTAGAAGAAGTCTGCTATCGTCTCGAACCCGACGTCTATGAGGTGCGTTCTCCAGAGCTTGAACACCTTCATGAGCACCGCCTTCGATGGTTGGGGTATTACGTGTGGAAAAAGGCTTTTCGGTTAACTTTCTATGTGTATCAGTTGAATGGCTTAGAGCCCTAGCTCCTCGGCAACGCCTCTCATAGCCTCTAGCGATAGCTGCATGAACTCTTCGAGCGGGATCCCGAGCTTCTCGATGCCTAGGATCCTATCCCTCTTAACCCCCCTAGCGAAGTCCTTGGACTTGAACTTCCGGCGTAGCGTGCTCAGCTTTATCTCGCTTATCTTCCTGCTCGGCATAACTAGGGCTGTAGCAACTATAAGCCCCGACATCTGGTCAGCTGCCCTAAGGGCTATGCACATCTCCTTCCCCTCCTCGGTCTCTGGCTCGATCCCTGTGCTCTCGTTGTGGCACGCTATTACTCGAAGCAACTCCTCCGGAAGCTCGTTCCTAAGGATCTCCATAGCTTTGAGCCCGTGGGAGCTGAGATCCCTATTCGTAACGTCGTAGTCTATGTCGTGGAGGAGCCCGACTATACCCCACTTATCCTCGTCCCTGCCGAGCCTCCTCGCCAGCACCCTCATGATGGCCTCGACAGCTATGCAGTGCTTAACTATCTTGTCGTCCCTAAGGTACTTCCTCAGAAGCTCGATAGCTCTAGACTTGTCGATCACGCGCAGCCACCAGCTACGCTAGGCCTCTAGCGCTAGATAATCTGCTGGTAGCATCGCTACGCGATCAGCGTTATCAAGTGGTATATTCCGTAGGCTGTTGCTGCTGCGCATGGTATTGCTATGTACCACATGCTGAATATCTTGGCTATGGTTCTATAACCAACGTTTCTAACACCTCT
>JAADCV010000034.1 GCA_013154235.1 Thermoproteota archaeon | reverse complement strand
TAGGCTGTGTGGGTGCGCCTGATGGTGTCTAGGGCTGCGATACCGCTGATCGCAGCGATTGTAGTGGGTGCGGTGCTAGGATTCGTGTTCGCCCAGCTATACCACGGCTATGGGGGCTCCGGTTCTGCTTACGTAACTGTTGTGGATGCGCTTAACCGAACCGTTAAGCTACCTCACCCCGCTAGGCGTGTGGTTGTAACCGATGATACTCAGGCTGAGCAGATTATGGTTCTCAACGCGTCTAACCTCGTGGTCGGTATCGAGTACAGCATGGTTAAGAGAGGGTTCTTCGATGATATGGCTAGCAAGCCTGTTGTCGGTAATCAGTGGAGGGGTCTTAACTACGAGCTTATAGCTAAGCTCAAGCCCGATCTCGTTCTCCTAGTTGATGCTGGGCCAACAGCTCCTATAATAGCGAAGCTCAGCTCCATGGGCATCCCCGTATTCGTAACGACTGTCTATCCCCAGAAGATTCCTAGGGTTATGCTCGAGCTCGGCAAGGCTTTGGGTAGGGAGAAGGAGGCTAGGGAGTTCGTTAAGTGGTGGGATAGCAAGCTATCGCTTCTCGAGGAGCTAGCGTCGAAGATCAACACCTCTAGGCCTCTCAAGGTATTTGTGGCGATGACCTTCGCCCCGAGCCCAAGCGGGCTATCGCTATTCACGTGCGGTAAGAGGGCTGCGTGGAACTACCTCTTCAACATCCTCCACCTCGAGAACGTGGCTGCTAAGTACATGGTTGGCTGCGGTAGGGTTAGCCTAGAGTGGCTAGCTAAAGCCGATCCAGACGTGATAATCGTTGGGGATTGGAGCGCTGTCTACACGGGCTACAACAAGAACTCTACCAAGGTCCTCGACGAGGTGCTGAAGAAGATCTACAGCAACCCGATCCTAGCCAACGTCTCAGCGATTAAGCACCACCGCGTGTACATAGTTGCTTACCAGCTCCTCCTCGACGTTAGGAGCATAGTAGGAGCCTTCTACCTAGGCAAAGCCCTGTACCCAACAGCGTTCGCATCCATAAACCCGGACGAGATGCACGCACAGTTCTTCGAGAAGTGGTTCCACGAGCCCTACCGAGGCATATGGTTCTACCCAGAGCCGTGGAGGAGGTGAAGAGTTATGGACTTCGACAAGGTTCTTCGAGAGGCTAGGCATCGAGCTATAGATGTTTGGGAAGCCGAGTTCCTGATGAGGAAGGCGTCTACGTGGGATCGCGTGCTAGAGTTGATGAGGGTAGCGTCTAGGGTTAGGGACGAGGTTCTAGGGCCTCGCATCAAGGTTATGGGGTTCGTAGCTAGCGTAACCCCTTGCACTGTGGAGCCATGGTGTAAGTACTGCTTTAGGTGGGCTAGGAGGAAGCTCTTCGCTCAGCGAGACGTTCTAGAGCCCTGGGAGATAGTGGAGGCGCTCAGGGTAGTGGAGTCCATGGGTGTGAGGAGCGTTGAGCTTGGTGGCGGTACCTACCTAGGGGAGATGGGTAGGCTCTACACCACGAACCTCGTTAGGTACCTATGTAGGGAGCTACCGAGGATGGGTCTATGGCTGAACAACGGTCCTTCGTATAGGCCTAGCGACCTCGCCTTGATGAAGGGCTGGGGGCTTGCTGGAGCTGCGTGCAACTTCGAGACGCTGGACGAGAGGAAGTATATTGTGTTGAGGCCCGGGCTAAAGCTAAGGGATAGGATAGAGATTGTCGATGAGTGCGATAGGATCGGGCTATGGATAGACCAAACCCTTCTGATAGGGCTCGGCGACAACGGTGCTCCTAACTACAGCGAGTGGGCATGGTTCCTCCACAGATTGATGAAGTACAGATTCCTAAAAATCGTGGAGATCCACCCGTTTAGACCTACGTGGGGAAGCCCGTGCGAAAACGATGCGCCAGGATCAATTGTCGAGACGCTCAAGGCTATGGCTGTAGCTAGGCTGATGCTTCGAGATGTCGAGATTAGCGGTGCTCAAACGCCTCAGGGTATCTTGGCTGGAGCCAGCTTGGTTATGCACGTGCTTCCAGTGACTAGAGCCTTTAGGGCTTGGGGGCGCAGCGAGGTGTTCGCCTCTAAGATGATTAGGGTCGTGAACGACGTTGTGGTAGTGGATAACCTTGATGAGTACACTAGGCCTGCTCGAGAGATGGGGCTGAGCGTTGAACCGCTATAGCCTTTTCCTTCTCCTCGCTCTCGCTGTAGCAACCTCCTTCCTCATATCCGTAGGTGTTGGCCCAGCAGCTGCTGGGCCAAGGGGTTTCCTCGACTCTCTAGCAGCGCTGTTCGGGAGGGGTGAGCTTCATAGGATCGTAATCGAGCTTAGGCTTCCGCGAGCGGTGATGGCTGTTCTAACCGGGGCTTGCCTAGGGATCTCTGGAGCTATTCTGCAAACCGTTTCGAGAAACCCCCTAGCATCGCCATACACGTTCGGGGTCTCGGCCTCTGCATCTTTTGGAGCTGCGCTAGCTATCATCATGGGTGCAGGGGTTACTGGCTGGCTTGGGAGGGTTGAGTACTACGTGAATCCGCTGCTCCTAGTAGCGAACTCGGTCTTCTTCGCGGTGCTGTCGTGCGCAGTAATATCGATTCTCTCGGCAGCTAGGGGATACTCCCCCACCTCTACCGTGCTCCTCGGGGTCTCCATGACCTTCCTCTTCACCGCAGCTACGTCCCTCATCGAGTGCTTCGGCACGTCTGAGCAGGTTGCTGCGGTAGTGTTCTGGATGTTTGGCGATCTCTCTAGGAGCTGCTGGCTATCGATAGCCTCTACGAGCGTAGCCCTAGCCACCTGTCTAGGTCTAGCTCTAGCTGTTCGCACGCAGCTAGACGCTCTCCTCGCTGGCGAAGAGGTTGCCTCTAGCCTCGGCGTGAGGGTAGGAGTTGCTAGGGGGATAGGCGTAGCCGTGTCCTCGATACTCGTAGCCATACCGACAGCCTTCGTAGGAACCATAGGCTTCCTAGGCCTCGTGGCTCCCCACGTCGCTAGGAAGCTTGTTGGTGGCGAGGTGGGGAGGCTCGTCGTGGCCTCAGGTCTCGTGGGCGCAGCGATACTCCCTCTAGCTGACGCTGCTTCCCGAGCTCTCGCTCAGCCCATGGTTATACCTGTGGGGGTCCTAACCTCGTTCCTAGGGGTGCCGCTACTCATCTACCTAGCGCTCTCGAGGGGTAGGGCATGGAGCTAGTGCTTAGGGATGTTTGGGCTGGCTACGGATCTAGAAGTGTTCTCAGAGGGGTGTCGCTCCATCTTCGAGACTTTAGCCTAGCTGCCGTGATAGGGCCTAACGGTAGCGGGAAGACCACGCTTCTCCGCGTCGTGGCTGGGCTTATCAAGCCGCGGAGGGGGGAGGTGATTATCAACGGAGTTAGGATTGATGGGGCTAGCCCTAGGGATAGGGCTAGGATCGTGAGCTACGTTCCTCAGCGAGACCCGGTGTGCGAGCTAGAGGTGGTTGAGTACGTAGCTCTGGGTAGGTACCCGCACGGGGGATCCATAGATAGGAGAAGCATTGAGATCGCTAGGGAGACGCTGAGAGAGCTAGGGATCGAGCACCTAGCTAGTAGGAGGCTCTCTAGGCTTAGCGGGGGCGAGCTAAGGCTAGCATCGATAGCTAGGGCGCTAGCGCAGAGGTCTCCGCTTATTCTCCTAGACGAGCCTCTAGAGAGCCTAGATCCTAGGAATAGAGCTGTGGTGCTTAGAGCGCTTAGGAGAGCTACCTCCATGGGCCACTCAATCATACTCACAACCCATGATCTTGGAGTAGCGCTCACCGCACCGAGCATCGTTGTGGGGATTAGGGATGGTAGGATAGCCTTCGTTAAGGCTCCAGCACAGATCTCTAGCCGCGACCTAGAGAGCCTCTACGGTGTTGAGATCGAGATAGTTGGGGATGGGTGTAGGAGAGCAGCGATAGCCATAGGCTCTAGGTAGCAAGCTAGGTTATCTCTCTGCATCGCTTTCTACACAGCGGCTGGAACCCATGAGGATCTACGTATCTATAGATGCTGAGGGGCTCCCGGGTATAGTCAGCGTATCCCAGGTTGTGGAGAGCGGTAAGCACTTCGACGAGCTTAGGAAGATCATGACTAGGATAGCTAGGCAGTGCGCGGAGACGCTTAAGGAGCTCGGGGTCGAGGAGGTTTGGATAGCTGATAGCCATGGCTCGATGCTCAACATAGACTACCTAGAGATGCCCCGAGGAACCGTTTTGATAAGGGGCTTCCCTAGACCCGTATGCATGGTTGTGGGCATCGATAGGGGGTTCGCCGGAGCCGTGTTCATCGGGTACCACAGCGCTGCTGGAGTAGCTAGGAGCATCATGGACCACACAATGAGCGGTAGAGCCTTCCACGAGATTAGGGTCTGTGGAAGGAGAGCTAGCGAGTTCTACATCAATGCGCTTGTAGCTGGCCAGTTCAACGTGCCCGTGATCCTAGTAGCTGGAGACGACAAGCTTAGGCAGGACGTTGAGGAGGTAGCTCCGTGGATCACATACGTCCAGATGAAGGAGTCCCTAACGAGGTTCTCAGCAATCACTAGGCCCCTCGACGAGGTTCTCGAAGAGCTTAGAGAGGGAGTGCAGCTCGCCATAGAGAAGCTTAGGAGAGGAGAGTGCAAGCCACTCAAGCCACCTAGGCAGCCACTGGATCTCGAGATCGTGTTTAGAAGAAGCGAGTACGCAGACCTAGCCCAGAGCATACCGGGGGTCGAGAGAGTAGACGCGTACACGATAAGGGCTAAGCCCTCGACGCCTGTGGAGCTAGCAAACATCGTAGAGGTAGCATCGATGATAGCGATAGCTGCAGAAGCACTGCAGAGAGCCTAGAGCACAGATATTTTCCGCCTTGCAGAACTTCGCCTGCAGCCTTCACCACTTTCATCACTGGGTGCGGGGCGCATAGATGCTCAAGCACTGCATCGATCCTGACTACATCACTAAGGCTCTAGCCGAGGTTAGAGAGGCTGTAGATGAGCTCGAGTCCATAGTTTCTAGACCTATCGAAGAGGTTCTCAAGGCGCGAGAGCTTAGGTACGCTATGAGGTTCTGCATAATCCTAATCGTTGAGAGCTTGGCAGACGTTGCTCAGCACGTGCTTACTCGATGCTTTAGCGAAGCTCCCTCTAGCTACATCGACGCATTTGTTAAACTGGAGCGCGTTGGCTTGCTGAGCAGCTCTGTAGTTAAGGAGCTTGTTTCTCTAGCTAGGCTACGGAACTTGATAATTCATAGGTACTGGGTAGTCGACGATGCTAGGATCTATAGGGAGGCTAGGGATAGAGGTGTGGAGATCGTTAGGGAAGCTATGGATTTGCTGAGGCGAGCTCTAGATGATTGAGAATAGGTTCAGGTTCTTCGAGGTTGATGAAGAGAGTCGCAGAGAGATCCTCTCGAGAATCGCTAGAGCAGTCGAGGAGATAGATGGCGTTCTCCTAGCGATAGTCTTCGGCAGCTTCGTAGAGGCTAAGTACTTTAGGGACATAGACGTAGCCCTCTACCTCAAGCGCGTCGAGGGCGATGACCTAGAGCTATCGTGGAGACTAAGCGACGAGCTTAGCAAGCGCATTGGGTACCCCATAGACGTTAAGATACTCAACAACGCACCTCCCGAGATAAGAGCCAAGATCCTCGAGAGAGGCCTAGTCATCTACGCGAAGAACCCTAGGCTAGCCGAAGCCCTCAGAATAGCATCAATGAGAGAAGCGTGGGACATGAAGACCAAGCTC
>JAADCV010000012.1 GCA_013154235.1 Thermoproteota archaeon | reverse complement strand
CGAACTCGAACTACACAGCAAAGGCGCTACACAAGCACTTCGGAATCGAGAGCAACGTGGTTTACCCAGCGGTGGACTGGGACTACTTCTCCGAGGAGATAAACGTTGAGGAGGAGAGGGAGAACATCATCGTGAGCGTCGGCAGGTTCGTACCCCAGAAGAGGCACGACGTCCTGCTAGAGCTCTTCGCCAAGAGGATCAAGCCCGTGGTCAGAGACGCTAAGCTGATGATCGTCGGCATAAGGGACGTCAGATACGAGGACTACTACAACAAGCTTGTGGAGAGAGCTAAGGAGGTTCCGGACGTGGAGATAATAGACAAGGCGCTCACGCCAAAGGAGATGAGGGATATCTATAGGAGGGCTAAGATATACGTGCACATGAGGATAGGAGAGCACTTCGGCATGGCTCCCGTCGAGGCCATGAGCCAGGGAGCTATACCCATACTGCCGAGGAGATCCGGGCTAGCTGAACTAATAACGCAGGGTAGGAACGGCTTCACCTTCGAGAACGATGATGAGGTTGCTATCTACGTAAACAAGCTGCTGCAGGCACCTAAGGAGGAGATAGTTACGATAAGGAAGTACGCCTACAGATCGGCCTGGTACTTCAACCCGGATAGGTTCGCTAAGGAGGTTCTCAACTACCTGAAGCTCCTAACGGAGAGCGAGTAGCTTTTTCGCTAAGGCAACCTCTTTTCGAGCGGTGGAGCTACTACGTCGATCACCGAGATAGATAAGAGGCTCGCTAGGAGAGCCTGCGAGGCGTTCGCCGTTCTATCCGAACTCGAGAGATTCGTAGACTCGATACCCGAGTCCATAGAGGTCTACGGAATCAATGCTGTGGTTAGGGAGGGTAGCGTCGATGTTGAGATCTGTGCATCCCAGCAGCTAGATAGGTTCATCGAGAAGGATGTTGGGTCGGTTAGGCTGAGGATATGGGTCTCGAAATCGTACTGCAGCGACCGTGGAGAGGCGCTGTATAGATGGGCTGCTAACCGCGGTGCTAGGCTCTCCCTAAGCGTTCTAGCTCCAAAGGTTCTGGAGGGGAGGGAGTACGCTCTAATGCTTCTAGAGGACTGCAGAGCGTTTCTCATGAGGGGCTTCGAGAGGAGCGTCGTCACACCTATCCCCAGGAAGCCAAGGGTCACCCTATACGCGCATAGCCACCCTAGAGCCCCCTCCATACCCTCTCACCGCGACCTCCTCAGCGCCATAAACATGCTTAGCGACGGCGTGTACGAGACGTGCATTGTTGGAGTCGATGGGGCTACGTGCCTCTACAGGGTATCGTACCTAACGCTAGAGGACTTCGAGAAGCTTGTTGACCTAGCTAACAACATGAAGTGCGCTGAGGACCTCTTCGCATGGGTGTCTAGGTGCGAGAGCGTTAAGGTGCTAACCCTCTAGAATCTCTATGATTATTCTCAGAGCCTCAGCGAGGTTCCTAGCTACGTAGCTAGCGCCGTCCACAGGGTTTAGAGCTACGCTGATAGCCCCGAATGCTCTAGCCATAGCGACATCCCTAGGAGAGTCACCCACAACAATCACCCTGCTAGGCCTAGCCCCAACCCTAGCTACGAGAGCCTCGAGGAGACGCGGATCCGGCTTCTTAAACCCGCACTCACCGCTAGCCACAACCTCGTTAACGAGGGTATCGAGGTCTAGAGCCCTTAGAATGCCCCTAGGTACGCCGGGAGCAGCATCGCTAACAACCCCCACGATGGCGCCGCGCCCCTTTAGCGAGGCTAGGAATGGTCTAGCGTAGGGTAGCTCGCCCATCTCGCGAGCAGCCTCTATATGGCTCCATGCGTGGAGGTACTCTAGCTCCTCTCTACTAAACACGTTTCTAAGCCCCCTAGCTCTGCAGAGCTCCTCGAACGAGCGGAATACCGCTAGGCTGCTATCGCCAGCAACCTCAACAGCTCTCCAGTAAGCTTCCTCAAACTCCCTCGGGTCGCAGCCAGCCGCCCTGCACACAGCCTCTGCAAGCATGCGGTGCGCGAGGTGATCAGTTTCGAGCGGGATGAGGGTTCCGAAAAGGTCTACAGCTACGAGAATCAACAGCTACACCGCTAGGCTAGGAAGCGGGAGGAGGAGAAAACGCTTTGGTTCTGCAGCGAGCTACTTGAGGAACTTGCTCTCCCACTTCTTTGCGAACTCGACGCTCTGGCTCACATCCACGAATAGCCTCGCTACCTCCTCAACGTCCTCAGCCTCCACCCTCTTCCTACCCTTCCTCTCAGCAACTATCCTAGCTGGCTGCATTAGCTGTATAGCGTAGCGCAAGCTCCTCTCCGAAGCTATCTTCACCAGAGCCTCTAGAGCGCTGCTGCTTAGCTCCACGTCCTCCTCATCAGCCCTTATCTTTATTATCTCCCTCATCTCGTCGGGCGTGTATGGCCTTACGGGTATGATCAGCAGCCTGTCGAGCACATCCAGAGGTATCCCGTGCGGAGCAACGTCATCCGTTCCCCTTATCCTCGTTATGCCTCTATTCGTAGCCATTATTATTATCGGCGAGAACTCGCTCTCCATAACCCTGGTCAGGAAGCTGAAGGCCTCGATGTCGAGCATATGGACGTCGTCTATGAATAGCACTCCGGGCACTAGCTCTGCCTTACCCTCCTCGATGAGCTTCTTAACCTGCTCATCAACCTGCCTCCTAACCTCTGGATCTATCTCCCTCTCCACTAACCCTACGCCGAATATCGATGTCCACGCCCTCCTCTGCGCCATAGCGGCCTCGTCGAGGTCGCTTAGGGATACGGTTCTAACGATCTCCCTCTCCTTGAATACGGGGCCCTTAGGCATCTCGCGGTACCTAACCCCCTCAACATCGTAGTACCTCGCTTTCTCAACACCCTTGACCCTACCAACCTTGTGGACCGCGCCCGTATCAGCGTCGATCCATATGAGGTCTCCCCTCCTAACCCTCAGCTCGAGTAGCTGAAGCGCGATCTCCTCACCTACCTCAAGGGTCTTCTCCTCGTCTTTGGTTGCTAGCGTTATCCTCGCAGCCCTAGGCACCTTGATGTAGGGGTTGAAGGGGTGCCTAGCCATGGCGAACTTTATGTCCTTTACAACACCCTCGTAGATCCTCCTAATCTCTCTGAACCTAACGCCTATAGCGCTCCTAACAGCCCTCATCAGCACCTCGGTCTTCTTCATCTCAGCCGAGTAGAGCTCGGCGCCGGAGATCATTACGAAGGGCGTGTCCTCGCCTAGCTCCCTAGCTATCGCTATAGCCAGAGCGGTCTTGCCGCTGCCCGGAGGCCCAACGAATAGAATACCCCTCCCTGAGAGCTTGCCCTCCCTAATCATCTTGACTACTATGCCAGCAGCCCTCCTAGCCTCGACCTGCCCCACGAGCCCGTCGGCTATGTATATGGGCTCTCCCTTCTCGTCGAGCCCGAGCCCCCTGATGTGGCTATGCATGCTGATCCTCTTCATCGCCTTCTTCCTCTCCTCGCCACCAACCTCCCTAATCGCAGCCATGCTCTCTCCCGAAAGCTGGGGTTACTGTACGCAACGGTTTTAAGTATTTGGATATCGCTCCCAGCGGCACCTAGAGTAGGTCGAGGCTAGGCAGCTCGCCCACACGAAGAGCAGAACCACGTTCCTAGCCATAGCTATCCACTGCACGGGAGAGGAGAGGCTCCACGGATCGAACCTGAGGCTCATACCCGGGACGTAGGGCAGTAGCAGCGCCCTAAGATCAACGTCCTTGAAGAACGCTAGCATTATCCCAGCGTTCAGCACGTCTCCCGCAACGAAGAGCTTCAGCTCCCTTGACGATAGGGCGAGCATCGCTAGAGGGCTGAGCTCTAGCCACATCTGCGGAGCGAAGATGTAGCTGAAGAGTATGGCTACGCACATAGCTAGAAACGATACCCTCGACACGCACTCGAGGCCCCTCATTGACGGCGCTAGGACAGCTAGCATCGCTACAGCTGTTACCGAGAGCGCGACTATGTGAAGCGCTGGGGATGTTGGGCTCCTTATGAACGGTAGGTAGATGCAGTTCTCGCAGTACCACGAAGCTGCGTGGCTAAACATAGCGAACAGCCCCTGAGGTGCTGCAGCTGCTAGCGCTAGGAACGGCACTCCGCACCCTGCCGCGAGCCCTATGCAGAACCTCTTGAGGCTGTCTAGGGAGCCTTCCTTAAAGGCTCTCTGCACAAGCTCGTAGAGCATGGCTATCGCTAGCGCGTAGCCAAGGATCTTCGTCGCTATCGCTAGCCCCACGCAGAGGCCCGACCTGAGGTAGCGCTCGCTAGCGAAGCTGCTTATAGCTAGAACAGCTAGTAGCGCAACGATAGCATCCCAGTTGTAGGCTAGGTACATCACGCTCGAGGGCAGCACGCTTAGGAGCACGGCACGCCTCCAGTCCCTACCAAGCCTCCTCAGTAGCTTGTAGAGGACCGCTGATAGAGCTACGAAGCAGGCGGAGAGAATCGATGACTGGATGAGGAAGTTTATGTCTGCTGCTCGGCGAATAGCGTTGCTCACCTCAAGGGGCTGCACACCCTTCCCAAACGCTAGCTCTATGGATAGGCATGTCGTGGCGAACCACAGCCCTCCGACGAGCGGGGGGTACTCGAAGAGGTAGTCGATGTAGGGGGCTGGGCATACGGGCTCGCCGCTGAGGAGGGAGAGGAGCTTAGAGGGGTTGAACCACTCGGTCTGCAGCTTAGATGGGTTGAGCGGTAGCTGGGGGCTGAACCTATCTAGGAAGATCCCGTTGACTATGTCGCTGTACTGGATCCCGAAGTCGTTTAGCTTGTAGCCTATGCGGAGCGGGGGGTAGTGGATAGCTATCGAGGCTGCTGAGCACAGCACCGCGGCTAGCAGCACTAGCGCTAGCCCGCGATCCAAGACGCTCCTTACCCCTTCGAGGGCTCTGAGCTCGATCTATAAATAGATGCGTCTCGAACGAGCGAGCGGGCAAGAGCTTGGATAGGCGTCGGGCGGTAACGATAGCTATCCTCGTGGCTATCGTGGCGCTCCACGTCTATCTAAGCGTGCAGCAGGCTCTCTTCTTCGAGCAGCACGAGATAGAGAGCATGCAGAGCGGGGCTAAGGGGTACGTGTCTGACGAGGTGTGGTACGTTGATGCAGCTAGGAACATACTGATAAAGGTGTTCCACACCTACCCCAAGGTGAGGCCTCTAGGCGCATCGGTCATCTACAACAACTTTAGCCAGCTCGACGAGGCTGCCAAGCTTGCTAAGAGCTTCGGGCTCCAGCTAGTGCTATACAAGTGCGGCTCTAGCTACTGCTACAGCAAGCTTCCAGCGCTCTACGTTAGGGCCCCCAGCCTCAAGCTCATCGAGGAGTTCGCGAACGCTACCCACGCGAGGGACGTAGTAGTTGGGTGGCCCATAGGCGATTCCCAGAACCTAGACCAGTACCTCAACCTAGAGCACCCTCCCTTAGCCAAGTACCTCATAGCCGCGTGCCTCGCGTTCCTAGGGGATAGACCTGTCTTCTGGAGGATACCCTCGATAGCGTGCGGGGCTATGCTCGTCGTGCTCGCGTTTCTGATAGTCTGGGAGATATCTAGGAACGAGATAGCTGCTCTGCTCACAGCGTTCCTAACAGCGATAGACCCGCTGTCGAGGGTCATGTCGAGCCTAGCCATGCTAGACATATTCGTGGCTGCGTTCACAGCCCTAGCCCTCCTCTTCGTCGTTAAGAGGATGTTTAGGGCAGCTGTCGTGGCTACAGCTGTAGCAGCGTGCTTCAAGTTCAACGGGATATTCGCTCTCGTGCCCCTCCTAGCCTACGTGATTCACGAGGATCTTAGGAGGGGGGAGAGGCCTCTATACATATTCGCGGATGTGCTTCTCTACACTGGGCTCACGGGACTAGCGTTCATGGCTATCCTGGTCGTGGTGTCGATACCGCTCATACAGTACCTAGGGTTCTCGAGCTGGTTCAGTCAGAGCGTGGTAGGGGCTATAGAGTGGCACCTCTCGACAAAGTGCGTGGGACCCAGCTGCCCACCTGCATCAACGCCTCTGGACTGGTTCTTCGGAGTGAACTCGTTCCCGCTCTACATATACGATGATAAGACTATCTACGCTCAAGGGCTCGTGCCTTTCTACGCAGCGTCGTTCATACTAGCCCTCCTCTCCATTCCGGCCCTCGCGAAGAGGAAGCCCGTGTCTAGGTACGCGTGGTTCCTATTCATGGGTCTATGGATATGCTACGTAGCTATATGGTTCGCGGGCTCGCACACGCAGTACAGCTTCTACGCCGTGCAGCTAACCCCATTCGTCTACGCATTCCTAGTTCTTAGGGTGTTCGAGCTTCTGGATAGGGAGGAGCTCATAGAGATGTTTAGGGCGTGGTACGGTGTGCTCCGCGTATTAGGCTCCGCGCTAGCTCAGCTACTCGGGTGAAGGCTAGGGGCTAGAGGGGTGGAGCGTGAGCGCGATAATAGAGAGAGTCTCTAAGCAGCTCTATAGGCTGGGATCCGAGCTCAGCTCCGTAGGTATCGAGGAGGCTAAGGAGATAGAGGCGGTCGCGAGGGAGCTCGAGAGCGTCGAGGGAGTTCTCGTGACTCCAGCGGTGGCTAGAATGGTTGAGGAGATGGCTAGCGCTCTGAGCAGGTTCTCGCCAGGGGAGGGTCTCGGGCTAAAGGAGCTAGCCTCTGAGCTCCGGGAGCTAGCTAGGAAGTGGATCCCTAGGTGCGTCAAGGCTAGCCTAACCCTAAAGCTCCTCGTACTCATCTACTCTCTTAGCCTCATAACGCTGAGCGTTGTTTCAGCAATATTCCTCTCCCCCTCGTCTATCCCTAGCGATGTCGCAACGCTCTTCACGATATTCGTGTGCTCCGTAGCCATATTCGGGATCCTGCTAGGCATGAACATGATGCTCATCCTCCTCCCAGCCCTACCCGTTGCACCGCTAGCGCAGTGCGCATCCATAGCCCCCACTAACCACGCCATTGCATGGGCATGCATAGGGGTCGCAGCATCGCTAGCCGCAAGCGGCTTCGTCGCGCTGATATCCGTTAGGAGCTACCGTAGGGCGCTACTAGCTCTCCTGAACCTCTCGAGCTCTATCGATCTAGTGATCGAGAAGGCTAAGGAGGCTAGGGAAAAGCTGCCTCCCCCTACAGCACCTGTATCTAGCGAGCAGCCTCCTCAGCCCACGCCCAGCCCTCAGCCCGCTAGCGTGGAGCGCGCTGAGGGAGGAGAGGAGCTGCCTCCGGATGTCTATGGTGCTGAAGCTAGCGAGCTCGCTAGGTACAGCGAGGAGATGAAGCGTCTTAGGTAGCAGCTTATTATCGCTCGCTAGGTATAGGCTTAGGAGGTGGTTAGATGCCCGCGCAGCAGAAGTCCAAGGAGCTCAAGACCTTCAGCATGCAGGTGATCACGCTAGACGATATCAAGAGGGACGAGAGGAAGATGAGGCTTCTGCAGATAATCGAGAGCGCGGGACCAATAAGCGAGAAGGCTCTTACTCACCTCCTATACCTGCTTAAGGAGGAGAAGGGTATAGACCTAGGCTACAACTTCGTGGTTATAGGGGGCAAGCCCGTATCCAAGGAGGTTCTAGAGGATCTGAGGGCCCTCCTCTACGTCGGACTCATCGAGAACGAGCCTAGGACTAGGAAGCTCCAGGTTACTAGCAACGGGCTGGAGTTCCTAGAGAAGAATAGGCTTGGCGACGAGCTAACCAAAAAGGTTCTAGAGGCTGTCGAAGAGCTCAAGCCGAAGATAGCCCCCATAGACGCTGAGGTCGAGCTAGCTGTAGGTAGGGGAGGTAGGAAAGGCAGGAGGTAAGCTACATAGATAGCGTTATCTCCTCCCTATCGCTACCCTCCCTACTGCTTCCGAGGCCCGCCATAGCTATGGGGTTCAACCTACCCTCTTTTTGCAGCTTCTCTAGATGGTCCCTAAACGTCGAGGTGTGCTTAATGTCTAGATCTAGCAGCGTTAGGAGAAGCTTGTAGGTTACGTCCCAGACCTCCTCTAGGTACTCCCTAGGCATGTGGCTTATTATCAGCGGATCCTGCAGCCAGTTGTCGAAGGCTCTGAGGGTCTTTATCATGTGCTGGAACGCTGCCCTAGTAGCGAGTATTAGGTCCAGCCTATCTCCATGCTTAACCTTCTCGTAGACGCTCTGGAAGGCGTTCTTAGCCCTCTTCTGCATCTCTACCCACTGCGTTAGGTTCTCCAAGAACCTGTAGCTCATCGAGTTTCACACCCGCCGAGTACGTGTGTTGCGGTAACGAGCTTTTATCCTTCTAACCACATTCAACTCTTTAAGTTATATGGCTTGCCCCTCTCCTTAACCTCGTCGGGGATCCTATCCTCGTACCTCTTGAGGAACCCCACGTCCTCCTCCTTCTTCCTGTACTCGTCTGGGAGCAGCCTAGGTATCTCGTCTATTATCGGGAACCAGCGGTTACACGATGGGCAGATGAGCAGCCCGGTGACTATCTCTATCTTGATGCACTCATCGCAAGGATACTCCTGCTCCTTCTTCACCATCTCGTTCCTGTACCCGCAGTACAGGTCGCACAGCGGCCTAGGTAGATCACTTGGAAGAACCCTGTTCTCGTACCTCCTACTGTCTATAACTACGAGCTTCAGCGGAAAGCCCTTGTCCTTGCAGTAGGGGCACGCTATGAAGTTGAGCAGCCTGTACTTCATGCTCTCGATCCTATGACCTCGGTAACTATCCTCTTAAGCTCCTCAGCTAGCTCGTTAGCTAGGTCGGAGCTCCAGGACTCTACGGTTATCCTCATTATGGGCTCTGTTCCGCTTGGCCTCACTAGGAACGCGTAGTCGTCAGCTATCACCTTGAGCCCATCGATCTCTATAACCTCCTTACCCCCGTACCTAGACTTGAGCACGCGGTACACCTCTGGAACCCTAGACCTGTCGGGTAGAGGCACCTTGGTTCTTATTATCGTTGGCTTCCTCACGGCGTCTACGAGCTCCGCTAGATCCTTACCGGTCTCAGCTAGTAGCTCAGCCATCAGCGCCGCGCTCATACCCCCGTCCCTAACTGGCTGGTGAGGCACGTAGCCGAAACCGCCGTTGTCCTCGAATCCCGCTAGGGCTCCGCCGAGCTCCTTGATTCTCCTAGCTATGTTCACGAAGCCTACGCGCGTCCATATAACGGTTATTCCCCTGCGCTCGACGTTCTCCTTCATGAGGAAGTGGCTCGTTGATATCGCTGTCACAACCCTCTTCGGTAGATCTGGCCTCTTCCTAGCTATGTAGTCTATGAGTATCACTGCAGAGACGTCCCCCGGTATCACCCTACCCCTCCTATCAATGAATATAGCTCTGTCACCATCGCCATCGTGTGTGACTGCGAAGTCCGCGTTCAGAGCCTTCACAACCTTAGCGGTGTCCTCTAGGTTCTCGGGGGCAGGCTCGTAGTTCCTGTAGGGAATCCCGAGATCGGCGTTCACGCTCATCACCTTGACCCCTAGCTCCTTCAGCAGCCTTGGAGTGGTTAGCGCTGCGACGCTGTTAGCGCAGTCAGCAACAGCTCTAAGCCCCTTCCTAGCTATCTTCTCCCTATCGACGTGCCTCTTGATCGCCTCCACGTAGTGGTCGTTGACCGTAGGCAGCTTCTCGATACCCCTAACCTCGTGCCATGGAACCCTCCTGAACCTGTTCTCGAAGAACAGCCTCTCAACCTCTAGCTCCACGTTAACCGGGGCCTCGATCCCGTCGCTCAGTATCAGCTTCATCCCTACCCACTGCGGCGGGTTGTGGCTAGCTGTAACCACGACCCCGTAGTCGAACCCCATGTCCCTAACCGCTAGCTGGATAGCCGGGGTTGGGGCTAGACCACCGTCGTAGACCTTGGATCCGCATGCTGCTAGAGCGCTTAGAACAGCCCCGTATATAGCTGGGTTCCCAACCCTAGCGTCTCCACCGACAAGCGCTCGGCTCCCGGGAGGGAAGTAGCTAGCTATAGCCATGGCTAGCCTCGAGGCGAAGAACACGTCGAAGTTCTCGTTCACTATCCCCCTAACGCCGTCGGTTCCGAAAAGCTTCCTCTTGGCGAAGAGGTCGCTCATCTGAATCCCCTCGAAATAGTCGTGGGGAGCTAGAGGTAAAATAGGTCGTGAATCGATCGCGGCTAGGGGAGTGCTAGGAATTGCCTAGGGTGTGGATAGACGTTCTGACACCGAAGCAGGCTAGGCTCTTCGCAGCGCTATCTAGGAGGCTCGTGGGGTTCGAAATACTCTTCACGGCTAGGGACTACGACTATACAGTGGCTACGCTCCGCCGGCTAGGCATAGACCCTATCGTTGCGGGGGGCTACGGCTATAGCCTTAGGGAGAAGGTTGTTGAGGAGGCTAGGAGGATCGAGGCTCTAGCGAGTGTTGTCGAGGGCTGCAGCATGCTTCTAGCATACCCTAATCCTAGCGCGGCAAGGCTAGCCTACGGACTCGCCATACCCTACATAGCCTTCACCGATAGCCCCCACAGCGTCCATCCATCGAGGCTCTCGCTACCTCTAGCAACAGCTGTGGTCGCGCCTAGCTGCATACCGATGAGGGAGATCACGAGGTTCACGCTCCCCGGCACGCACGTAGAGATGTATAGGGGTGTCGACGAGGTCGAGTGGCTAAAGCTCTTCAAGCCCTCGAGAGCCTCGCTGAAGGAGCTAGGCCTCGAGGAGAGGAGCTACGTGGTTGTTAGGCCTCCGGAGGTCAGGGCGTCCTACTACGGCTCTCGGGGCTCGAGGGTGCTGAGCGAGGTTGCGAAAATCGTTGAGTGGTGCCTAGGAGAGGGGCTAAGCGTCGTGTACATGCCTAGGTACGCGAGAGACGAGCTGCAAGAGAGGTTCTCTGGAAGCAGAGGGTTCACTATCGTTGATAGGTCTAGAGGTGTCGACGGTGCTGACCTAACCTACCACGCTCTAGCTGTTGTGACTGGCGGCGGATCGATGGCTCGAGAGGCAGCTCTCCTAGGCACGCTAGGGATCTGCCTCTACCCATCTAGGCTCTACGTGGATGACTTCGTCGAGGCTCTAGGGCTGCCCCACGCTAGGGCTAGCAGCGCTTTGCAAGCTATCGAGTTGATCAAGGGCTTTTCTAGGGATCCCGATAGGTACAGAACCATAGCTCGAGAGGTGACAGCTACGCTCGAAGCTCCTTCAGATGCGCTGCTGAGGGTGCTCGAGGAGCTAGGCATAGGGTATGGAGAATGATTAGGCTAGGGATAAACCTGTGGCACCGCGATCTTCGGAGGCTAGAGAAGCTTTTGGAGGAGGCTCAGACCCTAGGGATCAACCACGCTGAGATAAGCGCTGACTTCCCCTTTGGCGTGACCGAGCTCGAGAGCTTCGAGGCTATGGCCAAGGTGTGTAGGGAGCGAGGGTTCACGCTATCCATTCACGCCCCTTGGCACGAGATCTCCCTAGCGTCGCCGCTAGAAGAGCTTAGGGCTGCTAGCGTAGAGATCACTAAGAAGGTTGTTAGGAACGCGTATAGGGTTGAGGCACTCTACGTGGTTCTCCACGTAACTAGCTCGCAGCCTGTGTGCAGGGGTAGGCTCTTCGAGAGGTGCGTAGATGCTGCTAGGAGGTCTGTAGCTGAGCTATCTAAGGCAGCTGAGGAGCTGGGGCTCTACCTAGCTGTGGAGAACGTTGGGGATCCGTGCTGCGGTAGGGTGGATCAGCTATCTAGAATCGTCGAGCCCCCAGCCTACGCATGCATAGATGTTGCGCATGCCTACAGCTTCGAGGAGGATCCCCAGAGAGCTGTTAGAGAGGTGAAGATGCACGACATGCTAGCTAGGTGGGTATCGGCCATAGGTAGGGATAGGGTGCTTGCGATCCACCTCCACGGAGTTAGGGCTAGGGGAAAGAAGCTGGAGACGCATCTGGAGATCAGGGGAGATATGCTGGATCCCAAGGCATTCGCTAAGGAGGTGTCTAGATGCGCTAGGTTCCTAGTGTTCGAGGTTTTCAAGAAGCTAGATGGCTCTGAGTCAGACATCTCGAGCATAGCTAGCATAGTGCGGGAGCTGAGGTCGTGGATCCTTGTCTACGCCTAGGCTAGCCCTAGGTGTTGACGAGGCTGGGAGGGGTCCAGTTGTAGGAGATATGTTTGTTGCGTGCGTAGCTATCGAGCCTAGCGACCTACCCAAGCTGAGAGCCTGCGGAGCTAGGGACAGCAAGTCTATGGATAGAGCTAGGAGGGAGCGCGTATTCCGATCGATACTCTCCATAGCTAGAGCCGTAGCCGTCGTGCGAGCCACACCCCAAGAGATAGACTCTAGGAACCTGAACGAGCTATTCCTAGAGAAGGTTTGTAGAGCCGTGAAGCTAGTCGCAGCTAGAGCCATGCCTAACTACGTAGAGGTGTACGTAGACGCTGCTGGAGATCCAGCTAGAGCTACGCGTAGGATTAGCGAGACTCTGCGAGGTCTAGGGATCGAGGCTAGGGTCGTGGCTGAGCATGGGGCTGATGCGAAGTACCCTATAGTGGGGGCAGCGAGCATTGTCGCGAAGGTGCTTAGGGACTGGCACATAGACAACCTCAAGAGGGTCTACGGAGACTTCGGAAGCGGCTACCCCTCTGATCCAAGAACTAGGGAGTGGCTTGAGCAAATCGTTGCGAAGGGAGAGATACCTCCTATAGTTAGGAGGAGCTGGGCAACGTTTAGGAGGCTCGCGAGGAGAACGCTCCTAGACTATAGTAAGAGGTAGGCTATCCGTATATAGATCCCGGAGCGCCGTTTTCGTAGGCGCTAGGAGATGCCGAGCTACCCGAGATTCGTAGCGGACTCGATGCTTGGGCACGTAGCTAGGTGGCTGAGGCTTCTCGGCTACGATACGCTGTACTACAGGAGTATCAAGGACTGGAAGCTACTTAAGATAGCTCACGACGAGGATAGGATACTGCTTACTCGAGACCTAGGCTTGTTTAGGAGAGCTAGGAAGAGGGGGCTCCGAGCTTTCTTCGTCGAGGATCCGAGCATCGAGAGGGTTCTAGCCCAGCTATCAGCTAGGTACGGCATTAGGCTAGAGTTCGACCCGAACGACACGAGGTGCCCTGAGTGCAACGCTGTGCTGAGGAGAACCACGTCTCTAGCTGAGGTAGGGGGCAAGGTTAGCCCAGCTATCGCGTCTAGATACAAGGAGTTCTGGGTATGTCCAAGGTGCGGCAAGGTGTATTGGAGGGGTAGGCACTGGAGATCTATAGACCAGGTGCTTGAGGTTGCTAGAAGCGAGCGCGCTAAGATAATCGCTAGGCTATCTCTTCGCGAGCGAGCCCCCGTAGCTTCGGAGAGCAGCGAGGAGAGCTCAGAGATCTAGTTTAAACGGGCGCACACCTCCTTCGATGCGCAGGGCTTCTTCGTAGCGCTGGTGGGGCGTGCTTTAGGGCGTGAGCCTTCTAGTCCCGATGAGCCGATAGAGTGTGTTGGGTGCAGGGGTTGCAGGGCGTTGTTCAGCCGGAGGAGCTAGAGTTTGGCGAGGGTGTGTTCCTAGTTAGGCTAGCTAGGAGGGCTATAGAGGAGTACCTAAAGAGCCGTAGGAGGATGGAGGCTCCTCCTGAAACCCCTCCGAAGCTGAGGAAGCTAGGAATGAGCTTCGTAACTATAGAGACTTTCACGCCTAGTGGGAAGGAGCTTAGGGGATGCATAGGGTTTCTGAAGCCCGTGTACCCTCTCGTGGATAGCGTGATCAATGCGGCTATAGCTGCAGCTACCGAGGATCCGAGGTTCCCGCCTATGACTCTAGATGAGCTTGGGTCCGTGGTTATCGAGGTATCCGTGCTCTCAACGCCTAGACCTGTCTCCAACCCTAGGAAGGAGATAGTGATAGGTAGGCATGGGATAATCGTTAGTAGGGGGTGGTTCAGCGGTACTCTGCTACCGCAGGTGCCTGTCGATTACTGCTGGGATGTTGAGACGTTTCTAGCTGAGGGATGCTTGAAGGCTGGGCTCTACCCGGACTGCTGGCTAGAGCCAGGGACTAGGATAGAGGTTTACAGCGCTAGGGTATTCCAGGAGGTTTCGCCAGGGGGCGAAGTTGTTGAGAGGGATTTAGTGAGGGAGTGGAGAGAGAAGTGCGGCCAGTGATGATAAGCTGGCGACTTGAGCAGTGATGACTGGGCAAGGTGCTGAGGCATGATACTCTCGGACTTCGACCTAGTTAACTACATTAGGAGCGGCAGGCTCGTGATAGAGCCGTTCAGCGAGGAGATCGTGAGGGAGAACGGGCTGGATCTCAGGCTAGGTGACGAGGTCTGCGAGCTTCAGAGCGTTGACGAGGTTCTCGACCCCTACTCCCCATCGGTAGACCTATCGAGGTTCTACAGGTGCTGGAGAGCTGAGGAGTTCGTGGTCAAGCCCATGGGGAGGTACCTCCTCACGACCGTTGAGTACATTAGGGTTCCTCCGGAGCTCATGGCGTTCGTCGAGCTTAGGAGCACGTTCGCTAGGCTAGGGCTGCTCATGCCCCCAACTATAATAGATGGTGGGTTCGAGGGTAGGATAACTATAGAGCTCTGCGGATCGAGCTTCCCGATAAAGCTGAGGGCTGGCACGAGGTTTCTACACGTGGTGTTCTCGAAGGTGTCGAGCCCTATACAGAGGCCCTACGGAGGTAGGTACCAGGGGCAGAGGGGTGTTACCCTTCCCCGGCTCCCCCTGGGCTGAGTGCTATAGTATAAGAGGTGTCGAGCGCTTTAGCTCAGCACCCGAAGCTCAACTGCTGCGATTAGGTACTACGGGTCTGGGGGTTTAACTAGGCATCGCATAGCGAGGGTGTTAATCGGGTCCGAAACCATGTCGCTCAAAGACTTCGAGAAGAGGTGGGCCGGCGGGCCCACTGTCGGCGAGAAGCTACGCGATATATTCACTAAGAAGGCCCCCATCAAGCAGAGGCTTGTGATAGCGAACTACAAGATCAGGGCTATGGTCAGCAGGCTAGAGGTGTTCATAGAGAGGCTCAGGGAGAGGGACAGGATGCTGTTCGAGAGGGTTGTCGATGCGATCACCCAGGGCGACGAGACTAGGGCAGTGATGTACGCTAACGAGATCGCCGAGATAAGGAAGCTAGTCAAGCAGCTGACCGTTACCCAGGTAGCGCTTGAGCAGGTAGCGCTAAGGATAGAGACCGTGCTGACCATGGGAGACGTAATGAGCGGGCTAGCGCCAGTGGTCGGAGTGATCAAGGAGCTGAGGAACATGCTCAGAGGCATCATGCCAGAGATATCGCTAGAGCTATCCGATGTGGAGGAGGGCCTGAGAGACGTGGTGCTGACAACGGGAGAGGCTCTGGGCATGCCGGTAGGCGCAGACATCTACGCCTCGCCGGAGGCGAGGAAGATACTGGAGGAGGCGAAGATCGTAGCCGAGCAGAGAATGAAGGAGAAGTTCCCGGAGCTACCCATGCTCAGCACGGTTCAGCAGAAGGCGAGCGCTCCAGCAGCTGGCTCCGCCTAACCAAACCCTTCTTGAAGCGCCTTCCTGCAGCCCTCCCTGCATTAACTAACGCAGTTTTTAGCTACGCGCTCAAACCCGTTCTCCTCGGTGGCGCATAGATGAGCGAGAGGAGCGAGGCTGTTGCTAGAGGGATTATAGTTGGGTATAGGAGGGGGAGCGCGAGGCAGTACAACAACCAGGTGCTGATCCAGCTCTTCGTAGATCCCAAGCAGGTGCACAGCTTCGTTGGATCCAAGGTGGTTGCAGCTGATAGACATGGCAACGTGTATAGGGGGAGGATAGTTAGGGTTCACAGCGAGAGCAAGTGCGTGGTCGTAGCGCGCTTCGAGCCCAACATACCGGGTCAGCTCATAGGGTCGCTGGTAGACGTCTTCAGCAAGAAGTAGAGCTCCTCAGCGCAACTCTGAGCAGGCATCGGAAACCCTACCTTTTTGCCGGGTTCTCATCATCGAGCCTCGCACTCTATAATCGCTGCAAGCTATATAGCTTCTGGGGATGGGGGTGAGCTTGCTCTTTAGCGAGGTGGCTAACACCCTCGAGATCCTTGAGAAGACCCCTAGCAAGATCCAGCAGGCTGCTACCCTAGCGATGCTCTTTAGGAAGACTCCTAAGGAGTGCATAGACAAGGTCGTGTACTTCCTTCAGGGGATCCTCTGGCCTGACTGGAAGGGCTTGCCAGAGCTAGGGCTGGGTGAGAAGGGTATCCAGAAGGCTATAGCTCTAGCAACCGGGGTCTCGGAGCTAGAGGTTGAGAAGCTCTACAAGGCGCTCGGCGACTACGGTAAGGTTGTTGAGAAGCTGAAGCTCTCGAAGCCTAGGAAGACCATGGGGCTCCTCAGCTTCATGAAGGGGGCCCAGGTGCAGCAGAGGAAGCTCACCATAGACGAGGTGTACAACACCTTCGTCAAGATAGCTATGGCGCAGGGTGAGGGGAGTAGGGATACGAAGATCAAGCTCCTCGCCGGGCTTCTCATGGAGGCTGAGCCCCGGGAGGCTAAGTACATCGTTAGGTTCGCCGAGGGTAGGCTCAGGCTAGGGGTGGGAGACGCCACCATAATGGATGCTCTCGCAGTAACGTTCAAGACCACGAGGGACGTTGTCGAGAGAGCCTACAACATACACCCCGACCTAGGCTACATAGCTAAGCTCCTAGCCGAGAAGGGCGAGGCTGCCCTCAAGGAGATGAAGCCCCAGCCCGGCATACCCATAAGGCCGATGCTCGCTGAGCGAGCTAGCGACCCTAGAGAGATCCTCGAGAAGACCGGGACCCCTGCTCTAGCGGAGTTCAAGTACGATGGGGAGAGGGCGCAGATACACAAGAGGGGAGACGAGATAATCATATTCTCGAGAAGGCTCGAGAACATAACGAGCCAGTACCCCGACGTCGTGGAGCTAGCGAAGAAGAGGATCAGGGCTAGGGAAGCGATAGTCGAGGGAGAGATAGTCGCCATAGACCCCAACACCGGGGACTTCAGACCGTTCCAGGAGCTCATGCATAGGAAGAGGAAGAAGGATATCTACGAGGCAATGAAGGAGTACCCAGTGGTCGTAAGACTCTTCGACTGCCTCTACGTAGACGGAAACGACCTAACGGTAAAGCCGCTTCCCGAGAGGAGGGAGTGGCTGCAGAAGATAATCGACGAGTGCTTCGAGTTCAAGCTAGCTGAAGGAATAGTGACAAAGGATCCTAGGGAGCTAGAGAACTTCTTCCTCAAAGCAATAGAGAGCGGGTGCGAGGGGCTAGTCGTTAAAGCGCTCCACAAGGACTCGATCTACCAGGCAGGAGTTAGAGGGTGGCTATGGGTCAAGTACAAGAGGGACTACAAGAGCGAGATGACAGACGCTGTAGACCTAGTCGTGGTAGGAGCTTTCTACGGAAGAGGCAAGAGAGCAGGTAGCTACGGAGCACTCCTCGTAGCAGCCTACGACCCAGACACAGACACATTCAAGACAGTGTGCAAGGTAGGATCGGGATTCACAGACGAGGACCTAGCGGAGCTACCCAAGAAGCTAGAGCCCTACAGGATACCATACAAGCACCCGAAGGTAGATAGCGAGATTCAGGCAGACGTATGGTTCGAGCCAGCCCTCGTAGTCGAGGTCATAGGCGCCGAGCTAACGCTATCACCGATACACACCTGCTGCAAGGGATGGGTAAAGCCTGGCGTAGGGATATCGATAAGGTTCCCGAGATTCATCAGGTGGAGGCCAGACAAATCACCTAGAGAAGCAACGACAACCAAGGAAATCTACGAGATGTACATGAGGCAGCTAAAGAAGATAGAGACAAAGAAAGCGAGAGGAGAAGAAGCATAGAACGTGCAGCAAGCTCGTCTCCCCAACCTCCTCCCTGCTCTCAAGCCTACTCGATACCGTGGTGCACTAGATGACTACTCTCTATGTAGCTGGGGTATAAGTCTATCCTTTATTAGCAGTCTATAGGCGTTGAGTTGCCACGCAAATTCGTTGCCTATACCCATCTCTGCGCTCGGTCTAGGTCTTGTTGATGGGGTTAGTGGGTTTCCTAGGTACGTGATCAAGTTCCTCTCTATTAGCAGCTTTCTCAGCTCTGGATCCGCATTCGATGCGTTGTCTGGATCCTCAACGATTCTCTCAAGATCATCTACGTGTGCAGCAACGATCCTCTCGTATCTAAGGGGCCTGATCCTCTCTGCATAGATAGCTTCTAGCCACGAACCTGTTCTCCAGCTCCTCGTAGCGATGTCTATAAGCGCTCTAGGGTTGCCGCTCGTAAGCTCATAGAGCTCCTCGACCGCATCCCTAGGAGCTCCCAACGCGCGTGCTAGTTCCTCGAAAGCCTCTTCCCCTAGGTTCCATAGGTAGGATAGGTGTAGGTAGCTATGCCTAGACAGTGCATCTCTAGAGGCCTCCTCGCTAGTTGTGGCGATGATTAGGATTGACTCCGCGCCCAGCTCAACAACATCCCTCGCTAGGTCGTGTAGAACCTTAGCGTACCTCTCCACCTCGCCAAGCCCGATA
Organism: Thermoproteota archaeon; assembly: GCA_013154235.1. Classification (GTDB taxonomy): domain Archaea; phylum Thermoproteota; class Thermoprotei_A; order Sulfolobales; family Ignisphaeraceae; genus JAADCV01. Next base: position 4,344 of record JAADCV010000012.1, on the reverse strand, counting down.
CCCTCAACAACCTCGTCAACCGCGATAACAACCCTCTTCCCACGGAACCTGTATCGATGCTCGTAAGCCTCTACAACCTTCGCTATCGCTAGAGCAACCACCTTCCCCAGAGCACCCTCAAAACCACTAACCACGCTAGCCACAGCATCTACAAGCTCTCTCGAAGACCCTCTCAGAGCCCTACCCAAATCACTCTCCTCCGCATCTAGGTAGAGCACTAGGAATCCCTGGGCCTTAAGCGAGTCGCGAAGCTCCTCGAGAAGCCTAGTCTTCCCACAGCCCTCAGGACCATATATGAATAGGGGGAAGGGGGAGCCCCTCTCAGCTAGCTCCGAGAGAAACTCAATCTCGCCAACCCTATCAACGAAAGGCACCCGCATCACTAAACCCAGCTAGAGTACGAATTACCAGCCTATCAAAGCATTCTAGATACTTAGGTAATTCTTAGGTGCTGTATGTAATAGCAGCATCTTCGCGTGGCTCGCCTCGATGCACAAGCAGCGTGTAGGCAACTGCAATCAATTGAAGGAGATGAGTATTAGTGTAGTATCTGCATCTCCTATTCTTAAATGAGTGTATACGTTAGGATTATCTACGTACTACGTCTCGAGAATTGTATAGGGTTTTACTGAACTTGATCTAGTACCGATTCTGCAAGACTTCAATTGGAGGAGGCTTCGCGAGCCCGTATTGCTAGAAGCAATGCATTTGTGGTCTACCCATGATCGTGAGCTGCTAGAGTGCTGCGCGCTAGGTTCGTGTTATAGACCGATTATCTTGCTAGGGGCGTAAGCATTTTAGAGCATGCTGTAGCTGTACTGCATAGGCATAAAACCTTGAATCCGTACAATATTGTATGGATCGTGATAGACGCTCTTAGGAGGGACGTACTTGAGCACATGCAGTTCCTATCCAAGTTTAGCGCTAGATGTGTTGTTCTTGAGGACGCTTACTCAGTTACCAATACCACAGATCCTAGCTTAACGTCTATGCTCAGCGGTCTCTACCCTCTTACTCACGGCGTTGTTCAGCACGGTGAGAGGGTCGAGCCTAGGCACCTAGCATGCGTGGGGGCTGTGGATTTCATTCAAAAGATTCTGAAGAAACTGGGGTACGCTACCGCTGCGGTGGACTATCTAGGGAGGTGGCATAGAATTGGGTTCGACATCTATGCCTCTCCCATACGCAGGGTCGAGAAGAGGACCGCTGTGAGCACGATTAAGAAGCTCCTACCTAAGCGCGTGAAGATGCTGATCAGGAGAGTGGTTCCAGCAAGAACACGACTAGGCCTTCCCTACCTAGCTGAGGATGCTACCGAGCTAGCTATGAAGATCATCGGTGAGCTGGAGGGCAAGAGGTTCTTTCTACTGGTTCACTACTGGGATACTCACATCCCCTATAGGTTTAGCGAGTGCGTCGAGCATGGATGCAGCTTCGAGTGCCCTCACGCTATCGATGCTAGGTACAGGGTTAGGGACCTTAGTAGGTGGGTGAGGGGTGAGTGGGTTAAGAAGCTTGTAGATACGTTTGGCGAGGCTACGCTACTCAATGCTATCTGCAGCGCATACATGTACTCAGCAGCACTCGTCGACCGCGAGATCGAGAAGCTAGTGTCGTTCCTCGAGCAGAGAAAGCTGCTCGACAACACGATTATGATCGTAACCTCGGACCATGGCGAGAGCCTTGGCGAGCATGGTATCTGGTTCGATCACCACGGTCTCTACGAGCCTAGCGTCAGAGTCCCGCTCTTACTCCATATACCGGGCATGGATCATCGAAGAGTGAGTGGGTTTGCGCAGCACGTCGATCTAGTGCCGACGATCCTAAGTGTGCTGGGTGTGAAGCACCCTAGACCCGAGACTCTGGATGGTGAGGATCTAACTGCTGCAATAGAGGTAGGGTCCACTAACAGAAGCCTTGTATATGCTGAGGAGGCGTACACTGAGAGAAAGTTCATGCTTAGAGAGGGTAGGTACAAGTACATCTACTCACCAACGCCAGAGGCAGCACTATGTAGGTACTGCAACACGGTGCACGGAGGTATCGAAGAGCTTTACGATATGGATAGAGACCCTCTAGAGCTAAACAACATAGCTGATCAGCAACCGGACATAGCTAGAGAGATGAGAAAGAAGCTCGAGGCGATGACCAGAGACATGGTTAGGAAAAGGGTGAGGATAAAGCTTCTATCGACCCACGCCAAGCGGTAGAGCCATAGACCTCCGATCTTCGTAGCCACCGTATCGCGCTCCTAGAGAATACGCAGCTTGTAGACTTCGTGCAGTAGCGCCTTAGCTAATCAATGCTTTGCTTAACCATGGTTTGGATTGCTGTCAGATTTAAGTCCGTTTAGCTAGCGTGAAGTGCTAAGTGCGTGGCTGCTGCGTAGCCTACAGCGGCTGGGCGATACACCTACGTGGACTCACGGGTGCTTAGAATGGATATCGCCAGCGCTTTGGTGCTCGTGCTTCGTCAGACCGGTGAGCAGCTAGCTTATCTCACGCCTCTTCTTCTCGTAGCCTCTGTTGTTAGCGCTGCGATCCAGGTGCTGGTTCCTTCTCGCGTTGTTTCTAGGGTTATGGGTGGTGGGCTTAGGTCTATAGTTCTCTCCTCGGTTCTTGGGCTAGCGATACCGCTGTGCTCCTGTACGGTGCTGCCTATAGCTTCGGGGCTTCGGAGGTCTGGGGCTTCGCTTGCTCCGATAGCCACTTTCGTTGTGTCGGCTCCAGCGATATCCCCGGTTTCGATAGCTCTCTCGATAGCTATCCTTGGCCCTAGGTTCACGGCGCTCTACGTGGCTACCGCCATAGCATCGTCCATAGCTGTTGGCCTAGCTGTTAGAGCTGTTGGCGCTGGATCGAGCCTTAGGCTCGGGCCTCTAGCTAGCGATGCTCACTGCCATCACTGCCACCACGCTATTCATTCGTCGATGAGGAAGCTCTCGAGGGCTAGAGCCTTTGCGCTAGCTCTAGCCCACACTCTTGGAGATGTGGTTCCGTGGATAGCTCTAGGCCTAGCTGTAGCGAATGCCATAGCGCTGCTGCTACCTTCAGTAGCGTCTAGGTTCCTAGAGTTTCCAATGGGTGTGCTAGTTGCTCTAGCGATAGCAGCTCCGCTATACATATGCTCCGTTGGGGCCATACCGATGGTGCACGCCCTCCTAGCTAAGGGGATGTGCGTAGGCGGCGCGATAGTGATGCTCATACTGGGTCCAGCGACGAACGCCTCCTCAATGATAACGATGATCAGGATCCTCGGAGCTAGACGAGGGGCTACCTACATAGCCACACTCATGGCAACGACCCTAGCCATAGCTTTTGGGATAGACCTAGCGCTAAGAGCCTAACCGCCCCACATTTAAAACGACCCACCACAGCCCTCTCAAGATCCTCGCTTTCAATAAGCCTAGACCCCCTAAGGCTGCTGCAGCGAACTGCGCTCTCTATCGCTACGCTCTGCACAGCCCTCTGAGCAACACCCTCAGTCACGATCCCATTACTAGAGGTGTGCCTAGTGCTCGTATGCATAGCGATAGCTAGCGGAAGCTCCGCTCAAAGAACTGTGCAAACCTCTTCGACTAGCTACTTACATCAATAGACTATTACCCTGATAGAGAGTGTACCAGTATGGAGGTGGGAATCCCTGAGATCATCCATTATAGTAGCTGCGACCGCTTTAGCGATTCCCGCTGCTACAATAACTGTCTCGGCAGCTATGTACCCATCGTTTAGCCTTTGGAGAAACGCGTTTAGCGACCTCGGAAAGGCTACAACAAGCCCCGTAGCGCCGATATTCAACGTAGGTCTAGCTCTAGGAGGCTACATGCTAGCTCTAGCAGCTAGAGCTATCACCAACTACCTACCCCAGAGGCTAGCTCTCTACACAACATGCTTCCTACTGATATGCGTAGCCGTGATCAACGAGAATTACGGCCCCCTGCACTTCTACGTATCGATAGCATTCTTCACAGCACTAGCAATCTTCACGGGAATCGAGGCTACTAGAGGTAGGAGCATACTACTGTGGCTAGGCTTATCAACAGCTGTATCAATATGGATAACACACTTCGCATACTCAATCCCTCCAGGAGCAGCAATCCCCGAAGCAGTATCTATCTGCGTCGGGTATGCAGCCATCGCCAGAAGCATAGCCAGAACCATCACCACATACAAGCACTAGCCAGCGCAAGCTCCTCAAACAATTAGACCTACCACAAGCAGAAACTAGCTCACCCAAACCCTAGAGCTATGGAGCCCGATGCTCTTCTGTTTGTTGGTTTTTGTTTGGGGTTTTATATGTTTTTCTCCTCATTTTCTTGCTATTGTGGTTCTGGGGACTGTATAT
>JAADCV010000038.1 GCA_013154235.1 Thermoproteota archaeon | reverse complement strand
GGGCCCGTAGCTCAGCCCGGTAGAGCGCCCGGCTCATAACCGGGTGGTCCGGGGTTCGAATCCCCGCGGGCCCACCAAGCTTTTCTCCCCTAGCAAAGTCCCTAGACTTCTGGTGATGAGCTGCTGTCCCCATCCGAAGGGAGTGAGGAAGCCTCCCCCTTTGCTGATGTGATGAAGTGGACCGGCTCTGAAGGTAGTGGTGATGAGCGCGAGCCTTTGCTGAAGATAGCTTGCGTAGCGGTAATAGCTCTTTCCCTAGGCGTGTACGCGATTGCGCTTGTGGGGCCTCGACCGAGCATCTCTCTACAGCTTGTAGAGAAGCTGAACCTCATCCATTTAGCAGCCCTATACCTAGCGATCGTGGTATACGTAATCAATTCTATAAAGAGGTTTCCCTATGCGGGGCTCAGCTGTGTATCGCTGCTGCTCATATCTAGCTACACCGGCATAGTTGTTGAGATGTGGAGGTTCGTTGGAGTAGTTAAGGGGTTCATTCCACCGTTTGTATTCGTGCTAACCTGCGCCGAGAGCACTAGAGCCTTGTGCAACCACTTCTCATCTATAGAGATCAGCGTGCCGTTGATCACGGCATTCATATCGCTGTGCTGGGGTATCTACAAGCTGGTATCCCTACGCCATTGTGCAGGGGCTGCCAAGAACGCTAGCGAAGTCGAGCAAGGGCCTAAGGTCGAGGATGTGCATGCAGATCGTGGTTAGTGGGTAGATGCATCTGCATCTCCTGATAATGACTATGTCTGTCGATGCTGCGCAGAACCCTCTTCGGCACAACTCTATGAGTTTCGAGTCCACTTCTTCGGTAACATCCACATTGACTGATTCGCACTTCACTTCTCTCCTAAGGAGGTTGGCGTACATAGCGCTGTTGCTAATCTGCTTCTCAGCGACTATCGCAAGCCTCTTTGGTTTCGCGATGCTGATAGCTGCGGAGAGTATGCTTAGAGCTTTCTCTGCGAGTTCATGCTCGTTCTTCCTAAGTTTCGACCCTCTAACGTCTCTCACCAAGCAGTCATCGCATAGAAAGAACTCCTCTCCCCGCATCATTGCAACAATAGTTATTAAGCAGTTGAATAGATCTACAGCAATGCTCTCGGCCCTTAGCGAGATCTTCCTACGGACCTCCGCTGCCTCCAAAGACGAATGAACGCATCGGTACACAGCAGATCTCTCCCTCTTGTTCAGCATGTACCTCTCAACGATTATGTCTAGAACTCGCTCCCTCCTGTAGCCACGGTCGAGAAGGTACCTAAGATCCCTAGCTGCGTCCGCAAGCTTGCTCACGTTCATTAACCTGCTCCCTCACCACCTTCGACGCTTATCTCTATCCCCACCGTTATAGGCTTTGAGAACGGGTTGAGCACGATAACCGAAGCAACGCCGGGAGGAAGTAGCGAGTAGTACGCTGTTGAGCCGCTAGCTGAGCGATAGAGCTGCGGTGACACTATAGTTACGTTACTACCGCTCTCTATCGCTAAGTACACTAAAAGCCTCGACGTATTCCCTCCGCGAAGAACTATCGATACAGTTGAAGGAAGTTGAAGAACCAAGACCTTGACAAAGGGAGTAAGGGGCTTGAGGGTCACTACACCATAGTAGTAGTTCGAAATTGTTATGTTCCTCACGCTAACCTCCTTAAGCACGCATGTAGGCCTGGTCACAGTAGGAGAATGCTCAGTGGTGTGCGTGCCATGAGATGCGCTACCGAAAGAGAACATGAAGTGGTTTAGAAGAAATCCCGCTAAGATAAGAACACCTATAATAAGGAGCCCCTTAATACGATCCACAGCCCCCAGCTCTGCTAGCGTTTATTAAAGGTGATGAGTGGGCTACCAGGATGATCGATGATGCGTAGAACCGCCGGCTGATACTACTCCCTACATAGCTCTGCTACAAAGCCTTGAAGCAGCCTCCTTCCCAACTCTATCGGGTTAGCTCCCGATATGCTAAGAGATCTCCTAGATCTTGATAGAAACGCCATTATGCGTTCGGAAAGTTCGTCCATCATGATGCGCTCAGCGATGAACCATCTCCTCTCTTCCACTCTACTGCGGAACTCGCTAGTCTTCTTTAGAAGACTTAGCCTCTCTTCGAGTAGCTCGACTAGTGTATCGACTCCCTGCCCACTGAATGTGCATGTTTTTATTATCCTAACTTTCCACTTTCCGCGCATCGCATCCCTAAATATGGTCTCTAGCTGAAGAGCTGTGACCTCAGCGTGTGGCATATCCGCCTTGTTGACAACGTAGATGTCGCCTACCTCCATGATCCCGCTTTTCAGAGCCTGTATCTCGTCTCCGGCTGCTGGCTGTATAACAACAACCGTGGTATGTGCAATTCTACAAACATCGACATTTACCTGTCCTACTCCAGGGGTCTCTATAAGTATGTAGTCAAAACCGGCCCTATCGAGGAACTCGACCATTAGAACAGCGTGCAGCGGAAGAGCTTTCTCTGGAGGCGTGCTTATGCTCCTGAAGAAGGTTCCCTCATCTAGAGCGCGAACCCTGAGCCTATCACCCATTAGCGCAGCTCCACTGATTGGGCTCGCTGGGTCTATCGCTATGACAGCAACGGTCTTTCCACGCTTCCTCAGTAGCTGAACGAGCTTGTTTATGAGGCTGCTCTTCCCAACCCCCGGAGATCCAGTTATTCCAACAACGTGAGCCCGAGGCTCGCCGAAGAGTATGTCGCTGAACTCGCTGTACCTACCCTCCTCTATTAGGGATAGAGCTCTAGCAATATCTCTGCGCTCCCTAGTCTCTATAGCTCTTAGGGCTATCTCTCTAGCGCTCACTCGTCCCTCCCCACCGCTGTAAGGCACGGAACGTTTAAATCTAGCTAATAGCTTCTTTCGATTCGGCGAAGTTGGTCATGTCCCAGCTGCAACAGAGGAGGAAGTTCAAGGTTCTTGTAGCGAAGCTGGGGCTCGATGGACACGATAGGGGAGCGAAGGTAGTTGCTAGAGCCCTTAGAGATGCTGGACTAGACGTTGTGTATCTAGGGGTTCACCAAACACCTGACAACGTTGTTAGGACAGCGATAGAGGAGGATGTTGATGTTATAGGGATAAGCATACTCTCGGGCTCGCACATAGAGCTGGTTTCCGACCTCATGAAGAAGCTTAAGGAGCATGGACTCGACATACCCGTCATAGTAGGCGGGGTCATACCCCCGCAGGACTATGACGAGCTGAAGAAGCTAGGTGTTGTCGAGGTTATGGGCCCTGGAACGCCCCTATCTAAGGTTGTTGAAGTGTATACTAAGCTAGCTGAGGAGTATAGAAGGAGGAAGGAGAAGGAGGGTGGGGCCAAATGAAGGTCTTGGGCATTCACCATGTCGCTATAGCGGTGAAGGATCTTGATGAGGCTCTAAAGAGATTCAGCGACGTCCTTGGAGCTAGAGCTGAAGTAGAGGAGGTTCCGGAGGAGAAGGTGAGGGTGGCTATGATAGATCTAGGAAACGCTAGAATAGAGCTTCTTCAGGGCTTGTCGCCGGATAGCGCTATCTCCAAGTTTATCGAGAAGAGGGGCGAGGGTATACATCATATAGCGGTGGAGGTGGATAACATAGATGAGGCTTGCAGAGAGATTTCGCAGAAGGGGTATAGGCTGGTGTACCCGGAGCCTAAGCTGGTTGCTGGAGGAAAGAGGAGAGTTAACTTCGTCCACCCTAAGGATATGCATGGAGTTCTACTGGAGCTCGTGGAGGTGGTTAAGTAATGTGGGACCCTAAGTACCTAGATAAGATTAGGGAGAAGCTCGAGGAGTGGGAAAAAGAGGTTCTTCAACCCATACTCAAGAAGCTTCCAGAGAGGAAGCAGAAGTTCCTTACAGAGCAAGGCTTTGAGATCAAGAGGTTCTACACGCCTCTCGATTTGGCAGAGCGCGGATGGGACTACTTATCGAGGCTAGGGTTCCCCGGGGCTTACCCCTTCACGCGTGGAGTGTATCCAACAATGTACAGGGGTAGACCGTGGACGATAAGGCAGTACGCGGGCTTTGGGTCAGCTGAGGAGACGAATAAGCGCTACAAGTACCTCCTTAGCATAGGTCAGACAGGTCTGTCAATGGCTTTCGATCTACCAACCCAGCTAGGGCTAGACCCCGATCATCCTCTAGCTTATTACGAGGTTGGTAAGGTAGGGGTATCCTGCCCTACCCCTGTCGAGATGGATATAATCTTTAAGGATATACCCATGGATAAGATAACGACCTCGATGACTATCAACGCTACAGCCATAGAGATACTGTCGATGTATGTACTCGTAGCAGAGAGCCGCGGGATTCCTAGGCACGTTCTAGGAGGGACTGTGCAGAACGATATCCTCAAGGAGTTCATAGCGAGAAACAACTACATCTACCCACCGCACCCATCGATGCGGTACGCTACGGACCTTATAATATGGTGCGCTAAGGAGATGCCAAAGTGGAACAGCATATCGATATCGGGGTACCACTTCGAGGAGGCTGGCGCTACACCAGCTCAAGAGATAGCGTTCACGCTTGCAGACGGTATAGAATACGTTAGGTGGGTTCTCAACCGAGGTAAGATACAGGGGTGGCCCAAGAGCGTGGATGACTTTGCGCCTAGGCTCAGCTTCTTCTTCGCTGCTAGAACCAACCTATTTGAGCAGGTGGCTAAGTTTAGGGCTGCGCGGCGGATGTGGGCAAAGATAATGAAGGAGTGGTTCGGAGCCCAGAAGACTAGGTCGATGATGCTGAGGTTCCATACTCAGACAGCTGGTGTGCAGCTTACTGCGCAGCAGCCTCTAGTAAACCTTATTAGAACAACCATACAGGCGCTAGCTGCTGTGCTTGGTGGTACGCAGAGCCTCCACGTCAATTCGTATGACGAGGCTCTATGCCTGCCTACTGAGGAGGCTGTCAAGCTATCCATAAGGGTTCAGCAGGTTCTTCTCTATGAAACCGGTGTTGCTGATACCATCGACCCTCTGGGAGGAGCGTACTACGTTGAGTGGCTCACCGATATGCTAGAGGAGGAGGCTTGGAAGATAATAGATAGGATAGAGAGAATGGGTGGCATGACGAAGGCTGTCGAGAGCGGATGGCCACGCGCAGAGATAGCGAGGTCTGCCTACGAGTACCAGCTGAAGGTTGAGAGAGGAGAGGTTCAGATAGTTGGCGTGAACATCTTCGTGGAGCCCGAGGTTCCGAAGATCGAGGTTCTGAAGGTTGATCCAGCAGTACGCGAAAGAGTCATCAATAGGCTTAGGGAGTACCGCGAGAAGAGGGATAAGGCCAAGGTTGATAGAGCTCTTAACGAGGTTAGAAGGGTTGCGGAGCGCGAGGAGCAGAACATCGTTCCCGTTATAATGGAGGCTGTTAGGAGTGGAGCGACCCTAGGAGAGATATCGTCAGCTCTTCGCGAGGTTTGGGGCGAGTGGAGAGCGCCTGAAATATTCTAGCGTTCATAAGCTTGCTAGAGCCTTTTTCAAAAGCTCCTCTATGCATAAAAGGTTTCTAGCGAAGTAGTGAGAGGACGTGAGAGCATGGAGGATGAGCTAGAGATAAGTGAGGAAGAGCTAGCTGAGCTAGAGCGCGAGCTTACCGAGGGGCTTGAGAGAGCGGAGAAGCCTCGTCAGTCACTAACGAGAGGAGGTGCGGGAGCTTCTACGCAGGTGCGGCAGGCAGCTGTAAGGAGGAGGGCGCTAGACATAGTTAGGATATCTACGGGTGTTCCAGAGCTTGATAAGGCTCTGGAGGGCGGTATACCTAAAGGTAGCTGGGTGG
>JAADCV010000100.1 GCA_013154235.1 Thermoproteota archaeon | reverse complement strand
TGGAGGCTCCACCATCCAGTGATCGAGTTAGCTAGCTCTGACTCAGTTATCCTATAGGTTGCTAGATTCATTACTTTGTTGATGGTAGTCATCATGTTGTTGAATACGATGTATATTGTTGCTAGTAGCGCTATTGCTATCAGTACGAAGAGCACCATTCCTACTACGGTGCTTATGCCAGCTCTAGATGGCGCTTGCATGCACAGTCACCTCTCCACCCTCATAAACGAGGGTTACGGTAGCTGTCTTGCCGGGTGCTGGACACGTTATCGATACGAAGGACTGCGGAGGTATGTAAATGCCTTCCTTCGGTATGAGTGTAGGGGTCGAGCCATCGACGGATACTAAGCACTGCGAGTTGTACGGCTGGTTGTCGACGTATATAGCTAAGAGCTTCGCTGGCGAGCCCCCGGTTGCAGCAAGTACGTAGAGCTTTGTTGGTAACGCCGAGGAGTTTATGTAGGCAGCTAGAATCGCTAGGTCTTGAGACACTTGATACAGTACCCTCTGGTTGCTAAACTTTATTCTCTGAACCATAGAGTTGAAGCTCGTTATTGCGTAGGCAACTATGTAGGCGCCTACACCTAGAACTATGAGAGTCAGTATTATTGCGGAGACTAGCGGACTAACTCCCTTAGTAATGCATGCCTCCATGGTTACTACCTCTAGTACGAATCCTAGGACACTACTTAGAGTGGGGCGATATATAGATGAAGGATATCTGCGAAGATGCTTAGATAGTCCGCTGTGCAAGTCTTTTAACTATGGGGATAGCCTGCTCAAGGGATTCGACTACGACTACCCCAGCGCTTAGCAGATCCTCAATTATATCATCGGTATCGCTCACTGCTCTACATCGCGGGTTCCGAAGAACCACTACAGTACTCAGCCCGTTGTATGAAGCGGCAAAGCCGTCTATAACCTTATCACCTACGAAAAGGGTTTTTCTAGGATCTAGACCTAGGCTATGAATTACGTAAGCGAGCTGTTTTAGCCTTGTGGGAGCAACCTCTCTCGATACACACATGCAGACCCTATCTTCAAGGCCTAGCTTCTCCAAAGCTCTAAGGCAGGCTGAGGCGCTTTGCATAGTTACTATAACTAGCCGCTCGGCTAGGCCCTGAGCCTCTTCGAGAAATGCTTTAGCATCGCTGTAAACCTCCATATTCTCACACGCCTCGAGCTCTAGAAGCTCCAGCGCCTTATGCAGGCGCCAGAAGATGGGTGTTGCATGGAACCTCGATAGGAACTCGAGAAACTTCATCTCCTTGCCGAGCTCTTCTCTCATCAAGCTATAGAACCTCTCCCAGTCTATAGGGAGCCTAGCCAGAGTGCCATCTAGATCAGTGATTAAGGCGTCTAGCAAGCTGTACCCTAGATACAGCGCTGCGGCAGGCCTACAAAGGTGATGAGCCTCCACCGGCTCTGAGAAGTGATGATATTATGCACGTGCTGAGCAAAGCTAGGCCAACTGAGCTCAGAGCGCTTCGCAGCTTTGTGTCTAGGTGCTACGGCGATGAGGCTTTTCACGAGCTGCTGACGAGATACGAGGTCCTGAGGTACTCAAAAGGCACGGCAGTGATGCTCGTGAAGAAGAGCCTCGCAAAGAGAGCCCCTCTGGCAATCCTTGCAAAAGCTGTGGCTAGCGGAGTAATTGCTGGCTGGCTATCTAGGGGAGGGTTCGTTCCTAGTCCATGGCTATTCGACGAGCTGAAGAGAATTGGGTACGAATACAAGTGTGCTGTGGAGATCGGAGAGCAGGGAGTTAAGGCGTTTCTCTATGGAAACGATGTTCTTGTTGCATCGGTTCTGCGTATCCGCGAGCCCGTACGGGTAGGTAGCTATGTAGCGGTTGTTGACGGACGCGATGGTTCTGTCATCGGTGTTGGAGTTGCGGTGCTGGATAGGGATGGTGTTGAGCGCGCTAAGAACATGGGTAGGCTCCTCGATGTTGCGATACTCAACGTTTTCGACATAGGTAGGCTTATTAGAGACGAGAGGTCGCTACTCCTGTTTCAACCCGCTAAACTTAAGCCCTCGCATAGATAGGTAGCTCGGCGATCTGCAATGGAGCTCGATGCGCTGATAACGAGAACCATTATTGAGGAGGCATCGAAAGAGCTCTCGGAGCTGAGCAGCGTAGACGTTGCGATAGTTGGAGCCGGTCCTTCCGGAATGACTGCAGCTAAGTATCTAGCGGAAGCTGGGCTCAAGGTGCTCATCGTGGAGCGTAAGCTTAGCTTCGGTGGAGGGATAGGAGGAGGAGGAATGCTGTTCCACAAGGTTGTGTCGCTCAAGGAAGCTAAGAGCATTCTGGACGACTTTGGTGTTAGGTACAGCGAGCGCAACGGGCTGCTAGTTACTGATGCATCGGAGCTTATAGCGAAGCTCGCGTCAGGGGCGATATCTAGCGGAGCGAAGATTCTGCTCGGCGCCTCCGTAGAGGACGTCGTAGTCAGAACAAATCCTCTGCGGATAGCTGGAATAGTTGTTCAGTGGTCAGCGATACACATATCTGGGCTTCACGTAGATCCGCTGAGCATAATGACTAGAGCTGTAGTGGACGCGACGGGGCACGACGCATCAATCATAAGGATAGTTAGTAAGAAGGTTCCCGAACTCGGAGTGAACCCGCGCGGAGCGGGACCGATGGACGCTGCTCGTGGAGAGGAGCTCGTGGTTAAGTATACAGGGAAGGTGGTTCCAGGGCTCTACGCTACGGGGATGGCTGTAGCTGAGCTACACGGATTGCCCAGGATGGGACCCATATTCAGCGGTATGCTGCTATCGGGCAAAAGGGTTGCAGAAGTCATAATACGCGATCTCAAAGGCTGAAGGAACCAAAACATTTTTCAACTCTTCTACTTCAGTACTCCCTCCACGTATGACCGCACTTGGCACACTTGTAGAACGTTGTCGGAGGCTCGTCGGCAGCCCTGGTCTGCATCTGCCACGCATACACCTCATCGTGACCACACTTAGGGCAGCGCACCTCCCCCTTCAGCAGCACGGCTCCCGGAGGCACGCTCGCAGTTGATGCATCCACTACAACGGTCTTCTCCTTAACGCTGTGGGTTATAGACTTTGACAGCACCAGCCCACCCTTGCTATCCATAGTGTAGCCGCACCTAGGGCATCTCAGTACGCCTTTGCTTCTATCCACAACCATTATTGATCCGCACTTAGGGCAGAACCGCATGATTCCCACAAGGGGTATAGGAACCACCCTACTTATAAGGTATTGCTCTTGAAAGAGCTAGAGCAAGTGGGATCAGCATGTCATCGATAGACTATCGCCCTGACATCGATACACTGATAATAAAGGTTGGTTTTGAGGCTCCGCAGACCTACGTACCCATATCGGATGACATTGAGGTTGGACTAGACTCTAACGGGAGGATAGTAGAGTTTCGAGTCTCAGCAGCTAGCAGGAAGGGCTTGAAGAACGTTATAGAGATTGTGAGAAGGAGAAGAAGGAGACTCGTTTAGCGTCTTCTCGAGTTCCTTGGCCTGGCTCCCTTTCCTATTCTCTTGCGTCTTACTAGATCTATAACATTTATGAGCTTCTCGAGAGTTGCAGCAGCATCTCCATTACCTACCCTTAGCTCCCAAGCAGATTCCCATAGATCTAGAACTGCGTAGCTGCCTCCTAGCGCATCCACTATGGAGTCAACGGCATCGTCTAAGAGTTCTACGTTCCACGCTCCCCTCTTTGCAGCCTCCTTGCTTTGCTTGGATCCTATGGCCTCTCCCAACTCGGTGAATAGCGTCTCTACTAGGTAGTATACCTCCATCTTATCGAGCTCTTTAGAGCGGAGCATCTCCCTAGCTCTAGCCTCTATAGAGTCTATGCTTACCACAGCTGCCACCGTAGTTGTCGAGCTCCAACAACTCTTTTATCTCGTTGTAAACCATTGCTTTGAGGGTGGATTTGTATGAGTATAACCTACGCGGAGCTGGGTGAGCTGAAGGAGGGTAGCTACGTAGTTATAGATGGAGAGCCTTGTAGAGTAGTGGAGATCTCTAAGGCTAAGACCGGTAAGCACGGTAGTGCTAAGGTTCATCTAGTGGCTATAGGGATGTTCAGCGGATCCAGAAAGACTCTCGTTGGGCCTGTCGACCAGCGGGTAGAGGTTCCGATAATAGAGAAGAAGGTTGGGCAAGTGACAGCTATGTACGATAACCTAGTGCAGATAATGGATCTAGAAACCTACGAGACTTTCGAAGTAGAGAAGCCTAGCGATCCAGCTATCGCTGACAAGCTAGCGCCAGGTAAGGAGGTAGAGTACTGGGTTGTTATGGGGAGAAAGCTGATAGTTAGGGTTCGCGAGTAAAGTATGCGCTGGGCGAGATTAAAACCATGAAGTTTTTGGATAGTGTTAGAAAGGCGCTCGCAGAGTTCATCAAAGGTAAGCAGCCTTACGAGGTAGCGGTAGAGAACTTCGTTAAAGAGCTTCAAAAGTCGCTGCTGCGCGCCGATGTAAACGTGAAGCTTGTTCTAGAGCTCAGCAAGAGGATTCGTGAGCGAGCCCTTAAGGAGAGGCCGCCAGCCTACGTATCTAAGCGCGAGTGGTTCGTGAAGATAGTTTACGATGAGCTCTCACAGCTTTTTGGTGGTGATAGAAAGCCGCAGGTCTTCCCTAGCAAGACGCCCTACGTGATAATGCTTGTGGGGGTTCAGGGTTCTGGCAAAACAACTACAGCTGCGAAGATAGCTTACTTCTACAAGAGGTACAAGTACAGACCATGTCTAATATGCACCGATACTTACCGGCCCGCAGCCTACGATCAACTTGCGCAGCTAGCTAAGCAGATAGATGTTCCCATGTGCGGAGATCCAAAGTCTAAGGATCCTGTAGACATAGCTAGGAGGTGCATCGACTGGTGTATATCGAGGGGTAGCGACATAATCATAGTTGATACTGCGGGAAGGCATGGGTATGGGTCTGAACAAGCGCTCTTAGAGGAGATGAAGGCTATAGCCGATGCCGTAAAGCCCGACGAGATAATGATGATAATAGACGCTTCGATGGGTCAAAAAGCTTTTGATCTAGCGAAGAGGTTCCATGAGTTCACGCCAATAGGATCAATAGCTATAACGAAGCTTGACGGAACGGCAAAGGGTGGTGGGGCGCTATCAGCG
Source organism: Thermoproteota archaeon (assembly GCA_013154235.1). Classification (GTDB taxonomy): domain Archaea; phylum Thermoproteota; class Thermoprotei_A; order Sulfolobales; family Ignisphaeraceae; genus JAADCV01. The sequence goes on along the minus strand of JAADCV010000100.1, from coordinate 58,023 downwards.
GTTGCAGCTACGGGTGCGCAGATAAAGTTCATTGGTGTTGGAGAGAAAATACCGGAGATAGAGGTATTCGAGCCTAGGAGATTCGTAGGAAGGCTCCTAGGCTTTGGCGATCTGCCTGCGCTAATAGAGAGGCTCAAGGAGCTTGAGCATCGCGAAGAGCTAGAGAAGAGGTTCCGTAGAGCCATAGCATCCGGTAAGATAACGCTAGCTGACCTATACGTGCAGCTAAAGTCTATGCGTAAGCTAGGCCCCCTATCAAAGCTTCTGCAACTAATACCGGGATTCTCGCTTCTTCCGATAGATGAGAGTCAGGTGAAGCTTAGCGAGGAGAAGATGCGTAAGTGGCTAGCGATACTGGATTCGATGTCTTACGAGGAGCTTAGGAATCCAAGCATAATTGATAGGCGTAGAGTTATCCGGATAGCTAGAGGTTCAGGAACGAGCCCTGAAGACGTTAAGGAGCTTCTGAAGTACTACGATATGGTTAGGCATATGATAAAGAATATCAAGCGTCGCGGATTCCTAAGGAGGCTAGGAATAGACTTGTCAAAGCTAGACACAGAGGGCTAGGGAATCCATGGAGCTCTGCTGGGTACTTGGCAAGGCTCTGGAGGTGCTTAGGCGCTACCCTCTATGCGATAGATGCTTAGGGAGACTGTTTGCACAGCTAGGCAAGGGATTTGATAACGCAGAGCGCGGCAGAGCGATAAAGACGTGCCTAGCTATGGAGATTCATCAAGCTTTGTCCGCCGGTACTGTAAGCGTTGATGATGTAAAGGACGTGGCTAAGAGTTGCGATGAGGTTAGGAGGGTTCTCGAGACTCTAGGGATCTCTGCGGAGGCGGGCGCGGGGAATTGCTACATATGCGGAAACAGGTTGGAGCACTTGATAGAATGGGGCGTGGAGGCAGTTAAGGAGAAGCTGTGCGAGCTAGGTGTAGATAGGTTTCTTGTTGGAGTTGTTCCACCATCTGATATCGTTGAGAAGGAGAAGGAGGTTGCTAGAGCTACTGGATTAACAACGTGGGAGAGCGTGAGAAGCGAGCTAAAGAGAGTTATAGGTAAGGCTGTGCGTGATAGGTATGGCTTTAAACCAGACTTTGAGAACCCCTGCGTAACAATAATCCTAGACATGAACACTATGAGCGTTCGTGTAGAGGTGCCCTCCCTACTCATTCTAGGAACGTACTGGAAACTTGGTAGAAGAATATCTCAGGTACCGTGGATCGAAAAAGATGGATCGCGAAGATATCCTCTCGCTATAGAGGATGCTCTTCAAGCAGCAGCAGAGGTAGCGAGAGGCGATAAAGCTGTGTTTCACGGTGGTGGCAGAGAGGATGTCGATGTTAGGATGCTTGGCAGCGGCAGACCGTTTGTTCTAGAGATCCACAGAGCGCTGGATCATAGCGTTGACCTGAGGATCGTAGAGGAAAAGATAAACAGCTTCAGCCCCTGGCTAGGCTTCGAGCTCGAGATGAGCGTTAGACGAGAGGTCGTGGCGAACGTCAAGGGTAGTAGGGGCTATAAGATATATCGAGCGCTCGTCCTTACAGAGAGAAGCGTTAGTGAAGAGGATCTATCTATGCTAGAGAGCTTCTTCCGGGGGAGAGTTGTTGAGCAGTGGACACCTAAGAGAGTTCTCCGTAGGAAGAGAGAGGCTCTAAGAAGGAGGAAAGTGATATCTGTTAGAGCTATGAGGTTGGATAGCAATCTCTTTGAGGCGCTGATAAAGGCTGAGGGAGGGCTATACATAAAGGAGCTCATCTCCGGTGACGATGGTAGGACAACTCCTAGCTTCAGCGAGGTTCTAAATACTAAGGCGGTGTGTCTCGAGCTAGACGTTGTATACGTCCAGAAGCAGATTTAAGAATCGGTTCTAGCGAGTAGCTCAACGGCAACGGGTGCTAGAAAATGGTGAAGGCACCTCAAGGACTTAGGCACAGAACAAGGAAGCTATTTAGGAAGAGAGTTAGGGAGAAGGGAGCTGTACCTCCGCTCAGCAGGATCCTAATAGATTATCATCCGGGCGACAAGGTGTACATAATTGCGGATCCAGCTATCCATAAGGCTCTACCTCACCGCAGATACTATGGGAAAGTAGGGACCGTTGTTGGTAGGCGAGGCAGGGCTTACATAGTTCAGCTAAAAGTAGGGTCTAAGACTAAGACGCTATTCCTTCTTCCCGAGCATATGAGGCCTGCATTCTCTGTAGAGGAGCGTGTTAAGGAGGTTGTGAATGTCCTTAGAAAGGTGATGGAGGAGAAGAATAAGCAGAAGAAGCTTGCTAGGGAGGCTCTCGCTAAGATAGCTAAGGCCTAGGGGGCTCGTTTTGAGCTACGAGACTATCTCGTTTAGGGACATACCTATTCCGCTCGCTAAGAAGTACTTAGAGGAATACATAGAACTTCTAAAGAGGAGCGGGCTTAGCGTAGAGCAGATAGTTGAGTCTATGTACGATTATGCATCTGCGTTCACGAAATGCGACCCCGATAGAGTTGGGGAGCTCTTTGAGAAGCTCACAAAGGATATAGGGTTCAAGGAGGTTACCGCGGCCATGATAATAAATATCGTTCCGACAGTTGTTGATGAGCTCAGGACGCTTCTACAATTCGAGGCTAGTGTCCCTGAGGAGGAGGTTTTGACGAAAGTTATAGAGATGCTTAAGGAGTACTGCACTTTGGAGTAGTGGATTCCTAGCGCAACACACTAAATAGGATACCTACGAACTTCCTTCTAGAGCTCCGCAGAGTGATGTGTATTGAAGCGGGGTGGTCCAAGGGGTAGAAGAGGGCCGTTTGTCCGCGATGAGTTTGCATATGTGCTAGACTACATGCCTTACGGCAACCCTATAGATAGGCATCCGCAGCACCGAAGAATGCCCGTAGCGCAGGCTATAGGCTCTAAATGGCTTACGCTCGTAGAGATAGAGCCTCTCCCAAACATTGTCCCCACTATAGGGGAGCGGGTCCCTATAGCAACAACACCTAATGCCCCGGGTCATAGGGTTAGCGATAGGATTACCTACGCTGACCTAACAACAGTGGCTAGGGAGAACCTACCTAGCATAGTGCGCAAGATAGTCGTTGAGAAGGAGCGGGTCTTTGTGGAGTTCTTTAATGTTGCGGAGCCGATCAACATCAGACTGCATAGTCTAGAGCTGCTCCCGGGAGTTGGCAAGAAGACCCTTATGCAGATCCTAGCTGAGCGAAAGAAAAAGCCGTTCGAGTCCTTCGAGGATATACAGAAGAGGGTCCGAATAAACGATCCGGCGAAGCTCATTGTTGATAGAATAATAAAGGAGTTGCAAGGAGGTGAAAGGTATTACCTCTTTGTGGAGCCCTACCCCAGAAACCCTGATCACAGATTTCTAAACTATCTAAGGTTTCTCTACGAGAGAGTCGGTTACAGAGACCCTTGGTAAAGATGGACGTCAAAGATCTTCTCAGGCTACTGAAGCTGTACGGTATTAGGCCTAGGAAGAAGCTTAGCCAAGTGTTTCTCGTAAACCGTCGGGTACTGCAAAGCATCGCTCGATTAGCTAAGCGTGTTGCAGAGCCTATCTCGCGAAGGGTTTACGAGATAGGGTGTGGACCAGCAACGCTAACTGTCTTCCTACTTAGAGAGGGTCTAGATGTCGTTGGTATAGAGATCGATAATAGGTTTGTGCCCTTGCTGAAGATGGTATCGCGCGAGTTTCCGCTATTCAATCCAGTAATATCTGATGCTAGAGACGCTATTAGGACTAGTCGTGCAGAGGTTGTGGTTGGCAACCTACCTTATCACATATCTAGCGAGCTACTTCTATCAATAGCGCGTAGCGGTGCTAAGGCTGCTGTAGTTACTCTCCAGCGTGAGGTTGCGGAGAGGGTGGTTGCTAGGCCTGGTACGGATAGCTTTGGTAGGCTCAGTGTCATAATGCAGCTATTGTTTCGTGCTAGAATAGAGCTTTACATTCCTCCGAAGTACTTCGTTCCCAGGCCCGAGGTATCTTCAGCTACCCTCGTACTAGAGAGGATTAGGGACTTCGACGAGCATGCTGCATGCGTAGAGAAGGTTACTAGGTGCCTATTTAGCTATAGGAATAAGCTTGCTTCTAAAGCGCTTAGGAACTGCTTCCCAAGCACTTACCGAATCCTATCTGGTGAAGAGAGGTGGAGGAGTCTAAGGGTTCGGGATCTAGACCCCTTGCTGTTCCTAGAGATAGCTCGTATCTGTGCAGAGAACGGAGAGTGCTGAAGGATCTAGGAGCTCTAAGAATAGCTTTGACTAGATCTGTGTATGATCCTAGCGATGATAGCTTTCTAGCTTTAGAGAAGATATCTGAATTTGCTCGCGGTGGCAGCTTAGCTACAGCAGCGGATATTGGCTGCGGATCCGGAATCCTCTGCGCGTTGCTCGCGAAACGCGGATTTATCTCCGTATGCATAGATGTATCTCCTTGTGCTGCGCAGTGCTGCGCTGAAACTTCGAGAATGTGTGGAGTTGATGCGTTAGTGGATGTGGTTCAGTGCGACTCCGGTGAGTGCCTTAGGTCGAGAGCAATCGATGTCGCGGTTTCCAACCCTCCGTACCTACCTATAGAAGGTGATGAGGGATTCGTATGGGATTCCGGGGGCGCAAAAGGTATTGAGATCCCTCTTAGGTTCCTCAAGAATATGCTTAGGTCTTGCAAGAGGGAGTGCACGGTTCTGATGATAGTATCATCGCTTCAGAGGTATGAGGTGTTAGTGAACTTGCTTGCTAAATCATGCCGGGAGGTTGTTCTGTCTTGGGAAAGGAGCTTCTTCTTTGAGAGGTTAGGGTGTTTAGTGGGTAGGGGGTGCGAACCGTGGATAGAACTAAGGTGAGAGTTGTACTTGTTGGTACTGAGGGTGAAGCGAATCTAGGGTTCATAGTGAGGTTGTGCAAGAACTTCTGTGTTGATGAGCTCTACCTCGTGTCTCCCCGCATAGATCCGTTCAGCGAGGAGGTTAGGAGGTTCGCAGCGCACGGAAGCGACTACCTTGATAGCGGTAGGGTGGTAGTTGTTAGCACTCTTGATGAAGCGCTTAGTGGAGTCGCTCTATCTGTATGTACTTCAGCTCACGTGGGTAAGGAAGGGGATGTGCTGAGGAAGGCTCTAGACGTTAGGGAGGCAGCATCTATAGCTAGGAGGTATAGTAGCGTTGCGCTAGTGTTCGGTCGTGAAAGCGTTGGGTTAACTAGAGAGGAGATAGCTAGATGCCACGTGTTGGCGCACATACCTGCAAACCCGGAGTACCCAACGCTTAATCTTAGCCATGCTGTAGCGATATTCCTGTACGAGATGTTCAGAGAGCTTTCAGCTAGATCTAGCTTAGACCTCCTCGATATAGCTACGGAGGAGTCGATAAGAATCGCTGATAAATACATAGAGCTTCTCGCGAAGCTCGTCGCTAGCGACGATAGACAGAAGAAGGTCATGTCGATGACTATGAAGAGGATGCTTCGCATATCTAAGCTCACTAGGGCAGAGCTAGGCTACGTAACTATGATGCTTAGAAGAGTTGGAAGAATAGTAGAGCAGTGCCTTAAGGATAAGGATGTGAATCGCTTATAGACCTCAGCACAGCAACCTCGCAGCGGGTGAGCAAGGCGTGCCCATGAAGCCAGCTAGATGCTATACTCACCAGGATAGGCCTCCATACACTAGGAAGGAGTACATACATGGAGTCCCGCCGCCTAAGATAGCGAAGTTCGTAATGGGTAACCCACATATACAGCCAGAGATCGTCGGAGTGCTTGTCTCTCTTGAGAAAGGAGTTATAAGGCATAACGCGCTTGAAGCGGCTAGAGTAATGGCACATAAGTACCTAAGCACGAACATAGGGGACGAGAACTACATGTTAATAATAAGGACGTACCCGCACCACGTGCTGAGAGAGCACAAGATGATGGCATTCGCTGGAGCTGATAGGCTTCAGGAAGGCATGAGGCTAGCATTTGGGAAACCGGTAGGTACTGCTGCAAGGGTCGATCTCGGCACTGAGATAATAGAGGTTAGGACCTTTAGCAGATTTGCTGACCACGCTAAGGAAGCTCTGAGAAGAGCTGCGTCGAAGCTCCCCATAAAGACTAGGATAGTGATACGTGAGGTAGTTAAGGCTTAGCAATGTCGTATCCCAGTTTTTGCCTAGAGTACGACTTTGAAATTGATAGAGTTGTGAACTGGTTAAGGAGCGGAGGATACAGGAAGGTTTTGATACAGCTTCCACCAGCGCTAATGAGATGCTTTAGCTACATTTATAGCGAGATCGAGAGTCAAATCGAAAATGTTATACTTACCCTTAGCGCGAACCCTAGCTACGGTTCTTGTCTAGTTGACGAGGTTGGTGCTAGAGCTGTTGGAGCTGAAGCGCTAGTGCACTTCGGTCACCTAGAGTACCCATTCTACAGCCCAAGCATTCCAGTGCTGTACATACCTCTAGAGTGGAGAGGCGCTAACATTGAATGGCTGGCTGAGAGGATTGAGGAGGTGTGCAGGGATGTAGAGAGTTGCTGCGTGGTAACAACAGCTCAGCATCTCAAGGCGTCTAGAGTTGCTAGCGGGCTTGCCCGTGCAAGATTTGTAGGGTTGATACTTGGTTGCTACGCACCACCTGCTGCAGCTAGCTGCGATAGAGTAGTGGTTATTGCTGGTGGTGACTTTCACTGCGTCTCAGCAGCGCTTATGACTAGCGCTAACAAGGTTATCTGCATAGACCCCTACGAACGTAACGTTAAGGGTGCGCGCAGCTTAGTCGAAAAGATACTTAGAGTGAGGCTCTGGAAGATTAGTAAATGCATTAACGCTAGACATTGGCTAGTAATAGACGGCGTTCTCGGCCAGCACCGCAGCACCGTCATCGACAGGATACGAAGTGCTCTATCGAGTTCGCAGCGCATCCACGTTGCAGTAGCGTACAGCATAGACGAGAGCACTATTCGCAACATCGATCCGTGCAGCTACGACTGCATTGTGGTAGCTGCATGCCCTAGGATAGCAATAGATGATCTCTCTAGATACGAAAAGCCCGTACTCACGCCAGGGGAGGCGCTAATGGCTTTAGAGGGTAGAATAGATAGGTATGTGTACCCATGGTGAGAAGCCGGAAGGAGCTTAGCATGGCGCTGAGTCGCTTGCAGGGCTTCGCCAACCCTAAGCGGAGGCTAGAGCAGTACCCCACGGATCCAGATACAGCTAGCGCACTCCTCTGGTCAGCACACATGCTTGGGGATATCTATGGGAGAGCGGTAGCCGACCTAGGTTGCGGAACGGGGATCCTCAGCTATGGTGCTTTCCTACTCGGTGCTCGGGACGTGATCTGCATAGACATAGATAGCGATGCAGTTTACGTGGCCTCGAGGAACCTTGGGGGTAACGCCTTTATTCACCTCGTTGTTAGCGATGTTAGGCTCCTCAGTCTTAGGGGCGTGGATACGGTCGTGATGAATCCTCCCTTTGGCGTCGTCAGGCGCGGGGCAGACATAGAGTTCCTTAGGGTAGCGCTGCGCATTGCTAGGGAGGCTGTGTACACTATCCACAAGTTTAACGAGGAGAGCAACGCAATCATTGTCCGCGAGGCTGTTCTCCACGGTTTTAAACCTAGCATTATCGATGTTAGAGACATAGCTATACCGGCTATGTATGAAAGGCATAGGAGGAAAGTTCATAGGTTTAGAGTAGCGCTATACGTAATGAAGAGGGTGCGAAGCCATGTCGCTGAGCAAGAGAATAGTGATGCCAGGCGAACCCTTATGCGTCGAGGAAGAGTTCATGCCGGGGCCAGGAACCTACCTTGACGATAAGGGTGTTGTTAGAGCTGCGATTATAGGAGAGCCCGTGTTCGACATGGCTTCGAGGAGAGTCAGTGTCAAACCGCTTGTCCGCAAGAGCGCGCTACCTAAGCAGGGCGATGCGGTTGTTGGGATTGTCGCTGCTGTGAAGGAGGATGTAGCTATAGTTAAAGTGATAGGATTCGATATCTATGCACCGTTCAAGAACCCCATAACGGGCTTGCTACACATATCGCAGATCTCCGATCAGCGCCTTGAGACCATATACGATGCAGTAAAACTAGGTGACTTGATTAGGGCTAGAGTTGTGAATAGCTATGTACCGCTGTTGCTGAGCACGAAGGAGCCGAGAATGGGTGTGATACTAGCGCACTGCTCTAGGTGTGGTGCAGTGCTAGCTAAGCGAGATGGAACGCTTATCTGCAGTGCTTGTGGAAACGTTGAGACACGCAAGATATCTATAGACTACATGGTTACCGCTAGGAGGGGTTCGAAGAAGAGTTGAAGAGAGGAATCGTAGAGAAGGTAGTCCATATAGAGTGCGGTTCTCAGGATTTTTGCACAGAGCTTCTGGAGAGGATCGATGAGGAGCTTTCCTCGCATGCAACCATTATTGCTGAGGTTAGGGGAGGCAAACTGAGGTTTAGGGTCATAGGGTTCGAGCCTGAGGTTCAGAGAACCGTACTTAGGCTTAGGGAGATAATTAACCTAGTTAGGAGAAGCCGTGCTAGTCCTAAACATGGCGTTAAGGCTGATGAGCTTGCGAAGCTCGCTAAGAGAGCTGTACCTCTAGACGTTCTGGCAGCGGTTCTCAGATCGAACGGTATTCCGGCAACAGTGAAAGGAGACATGATATATGCTGACACCGATATGGATACGCTAGTTCAGTACGCTAGAGAGCTAGGGGAAGCCATAGAGAAGGCTTCAAGACTCCCCCTGCCATATACTACAAGGCGTTTCGCGGCAGCCTGCAGCATCCTTACGGGGCTAGAGCCTCACCAGGTAGCTAGGAGAGCGTTTGAGTACGGGCTTCTTAACGAGGATGGAGAGCTTGTGGTCAGTATCGAGGAAGCTATTAGGAGATTTCTAGAGTATGCAGAAGAAGGGTGATGAATGCCTGAGCCCACCGAGTAGATGAGGATCCTTGCACTCGCTGACCCAGGCTATTGAGAGAAAGAGTTTTTGAGTCTCTCTACGAGCTAGTGCTAGGTGTGTATATGCCCGTAGACATAGAGTTGAAGAAGTGCAGCGATCGCGAGCTGCGCTTCTACGTGAGGGATCCAGACAAGCACTCGCTTCCGAATCTCATCGCTAAGCTGGCTATCAGGAAGAAGGGTGTTGTCTACGCTGCTTACATAATAGATCATCCGCTGGTGTCAGACCCAGAGGTTGTGATACTCACCGACGGAACTAGGCACCCGATCGAGGTTTTAGAAGAGGTTCTAAGTGAGGCTAGAGAGCTAGCGAACAGATTTCTAACAGAGTTCGAGGCAGCGATGAGGGAGCATGAAGCTAGAGAGAAGAATCCTGGTAGTAGTTGACGTATGTAAGCTTATCGTAGGCGTACTACTGCGTGGTGTTCTGGGAGTCGAGCATGTAGAGATATTCAGCTCTTGCGAGGAGCTTAAGGAGTTCTTAGCTAGCAAGAAGGGTGTAGCTGGAGAGATTAACTGCGTCCTACCAGTTAACGATGCTTGCGTAGACCGCGTTAGGGAAGCTAGAGTTGAGGTAGTCAACATTATTGGTATCCCTAGAAGGCTTAGGCGCGAGGTATATGAGGCGATACATTTAGCGGTAGAGGTGGGTGCGAGAGCGAGAGCCGGGATGATCGAGGTTTTAAGAGCTGATAAATGATGAAAAACCCACGCGGTGACTCAGCCCCCGTCGTACTCATCACGTAGCTTCGTCAGCGTAGGCTGAAGTCATCATCTAGACGATTTCTTTAATTAGATGCAGCAAGGATTTTGATACAGTGTCTATGGACTCTCTATCGAACCATGCGCTATAGGGGTTCTCCACCTTTAACGATGCTGCTGCAACCCCGCGGCATGCAGCCTCTAGCGGGGTTACTCCTTGAGCTAGGTAGTATGCAGCTACGGCGGTCAGTATATCCCCCGCACCCACATCATCGATAGCTGATGTTGGTGGGGCTGGTACGAGGTATACCCTTCCGCGATATGCTGCGTAGCACCCTTTTTCATCGAGGCTAGCCAGTATTAATGCGGAGCATCTTTTACTATAATCCCTAAGCCACCGCATGACATCAGCGGCGTCTGCCCCTATACAAAACTCCTTTATGTTTCCATGAACAACCGTCGAGTTCATAACAACATCCTTGAGTTGCTCCCTCCAAACGCAAGCTAAGCGCGAGTCAAGTCTCTCTCTAACGAAGCCCTGCAGATCAACAGCTTTAACCCCGTTAAAGGAGCTTAACACCTCTAGAGAGTCGCTAATCGCAAGTTCTTTGAATACTGGAGTCAGCAAGAGTATATCGGGACGCACTACCGATATCGATGTATCGATGCTAGACTTAGGTATGCAACACCCACTATCGAGGATCCACATTTTCCTACCGCTTATCCTAAAGGTGGCGACAGAGTGGCACTTCACCTCGAGAAGCTTAATCCCGTAAGTCGATAGAACACTTCGAAAAAGAGGTCCATACTTCTCGCTAGCCGAAGAAAGCACGTACGTCTCAACACCTAGGTACTCCGATAGTGCTACACCACCATAGAATCCAGATCCTCCCACACGAACCCTATTATCTAGAACATCGATAGTTAAGTTCCCGACGAAAAGAGCACGCATGTCAGATACCTCAGGTCGCGGCCTCATTCATCATGGTATCAGCCGTCCGGCAGGAACCTCCTCATCGGATAGCGAATCAGGTTCCCGACTCGGGGCTCTCTTTAGTTTCTTCGCTTTTAGCTCCTTGCTTCATCTCCTTCTCTATAATCATCTTCAGCAGCTCTGATATTAGTTGCTGAAGCGCTGATGAAGCTGTTGCCTTTATGGGTGGCTGAACCTTTTCTCCACGCAAGCTACGCTCAGCGCGATCCGCGAAGCCGTCTGTTATCATTGATAGCTCGAACTCGTAGAGAACTCCCTCGTACTTCTCCTTATAGACGGCTTTCCCACCCTTAACGTAGAGGAATACGGTAGTGGGCGACGCATGCACGTCGAACTCCTTAAACGTCTTTGATGCTGCTTCAGATTTGCAGTTCCGAGCAAACCATTCGCATAGAACTATTACGAAGTTCATTTGAGGATTCTTCTGCGAGTACTTCTTAACGTAGTTAAACCATATTGGATCGTACCTCCGACATGCTGGGCACTTGGTGTTATCGAAATATATAGCGTAGATACCATCCCTAGTTGGCTTAAAGGGTTCTCCTTCTGTAGCTACCAGCACCCACTCGTCAGCTTCGCGATCGTATACGTATATTCCGTGAGGACATGATGTATCTACTTGCTTCACCCGCTTCATCGCGCACCCAACGCTATGAACGAGGGAAGGCATATAAAGATAGCTTGCGAGAGACACGACTACTCTATTTCGACCCATTCATGGCCGCAGGAGGGACACTTCCAGACCCTTTCTATAAGATCCGAGCTTTCTGCACTGCTGCGCTGTCTACGCCAGTAATACACGCCTTTGTGCCCGCAGCGTGGGCACGTTACATCGCTTCTAAGTATCGCTCCTGGAGGTAAGCCTACGGTGATTATCTTAGCCTCTATTCTTCGCTCGAACACGATCACCTTTCTCATCGACGCCAGGTCCTTAGGGCTTGCATCACGTGTAAACCCGCAGCGTGGGCATACGAGCTTCCCCTTTACGCTCCTCATCACTGAACCGCACTTCGGACAGAAGAACGTGGCTCATCACCTACCGCGGCTCCTCGAAATAGCTAGAGCTATGCACGGATATAAACTGTTGGATAAGCGCTAAAACTTGTATATGCCGTACTAAGAGGATCTCGGCTCTACGTGAACCACGGCTTCTACGCGATACTTGTTCCTGAGAAGGTTCTCGATCTCGTCGGCAACTTGATGAGCCTTATCTAGGGGGGTATTGGGGTCTAGCTCTATAGTTATATCTCCTTGGTACACGCTGTGCGAGACTCTTCGTATTCTTACGCACTTCACTCTAAGCCCACGCTTGCTCAACTCGCTTACTATCTCCTCTATCAGCTGCGGTTGCGTTATGTCGCTAATCATTTCTAGAAACTTGCGTCCCTCCTCCACTATCTCGTAGAATATGAAGGCTGTTATCACTATAGCGCCTACGTAGTCGACTAGGTAGGAGAAGATCGCTCCTCCAAGCGCTGCTGCAATAGTTATGGAGCTTTCGAGAACCTCAGTCCACGTAAATACAGCGTAGGTTGATAGTGCTCCTCCTAGCTTCCGGGAGAGCAGAATGGCTCCTAGGTACAAGAATAGCCCTATCCCGGCACAGATGGCAGCGTATATCGAGACGTGATACGGAGATACTTTGACTAGATCGGTTACAGCGATCCCTCCAACAAACGCGTATGCTATCAGCGTTGAGAATGGCCCTCCTAGAGCAACTCGGTAGTGACCATAGGGATGGTCCTTGTCTGGGGGTGCTAAGCTCATCTTTAGAAAATGCGCTGTTAGTCCAAGGGCTACGAGGTTGGCCATGGATGTTAGCGCGTCTATGAATAGTGCACGCGACCCGTACTCGAATCCCCCGAAGATCTTTACTATAGATCCTAGCACAGCTAGCGCGAATATCACGTACACAAGGTTGTATCTCTTCACGCCTTGAGTCCACCGCTCGGTATAAGCGTGGGAAAACGGGTTATAGGTGTTTAGCTCTACACGTCTAGGTACATGAAGAGCTCTATTGGGCTCACCGCCTGTGCAAATCTCTTGCACTCGAGTCTTTTCATCTCTATGTAGGTCTCTATGACCTCCCTGGGGAACACCGGCTTGAGCCACTCGTTATCGCTTTCAAGCTCGTCTAGGGCTTCTTCAAGTGATCTAGGAACAGTCCTTATGCCCATAGCTTTCCTAACGCTATCATCTAGTCTATACACGTTCTCATCAATGGGGCTTCCAGGGTCTATGGCTTTCTTAACGCCGTCCATTCCAGCCATGATTATAGCTGCAAACGCTAGGTAGGGGTTAGCGCTGGGGTCCGGAGGCCTAAACTCAATTCTTTTCTTGGAGGGTTCGTCCCGCTTGAAGTAGTAGGGCACTCTTATAGCTGCGCTCCTGTTAGCGCGGCTCCAAACGAGGTAAACCGGTGCTTCGTACCCGGGTATGAGTCTTCTATAGCTGTTTATCGTAGGGCTAACGATAGCTGATAGCGCTCTGCCATGCTCTATGAGTCCCCCTATGAAGTATCTAGCGAATTGGCTTAGCTCGGCGTACTCATCGCTAGGATCGTAGAAGAGGTTCTCAGAGCCTCTCCAGATTGATACGTGGACGTGCATTCCGCTCCCATTGTCTCCGGCAATGGGTTTCGGCATGAATGTTGCGGTGAGCCCGTGCTTCCACGAAACGTTCTTTACAACGAACTTTATTGTTTGAACTGCATCAGCTGAGCGCGCTGGCGAGTCAGCCTCGTAATTTATCTCTGCTTGGCCAGCGGCGGCGACCTCGTGATGAGCGACTGTTGTGGGTATGCCAAAGTACTTCCTTAGGTGGTCGCAGATCTCCATCCTTAGATCTAGGTACTTATCGTGTGGCGTAGGCACGTAGTATCCTTCCTTAACCCTGTTGAAGAAGTTAGTTCCCTCGATCTCACTAGATACTATCTCGTAGCACTGCTTTGTCGGCTGGATAGAGACCTTTACTGAGTCGAATATGAAGAACTCGAGCTCTGCTGCTACGAGAGCTCTAAGTCCTTGCTCAGCGAGATACTGCTCAGCTCTCTCTGCTATCCACCGAGGGTCTCTAGGGAATCTGGATCCATCGGGTGAGTGAACAGCACATATGAATCTGGCAAGCCCTTTGCTCCAGGGAATTAACGCGAAGGTCTCTTCAAGAGGTCTTAGTACAAGGTCGCTCTCGTGTATATCGCTAAACCCCTTCACGCTACTTCCATCGAGCTTTCCCAGCCCTCTCTTAATGGCATCCTCAGTTACGAGCGATGCATGAATAGTTACGTGCCTAAGGTACCCGGCAAGATCGGTGAAGTGCAGGTCTATCCACTCAACCTCTGATCCACGTATCTTGCTCACTACGCTTGCCGTATCCATTCACCTCGGATTAGGGGTTGCAAGGATAGGTTGATATGCTGAGCGGCTTTAGATAATGGACGTTCGTCTAATGGCTGCAGCTGGGCACGTGATTTACTTCATGAACATATGTTCACAATTTTGCGCAGAGGTCTTGGACAGATGTTAGCAAATTACCGTTTTTATACGTTTTCTCTGTTCATGTAGGGTGTAAAAGAGCTTGGACTCTCGGAAGCTGACGAGAACGCGTGCAAGAACCTCTTGCTCACGCCAATACCCATAAGCTTTTCCCTTGCCTACAAGCTTCGCTATCTCCTTCTTAACCCAGTGAGGGATGGAACCCGGCGGTGCAGAGTCGAGAGGGGTTCCCGGTAGGGGCATGAATGTGTGTGCATGTATTCGCGCTCCCATGTCTACGAGCGCTTTACACAGTTTTAAGGTCTCGAGAATATCATCGTGTGTCTCGCCGGGAAGTCCGAATATTATGTCTACGTCTACCTCAAAGCCTGCTTTGATTAGCGCATCTACGGCATCAATGACATCCTGCGCACTGTGGCGCCTATTCATCAGCTTGAGCATTCTATCCGAACCGCTCTGCGCACCCACTATAACTCTCTTGTTATCAACTAAGCCTCGAAGCTCTTTAACCATTTCTGGATCCGTAGAATCAGGCCTAACCTCGCTTGGGAATGTGCCGAGGAATATTCTTCCTCCATATCTATCGGCTTCGGCTCTCAAAGACTCTAAGAGGTCTAGGAGTGCTGAGGGATTAGGCTTGATACCATCGTTGCTTGCCCAGCCAAATGAGTTCGGGGCTATAAAGCGGAGATCCCGGAGACCCTTGCTCCACATAGCTCTAGCGTAGCTAAGGATGGCGTACTTGGATCTGTAACGCGGCCTTCCGAAAACGTAGCATACTTGGCAGAAGCGGCAACAAGAGGCGCAGCCACGCATTATCTCTATTGGGCCGAATATCCCTCTCCATGTGGGAGTCGGAGGGAACTCGTCTAGGTTTACGAATCTCGACCTCCTCTTAACAACTACAGAGCTACCTTCGATGTATGCAGTTCCGCAGACACGCCCCTCGCCTCCGTTGCGCATATCCTCTACAAGCTCTAGCATTGTTTCCTCTCCTTCTCCTACCACAGCTAGATCAAAGCCTAGCTTTGTTAGCGTTCCTAGGGGATCAGCTGAGGGATGCGGGCCTCCGGCAACAAGGATAGCGTTAGGAATGAAAGTTTTTATGGCTGAGGCTAGGTGTCGCACGTAATCGAGCTTCAAGCTGTTGAAAGACACGCCAACTATCAGCTTGCGGAACTTCCTAGCGAGTTCCCGCAGTCTCTCTACAACACACGATTCCCTATCGAGATCTATGAGGAGAGCGTGCAGGTCTTTGTGCCTCGATTCGAGAGCTGCAGCTAGAGCGTATGCACCATACTTACCGCTTCTCGAGAAGTACAGTATTGCTACGCCCAGGCTTCTAATCATAGTAACACCCTTATAGATGCAGCAATCGATCCTAGGTATAGTGCAGGGGTGCTGACGCCTGGTGCTAAGAGATCGCTTCGGTAGACCACTTAAGAGCCTTAGAGTATCGGTGACATCTCGCTGCAACTTTAGGTGCGTGTACTGCCATAATGAGGGAATGCCTAGGAGCTGCAGTGAGCTCTTGTCTCCCCATCATTACGAAGTTGTTGGTAGAGCGTGCAAAGCTCTTGGTATAGAAAGAGTTAAGTTAACTGGTGGCGAGCCTCTCGTTAGAGAGGATGTTGTTGATATAGTTAGAGTCTTTTCTGAGAACGTTAAGGAGGTCTCTATGACGACAAATGGGTTCTACCTGGCAGAGCTATCGGGTAAGCTTGCGGAGGCTGGGTTGAGGAGGGTCTGCGTAAGTCTTCCTAGTACGAGAAGAGATGTTTTCCGGTCTGTAACTGGCGTTGATGCTCTAGAGAAGGTCTTGAATGGTATTAAGGAGGCGTATCTCTATGGGCTAACGCCTATAACTATAAACACAGTTGTTCTCAAGAGCTTCACCATAGAGGATCTCGAGAGACTGCTTGAGTTAGCCTCGAGATACGAGGCTAGACTAAGGCTCATTGAGCTCGAGCCCGTGGGGTCGGGTATAGATGTGTTCTCGAGGTATCATAGATCTCTAAACGATATAGTTGAGCGCCTAGAGGCGCGCGCTCGTAGAGTGTATACAAGGCAGCTTCATGCTAGACCGGTTTATGTTCTAGAGAACGGAGTTGAGGTTGAGATTGTTGCGTGGTTTGGCAACCCAAGGTTCTGTATGTTCTGCGATCGCGTTAGGCTTTCTCCTGATGGAAAGCTGCTTCCCTGTATTGCATTGAGGTCGTCGATTGATTTATTCAACTGTTTTAAGAGTAATGAAGGAAGAGTGTTGGACTGTGTTATAGCAAAGTTTGTTGAGGTTAACGAGCTCAGAGAGCCGTACTACAAGTACGAGTGATTATCAGAAACACGGGTTCACATCATCGGGGTCTCAGATACAGCCGTGCTCATCACGCGCCCTTTAGCAAGGATATGATGCGATTCACCACCTTCTCACGTTGTGTTGAGTGTACGGACCTCTTATATTCGCTAGCTAGCTCGCGAAGCGCCCTAAACTCCTCTAGGCTTAGACCCAGCAGCTCGAAGATGGGGATTCCGTCTACTGCTCTAGCTAGGGATCCTAGAAATCTTGTGAGGCTGCTAGGTCGGCTCGAGAGCCTCGCGCTCTCTAAATCGATAAGCTTTGGCTTGTTTGGATCGCCGCACTCGATAACTATTTGCGTTAGTGGTCTCGAGACCTCATCAACATCTATACCTATAGCGTCAAGCTTAGCGAATCCGAGCGCTACTCTCGAGAACAGCATGCGGAGCGTAGACCTAGACTCGCGATCTCTGCGAGCTTTCCGTAGGTACTCTTGGAGCGTTGGGCCTTCGATGAACTCTCTCACTATGAAGTTGCGCGTATACGCGTATACCGACGGAACGAAGCACGTTTCGCGAGCTATCTCTAGAAGCCTTCCCTCGAGTTCAAGGCTGCTGCGCTTAGAATCGAGCCTTCTAGCCTTTACAGCGACAATCCCGTGCTTCGAGTGCCTAGCTAGGAGGACTACAGCTGCATGACCTTTTCCTACAACCGATATGAATTGCGTTACGCGGAACCTTCCATAGGATAGTATAGAGGTAATCCCTAAGCTTCTCAGCTCACGAATCCTGTCCTTGCACGAGGTATCCCACGGCGCTGGATAGCACAGAGCTATCATGGCTTTCTCTATAGGTACTTCCGGAGCTGCGATCTCGTTGCAGATCACCATTTTACCCCCGTTACCTATACCCCTAGGGTATGAAGTCCGTTTATAGATGTAGGAAGTGCGGTAGCTTCACGGAGCTTCCCTACCACTGTGGTGAACAAGCAGAGCTAGTGATTGACGGCGTGAGAAGGGTTAAGCTCAGTAAGTTAATGGCGTTTCTTCTACGGCACTGCCCAGAGAGTGCTGGGCTAGAGCTTGATGACGGTGGATGGGTTCCCATCGATGAGCTTGCTCGCGCGATCAGAGAGCGTTGGAGGAATAGAGATGAGTACAGGTGGGTGCAGCCACTGCATATCATGGCGGTAGCGCTAACGGATCCTAAGGGGAGATACGAGGTTAGAAACGGGCTCATTCGCGCTAGGTACGGGCACGCGTCTCGTCTAGGCCTAAAAATAGAGTATCCGTTGGATCGCAGTGCTCGTGTGCTGTATCACGGGACTACGCGAAGAGCCTTGACTAGAATACTGCGCGAGGGCGTGAAGCCCATGAGGAGGATGTTCGTGCACCTATCTACAACGCTCGGGGACGCGTGTAGCGTGGGTAAGAGGCACGGGAACGACGTGGTTGTGCTAGTGATCGATGCTGAGTGCCTACGTAGCAAGGGTATACGCGTTTACGAGGCTTCGTCTAGCGTAAGAACAGTGGAGTATGTTCCTCCTGAATGCATTGAGAGGGTGGTGGAGTGCTAGCGTTGGTCGCTACGGCACTTCTTCTCGAGCAGCTCGCCGAAGAAGTACCATGCTGTGAATACACCTATCGATAGGCCTATCCCTAAGCTTAGCCCCCAGGCTAGCGCCTTCTTGAGATCCGGACTTATGTTGGTCACGTCTATGATTAGCGTTAGTGATATTAGAAGAGTTAGAAGAAGCATGAATCCTCTGAGACCACGCTCTATACGCATTCTCTCGACCACTAGCGTTAGTGATATTACAACAACGAATATCATTACGATAACGCTTATCACCTTGCCAACCAAGTTCATGAATGCGTTGACGTAGGTCACGAAACTCGGGAATAGACTGTAGGTTATTGCGTATATCGCTAGAATAGCTAGTCCAACCTCGATTAGTGCCACGACTATACCGGTTATGGATACTGGTATCTGGTACCGCTCGACAACAGGCTTCACGAGGTCATCCACGCGTAGCGATGCAAGGATCCTCTTAACCATGCGAACAATCAGCATCCCCACGACCGCAATCAGCGCAACCACCAGCGCAGCTACGAAAACCTTCGGCGCTATCGCCAGTAGGTCACGGATAGTGTTTCGAAGCGCCTCCCGCAGCACGTTTATCAGGGTCTCGTTGGCTAGAGGCGATGCACTCATCGCTCTATCCAGCCGACGCTAAGTAGTAGAGAACCCTATAAATTACGAACAGTAAGAGAATTACGAACGCTAAAGCTAGGAGCCTTACAGCTAGCAGCGCGTAGCTCTTGACCGTGAACATTACGAAGGTGTAGCTAGCTATAGAGAGCTGGTAGAGGTTTCTAGCGTAGAGATTAGCTATGTGAGGCGGTACCAGGGCTACCTCTGGGAGGGCTGTAAATGCGATAAAGCTTGAGAGCGCGACGAAGCCTATGCATACAGCGAATGCGACCCACGTTGGCGCACCAGCAGCTAGCGCTAGATAGCAAGGGGCTAAACCAACGACCTGCGATAGTACCCAAGCGCTGGTGAGCATCGTTGATGACTTGAACACGCCCACCCTTCTAGATACGTCTGCGAATATGAAGCTAGCTAGGAAGTTGGCTCCAGTATTGGTAAAAGCATAGAGTGCTGCTATCCCTAGGTGTGCGTAGGGATTAGGGACAAGCGCTACGAGTATAGGCGTGACTGCTGTGCCTAGAACAGCCGCCCGATACATGGTGTATTTAGCGCGCTGCCATAGTATAGATGCACCGATGCTTGTAACTGTCTGTACAAGACCTAGCGATGCTGCGACGAACGCTGGGGCACGAAGATCCTTGATTAGGTGCGGCCCCCATACCACCCCAAGTATTGACGTGGACGCTAGCAGTGTTACGAAGAAAGTGAAGGAGGTCGATGCCTTAACCAGAGCCTCCTCCTCGCTCTCGCTATACACGTTCTCTACTCCCACTATGGGTGCTGACGCGACTATCGTGGTTGCTATGAGCCCTACTCCAGATGCTAGCAGGTAGAGGTAGAGGTACTTGGAGAACGAGGGGATTAGAGCGAGCGCAGCAACCATAGTGACTTGCCCTATAACGCTAGACACAGCACCTAGCGCACTTCTATGCGCGAACAGCCTCTTCACGGTCTGGCTATCCACGCTATTTATTATGGAGACGTTGATGAGTATGCTCGTTGGAACGGTAGCGCATACTGCAGCAGCGTACGTTACCGGGAGTAGCGAGGGCGCGTAGAACGCTGATAGAGGTATCATCGCCCAGCACACGCGCTCTAGACCATGGAACAGCGCTAGCTTTGCCCTCGTTCTTCCAGAGACAAAGATGTTTCCGTAGCTGTAGATAGCTAGTGCGAGAGCTAGAGCTGCAATGTTAGCGAGAAGATTGAGCTTGACTATATCGACGAGCGGGAGCCCATATACAGCAAAGAATATCGGTGCGAGGCTCCTTGTTATAACTACGTAGAACCCCGATATCAGCGCCTCTAGAGCGAAGGCAGCATAGATAGTGCGTGGAGCTCTAGCTATACCCTTGATTACTCCAGCCATTACCTCGCTCCTCAAGCGAACTCATAACTCGGTTTTTAAGACCTCTTCACGGGGTAGGGCTTTGGAGGTGGATCCCGTATGCGAGGATCTCGAAAGGGTTCTAGATATCGATAGCGATTGTAAGAGTATAGGAGTTCACGTTGCGTACACAGTCGCTTGGAAGCCTTCGGAGCAGCTGAAGCTAGACGAAAAGGTTATCGACAAGGAAATCAGTTCGCTGCTCGAAGAGGTTGGAGAGCGATACGATCTAGAGTCGCTGAAGGAAAATCCCGTAGTTAGGGCTTACAGAAGCTTCTTCTGGAGAATAGGAATTGATCCTACAAAGACTAGGCCAGCTAGCGAGGCGCTGCTGCGTAGAGCTATAAGGGGTGCTTTCCCACGCATAAACCCTGTTGTAGATGCTGGCAATATTGCTTCAGCTAGAACGCTTGTAGCTATAGGTATATACGACCTCGATAGGGCGATGCCCCCTCTACGTATAGTAATGAGTAGCGGGGGAGAGCTGTTTAAGCCCATTGGTGGTAAGGAGCGTGTCGTGCCTAGAGGCGTGCCAATAATGGTTGATTCTAGAGGCGTGGTTATGCATCTGTATCCTCATAGGGATAGCGTTGAGACTTGTGTAAGCGATAGAACTGAGAGAGTGTTGATAGTAGCTGCTGGAGTTAGTGGGGTACCGCGAGATCTGGTTATATCAGCTGTTAACGAAGTTGTTAGGATACTCAGAAAGCTAGGATGGCAAAGCTGTGGGAAGGTTCTAGTGAAGTGAGATAATGTCGTTCGCTAGGTACGCAGCTATAGTCAAGAACCTTCGTGGGGTAATCGCCGCGCATCTTGATGAGGATGGTTGCGAGGAGAGCATTAAGTGGCTAGCAGCTAGGTTCAGATATAGGGATCTAGGCGTAGGTCCTACGCTACTAGCTCGCTACAGAAGCAAGCTGGAGAGGTATCTAGGTAAACCTCTTCGACAGCTAGTCTATCCTGTAAGCGAGCTGGAGAGGTTCGCTAACGAGCTTGGGAGAGCCCTAGGACTAGAGGAGACAGCTGCGGAGGCGCTGGTCCTAGCATCTACATACATATCGCCGCTTATAGCGATCGGTAGGCAAACCATAGCGGTCTACGAAAAGCTCGCTGCGGCTAAGGTGCTCACCGATCTCTCCTCGATGAAGGTCCAGGATTGGAAGCTGCATCTGAGGATCGCAGATTATACGGTTCTTGATTTCTACGAGCAGTGCGTAACGGAATCCATAGAGCTTCTGAGATCAGGGTTAGTCAATGCGGAGAAAATCGTTGAGGAGCGTCGTAGCAGAATATCGAGCGATATTAAGAGGTATTGGAGGATCTCGAGGAGTCAAGGGGAACCATTCCTGCTATACATCGATATGCTTAGAGTTTCGCTCAGTATACTCCGCGAAAAGGAGTTCAGTGAGAATGTTGCGGCAGCTCTAGCAATAGTTCCAGTAGTTTGCGTGCCGCCAGGTATGAGATAACTTATGTGAGCTGAACGCATCCTCTGAGCAGTATGCTAGCTAGTCTCGAGTACACATCGTCTTGCTTGACCTCGTCCCTCAGCTTCCTAAGAACCGTATCGATATCGTACTTCACCCTAATGAACTTCACCCCCTCCTCATCCACTAACGCTGCGGAGGCACGTGGATCGCCATCTCTAGGCTGTCCTACAGAACCGGGATTGATCAGCCATATGCTTCTCTGGGTTCTTAAGAACTGGTGGTGCGTGTGGCCTACTAGAACAGCGCTATAGCTACCGGCTACAGAGAGCACCTCCTCGTTTATCTCCATTGGCGGTGACCAGGGGTATAGATACTTGAACAGGGGCTCGCGCGGGGTTGCGTGAACGCAGAGCACCATTCTTGCGCCTACGCTAAGCTCTAGCATCTTAGGCAGCGATGATAGGTATGCTAAATCGTTTTTGCTGAGCTTTCTGAGCGTTATGTTCTTCCTTGTGTAGATACTCAGGTCCTTTGTTGCTGGCCCACATCTACAGTCTTCGTTAAAGGCTGCAGCGTAATCATGGTTGCCCATCACTGCGGTGTACCCATGGCTCCTAACTATATCGATCACCTTCTCGGGCTCCGGACCGTAGTCAACAAGGTCTCCTAGCACGATAACGTTGTCGAAGCTCTTGATTGCGTTGAGCACAGCTAGAAGTGCATCAGCGTTTCCATGTATATCGCTAATTACGAGAATCCTCATGCCCTCTACCTCGCGAAAGCCTATACCAGCAGCGACCTATATCCTCTAAACGGAATCTGATCTGAGGGTGAAGGGCGTGGGCGACGAGAAGGTTTTCTTGCGAAGGCACATAATGGTCAAAGGGAGGTTCGTGGATCTCATATTAAGTGGGAGGAAGAGGAGCACCATAAGGCTAGGAAAGGTCATTCCTAGGTACAGCGAGGTTATAATTCACGGCGGTGGAAGGCCTATAGCTAAAGCTCGTATAGTTAGGGTCGTGCATAAGAAGGTTAGGGAGCTTACTGAGGAAGATGCTCGAAAGGATGGATATGAGTCTCTAGACGAGCTCTTGAAGGATCTGGAGAGAGTCTATGGAAGGAAGATATCTCCGGACGATACGGTCACGATCATAGAGTTCGAAGTGGAGAAAACGTTTACGGACCTTAACCCCGAGGATGTATACCTAGGTCTCAGTCCTATTGATGTTGCACGCATAGCCTATAGATATCTAAGAAACGAGCTGTCGAAAGAAGACCTTAGGATTCTGGATGCTGTAATGAGGTATAGAAGCATTAGAGAGGCATCTATAAAGCTGTTCGGAACCCTCAGCAAGAGATGGCTAATAAGAAAGGTTTTACGAAGATGCTTAAAGAGGCTGATCGAGAAGGGGATCCTGAAGGTTGATAGGGATAAACTAGAGAAAGTAGCTTCGCTATCACCGTACCTAAGGGATGTGCTGGAGAGATCTAGCGGGAGTGAGTGAGCTTAGGCTTCCTACGCAAGTCTATTCGCTCCTTTCTCTTACCCAACACAATATCAAAGGATAGCTCCGCGGCTCCCTGAAGATGGTTGCATACAAGCTGCATCTTGTCGAAGAATGTCTTTATCCTCGAGTACTCCTCGGCGGTGTTGAACTTCGGCAGTATCTCGCTCTCTAGCTTAGATACAAACTTCGATACCTCTATAGCTATGTCGACAGCCTTCGTAGCTATATAAACATCCTCCTTCGTCAGCGCATCGTATATAACATCGAACGCATAGAATAGCAGCTCCTTTAGCTCATCGAGCTGGTAAGACAGTGAGGTCCCTATCTTGCTCAGTATCTCGGGCTGATCTTCGAAGGCTTGTGCAGCGCAAGTTAGCGAGTCGCCTATATCCTCAAAGTCCTTTATGAGAGCCCTGTATTCAGTAAGGAAGGGGGTTCCGCCCATCATGCTGAGAACGTAGGTGTATCTAACAGCCAACGCGTGCACCCTATCGAGCTCGTACTCTAGCTCCATGAGCTCGCGTAGATGCTCGCGCTTTCCGCTCTTTATGGAGAGCATTAGGAAGTCGAGCATGCTCTTTAATGCGTTAATCATTCTAAGCACAAGGTTCTCGAGCCCATACTTTTCAACATCTATGAACACTTGTATGGATACCTTGTTGGCTGTCTGCTCAACTATCTCAGCTCCAATCAGCATCCTGACAATGTTTCGTATCGCGTGCAGTTGCTGGCTCAGTATGTAAGGCTCGTCGCACTCCACGTTTATTCTATCGTATCCCGCTATGTACATTGCGTAGATGCTTCTGACGAGAACCTCCTCCGGGGTTGTATGATCGACAACTATGGTCACCTCCTTCCCCTTCATTCTCTTCTCTATAAGCGCTTCGGGTACTATCATCAGCGTTCCGTCGTCCCTAACCTCTATCCTAACTAGGTCTCCAGGCTTCAGCCCAACGCTCTTGACCCACTCCGATGGTAGTGAAACCATTAGTGTCGATCTGCCGAAGCGCTGTACCTTGCGCGTTTCTGCAATCCTAGACAACACTCAGCACCGCAATCAATGTGCCTAAAGATGTATAAAAGGATTGTGTTCCTAACAGTCAGTTACGGTTCGGTAAATACATTTGATCTTGATGCTTAGGCTAGGCCCTTAATGTACTTACCGGTTTTTACTAGTATTAACTTCGGTACCTAACCCCCCTCACAGTTATCGATACAACACGACCGCGCGAGATTCGGACAGCTATATCGTTAGGTAGCAGCAGGGACTCCTCGCCCTCTTCATCGCTTAGGACTATGTACAGTGTGTCGGTAACATCATCGTAGCTAACGATAGCTCTCCCAAGCTCCTCGAGATCTATAACAGCGGTCTTACCTTCCTCCGCTCTGCGCTCCTCCATTACCCACACCTCAGCTAGCTCTAGGCGCTATGATACGCACCTCGCCGCTCGACAAAATAGCTGTTGTCATACCGATGCAAACCCTCTTACCCTTGTCCAAAGCAATCACCTTGATTCCCAGAGCGTCCGGCGGTTCGATTATGCTACCTGTATACGGTGCAGGGCCCTCGGTACATAGGCGAAGCAATGAAATATCTCGAACCTCGAGTCCTGACCTGCTTAGGAGAGCTGCTAGCGATGATAGTAGAGTGTTTGCCTCTCGATCCCGAAGTCCGCTTCTTACAGCAAGGTGTAGCGCTCTATACACCTTATCACTATCGGTAAGGCTTGTTGGAAGCGCGATGTATCCGCCGACAAGGTCGTCATAGCAGTAAACCTCTATGCAGCTGCTATCCACGCGAATCGTGCACCTTTCGCTGCTATCAACAGCAACTGGTTTAGACGAAAGCAGGTTGGTAGCTATCTGAAGAGCTCGTGAGGCCTCGCTAAGCGCTCTCAGCGCCTCCGAATCGTGTCTAGGCTTGAGTAGTCTATCGATAAGCGAGGGATCCACCGGAAATACCTTCATCTTCAGCTGACTCTCTAGTAACATAGATAGATCTGTAGAAGCGATCGCTAGCTGTCTCCCTTTAGCGCTTTTGGCTACCGCTATGAGAGCGTCTATCAAGGATCCTGCAATGTGCGGCTTCTCTACGGGTGCGAACGAGAAACGTATATCGACGCATTTCTCTAGCTCTTCGTCGCTTGCTAGCGACCTCACGCAGTAGCATCTCTCGCTACCTAGATCTATAGCTCCAGCATCGCAGCTAATCCCGAGAATAGCTCTTGTGAGCGGCTTACCTAGTAAGAGAACGAGACTCTGTGGCGCTAGGGCATCGCGCAGACGCTGAAGCATGTTCATGAGATGCACCTCAGGGCTCTTCGTCTATTCTATGCAGTTCTATCTCTATCCTCGAGACCCTCCTCGTCTTGCCTTCGCCGCTGACTATCAAGCTGGAGATCTGCACCCTTTTTATGTATAGAAAGCCTAAGAGCCTAGATAGGGCTTCTGCAGCCGATACAGCTCTATATATGCTTTTGCCTAGAGCGGCGTACCTTACGGAACTGCACTGCTCAATGAAAACCTTGTATAGACCAGCTAGAACGTACCTCGCTATCCCCTTTTTGCCTACGAGGATCGTCCTATCGAGGCACCTACTCTCCCTCAAGATCTTGAGGCACCAACTGGTTAATGGTTCCACCCGCCGGATTTAAATACGGCGAAGTAGATGGATGGTGCGACAGACCCGAAGAGATAGATCCCGGATGTCGAACTCCGAGTCCAAGGTAAAGGATCTAAAGCCCGGTCAAGAGAATGTGGAGGTTAAGGTAAGGGTTCTCGAGAGAAAGGGTATCAAAACCATCAGGACTAGAGCTGGAGATCGAACTATAGGGTTGTACACAGTGGGCGACGATAGTGGTAGAGTAACGCTAGTTGCATGGGGTTCCAAGGCTGCGTCGCTCGAGGCTGGCGATAGTGTCAAGATCTCTAATGCATGGGTATCGAGCTACAGAGGAGAAGTTCAGCTGAATATCGGTAGAAGTAGCGTTATAGAGAGAGTCGACGACACCGAGGTCCCCCAAATCGAGGAGGTTCCAGAGGATAGACCTGAGGCACCTCCGCAAGCACAGCCTAGATTCGGTAGCAGGGGCGGTGGGTACCAGCTATACACTAGACCCAGAAGGTATAGATCCTCAAGATCAAGGAGGTAAGGAGTCTGAAGAACATAACTACTGTTGCTGCTGACTCACAGATGCAGCTTTTTGCGGTTCCACACCTTCCTTAACCTTTACAAGAACGAGCTTATCACCTAGGTCAAGCTTCGTATCGTCCTTTGGAGCGAAAACCTGCTCGCCGCTGTTCTTTGCAAGCATTACAGCTAGGTACCTAGCGTTTCTATCAGCTACTTGAAGCTCCCTTATTATGTCCTTAACATCCTTCCCAGCGTGAGAAGGATCTATAACTATCTCTACTAAATCGGCGCGCCCTCTAGCTGTAGTGACCTCCTCTAGGAAGTGCACTACACTCGGCTCAAATACCGCTGAAGCTAGCTCGCGTCCGAGCCTCTTGAATGGAACGACAATGGAGACGCCAGCCTCCTTCAGTAGCTCGGCTGCTCTAGAGCTCTTCGCTAGCGCTGCTATGCGGAGCCCCTTGTTTAGCTTCTTGGCTGTTAGCACAATGTGTATAGCTGTAGAATCGTCTAGCACGCAAACTATCAGATCCTTAGCCTTCTCTATTCCCGCCCTCTTCAAGGTATCATCGTCAGTCGGGTCGCCCACCACGAAGTCAACATCCTCTGGAGGGGTTCTAGGCTTCTTCTCCATGACCCACGCCACCCTTATCTTGGGCATGTTACGCCTGAGCTCGTTTATCGCCTCTCGGCAAACCTCGTTAGCCCCTACGACCACGACATCAACGTTCTTCACTCTTCCCAACCCTAGCACACGCTTTAGGCTGCCCTGCATAAATACGTCAGCGAGCGTCGATATGAATAGAGAGAACATTGCTATTCCAACGACTATGGTTACGCAAGCTACAACGCGTCCCCAGAAGGTCTTAGGAACGATATCGCCGTACCCGACGGTAGCCATAGTCACTATGGCCCAGTATATCGAGCGGCTCCAGGTTAGATCCTTCTGGGGACCGTAAACGCCCTCGACTAGATAGAATAGCGTGCCGCTCACTAGCGTGGATACAGTGAACGCTACCAGAGTTAGCACTAACCTCCGCTTCGTTGGCTCTCGAAGCACGCGCTTCAATAGCCTTATCACTATGAATATCACTACCGCGCCCCTCAGCTCCATGAGGGTGTGATAGGCTAATAAGCTAAGAAGATCTAGGCTCGAGGGAGGTGTAGGAGATGGATGTTCTTGAGGAGGTTGCTAAAGTAGCGAGGGAGCTGGGCCTTAGCTATGAGAAGGAGGAGAGCGTTAGGATTCACGTCGACGACATTATAATCGAGGTTACTCCCACGGAGCAGGGAGCCAAGGTAACACTATCTCTGCAACTAATGCCGGAAGGAGCTAGCAGGGAGGATGTTGAGAACGTTGTAAAGAGCTTTAGGAGAGCTCTTGAGATAGCAGCAGAGCTTGAAAATGGTGAGCTTAGCTACGAGATCGATACTAGCTTGCCTAGCTACCCCTACCTATACATTGTTAGGAGCTACAGCGATCCCGCAAAGCTTGTGGAGGATCTAAGAAAGGCTTTGGCTAGATGAAGCCTTTTTCTTCGCTTTCGCGAACTTGACCATTGCTGCTAGCGCCTTTACAGCGCGCTCTGGAGAGCCGTAGGCTGGTATACCAGCCTCCTCGAACTTCCTCGCGAACTCCTCAGCGATTACGCCACCGGTAACAACAGCTACTATAGGAACTCCGTACCTATCCATGCAGTCACGTGCATACTTCACGACAGCGCCTGTCATTGCAGGTGGGTGCGGAGGAGCTATCAGTACCACGGAGTCTACCGCACCATGCTTAAGAACGGTCTCTAGAGCTATCCTGTACCTCTCATCGTCAGTATCTCCAGTTAGATCTATAGGATTCCTCACAACAACGTGCGGTGGTAGCTGCTTCCTAAGCTCCTCCTGAACCTCCTTAGGCATATCGACTACGTTAAGCCCGTACCTCTCAGCGAAATCAGTTGCAAGAACACCCTCTCCACCCGCATTAGTCAGTATAAGTACTCTATCTCCCCTAGGCAGAGGCAGCATCGTGAACGCCTTTGCAACATCGAACATCTCCTCCATCTCATCAACCTCCACTATTCCGACCTGCCTAAACACCGCTCTATAGATCTCGTATCCAGCAGCCATAGCTGCAGTATGCGATGCAGCGGCTGCGAAGCCCTTTCTCGTTCTTCCTCCCTTCAGCACGATGACTGGTTTGCCTGCCGCAATAGCCTTCCTAGCCATCTTAATGAACTCCTGGCCCCTACCGGGCTTCAAGCCCTCTATGTACATGAGGATGACGTGCGTGTTAGGATCGTCTATGAAGTAATCGAGGGCGTCCACCTCGTCTATGTCTACCTTGTTGCCGTAGCTAAGAGCCTTGGAGAGCCCCATGCCCTTCATAGCCATCCAGTCTATCCACATGGATAGAAGTGCGCCGCTCTGGCTAGCTATGGATATCGTTCCCTTCGGCGGCCTCTTCAACCTGTCCTCGGGTAGGAAGAACGTGTCTATGCCGCTATGATTGTCCAGCACCCCTATGCAGTTAGGGCCAACAACTCTAATGCCGTACTTGCGCGATATCTCTACGAGTCTGCGCTGCCTCTCCTCGCCCTCCGGTCCTACCTCAGCGAATCCACCGCTGACAACTATGGCGGCCTTAATGCCCCTCTTACCGACGCTCTCCATAACGTTGGGAACCAGATCTGCTCTAACGGCGATAACCGCTAGGTCAACGGGATCCGGAACCTCCTCAACGCTCTTGTAGCACTTCAAGCCGAGAATCTCGCTGTACTTCGGGTTGACTGGGTAGACCTTCCCTCTAAACCTCTTCCTCAGCTGGTCGACAATCACGTAGCCTACGGAGCCAGGGCGAGAGCTTGCACCGACTACAGCTACGCCCCTAGGGTTGAAGAATAGCTCTAGAGCCTTCATACCACCACCGCCCCTCACTACTGTAGCAGCTAGATAAGCTCAAAGCTCTCTGACATCGCTATGTATCAGGAGTGGGTTAGAGAATGAGGTTTAGTGAGGGCTGCGCTCTAGCGAAAATAGAGAGTGCTAAGAGTGGCTTTGAGTACGTCAGAGCGCTAATCGAGATAGCTAGGGAAACACCTATCTACGTAGTTCTGCACCCAACAACTATAGTGACGAAGGTTAGAGGCGTGAAGAGAAGCGTAGCTGTTGCTGCGGGAAGCGCAGTGCTGTGCAGCGACGATGCCATGGAGAGAATTCTAGCAGTGTGCGACTACATAGAGCTTGCAGAGCCTACATGGTTAGACGTTGGGCTTCTAGTACCGTTAGCATCGCGCCCATCTTGTCCATGGTTCCGCGAGCTCGGTATAGAGATCGATGAAGAGCTGGGTGTAGCAACGGTTAGCATCGAGGAAACCCTAGGGGAGGAAGCCCTTAGCGTCGTTGAGGGAGGCCTTGCGTGCTGCGTGGGCTGCGCAGAGGAGGTGAGCGGAGCGGTTGCTTTGGAGCCGCGAGTGAACCTACTGTTCCTATTTCTAAAATCTTTGAGGGTGAGAGGTGTTGCTAGAGTAAAGAGATGCGTAGTTAGGGAGGTCTCAGAGAAGCTCAAGCCATTTATAGATACGCTAGTGAGGATAGGGGACAGCGATGTCATTCTAGCTCTCGGCAAGGGGTACGTATCTCTATTTGAGCCTCTAGACACCACATCGAGAGATCTTGCGGCTGTGCTTGGGCTAGCAACATTCACCAGGCCTGCAAACGATCCTAGAGCTAGAGCGTATCTAGCTAAGATCCTAAACGGCTAGCCTCGATGTGTCTCAATGAACCTCAGAACACGCTCCAATCGCTCGGGTGGAAGCTGCGACAACCAGTCTATTCTGTGGCCTAGCTCAATAGGGAGATCCCCGAAGATGACAGACAGAGCTTCGCTAGCAACAATCTCAGCGTTCTTACCAGTAGAGTCTATCTCGAGAACTAGCTCCTCGCCTAGCTCCTCAACAGCGTTCAGCGTTGGAACGGAGAGGAGCTCTGCTTCAACATTCTCAGCTATCTTCCTCATAGGCCAGCCTCTAGCGACGAGCCTATCTATCAGCTTCATCGGATCCAGCCTTATCACAACAACAATCTCCAGTATCTCTCGCGGAGCAACTTCAGCGTAGTGGCTATCGAGCACGAAAGGCCCTATACTGCTATAGAGATCCCTGAGGTACTTCCTCACAGCATCCTCATCGATAACGTAGCTACCCCGCACTTCGTCGAACTCTGTATACAACCTTCTTTCTATAACTACCCTCGATAGATCAACTCTTGGGATGCCTAGCTTCTTAGATACGAGCTCAGCAACCGTGCTCTTCCCAACACCGGGTGTTCCCGAGATGCCTATCGCCTTCAAAACCTATCCCCTTCATACGCGTACAGAGCTAGCTTATCAGCGTCAGCACGGGTTGCTATCCTCACCAATCGGATGAGGGAAAGGCTCATCATCCGTATGCCCAACATAGTACCTAGCGTAACATAGCTAGGCGCGAGAACTATATGTGGAGATGCTTTCAGTCGCAAGGGAGCTGTTATTTCCGGTGATACGGTGAAGCCCCTCGCAAACATGATTTCTAGAATCGTCAAGGATTCGGTAGAGTTAGTGGTGCTGGAATCCATGGAATCTAAGGATACGTGGATCTACAGGTTCTACGGACCTAACACGAGAGGCATTGCACGCGTTAAGTGGGTTGAGGGCTCTAAGGTAGGGAGCCTAGAGCTCGCGCTAGGAGGAAGTGAAGATAGCCATCAACTGCAGTAGCACGAAGCAATCATCTCCTCTAGCATTGCCAAAAGCGGACACAACTATTCTCTGAAGAGATTCAACAGCACTCACCTCAACGCCGTACCTCCTCGCTAGATCCTCTACATCATCGCTGAAGCACATATCCCTAAGCAGGTTCACAAGATCGCTACTCCTACTTCTCCTCCTACGCCTTCTATAGTCCTTAACGAGCTTTTTAATGAGTCGAAACTCCAGCCCCCTTATGTATATGTACCTAGAGTTTCGAAACTTGAATGAAGCTATGATGCCCGCTCTCTCGAGCTTCTCAAGATGCCACTTTAGAGTTCCCTTGAATACACCAAGCTCTCTGTGCAACGAGTTGAATCTTAGAGCACCGTGCTCTAAGAGAAGCTCCAGTATTCTGATCCTAATACTCATCCCAACTCCTTCTACTGCTGCCCTCACTTCGCTTGGGCTCTTATTGCATATCGAGCTAACGCGCTCTATAATCTCTTCGCTGCTGCTCGCAGTAGCCAACTAAGACACCTAAGAAGCTAGAACACGTAGCAAGCTACTTAAAAATGAGGTTCCCTAGATAGTTTTGTAAGCTTGTGATACGTGGATCGGTGTAGTTAGCGTTCATCATCGTTTCAGTGGCCGTAAGACTCCTCATCTCCGCATCTATACAGATAGAGCGGGCTAAGGGTTTAAGCTTAATATATAAGGTTTTCGAAATTGAGTCATTGATGATGATACGGAGAGCTAAGGAGATACTAAGGAGGATACTCGAGGCGTTCGAGGGGGAGTTCTGGCGCAACTATGTCCTCGACGTTCATAAGAGACTTAACTACTCTAAGCTAGAGTTCACGCTGTTCATCGTTGCATGCTCGGCAGCTACGATAGGTGGAGCAATACTGAATCCAGTGCCGTACAGCGCTAGCGCACCCTCATGGCTGCAGTACCTCAAGTACGTCTGGCTGTTCTACCTACCGATCTCTCTGATAATAGTGTACTCGATATACAGATTTGATCCCTCGAAGGATTTCGGGCTGCAGAGAGTTAAGCAACGAAAGCAGTACAAGGTCATATTCCAGATAGTGACTAGGGGCGTAGAGGTCGATGCAGTTAGAAGGGGAGTTCTATCGGTTATGCACTGGGCCCCGCAATACCTTAAGAATTTCGAGATATGGGTTGTTACGGAGGAGGATGCGCCTAAGAGCTCTAAGCTCTTCTTCGAGGAGCTGAAGAGGAGCCTCGGAGATAAGCTAAGGGTAATCTACGTACCTAGGAGTTACCGAACCCCTAAGGGAACGCTGTTCAAGGCGAGAGCGCTGTGCTACGCACTTGATGTTAGAAGGAGGCTAGGCTACGTAAACGATAGGACGTGGGTTTACTTAATGGATGAGGAGAGTGTGGTTGGAGAGGATACGATACTCAGCATCGTCGAGTTCATAGAGGGGGCCCAAGAACATGGAAAGATGGCTGCTCAGGGACTTGTTGTGTACAGCAACTTCTGGGGTAAGAGCGTTCTTCCAAGCATATTCGATAGCGTTAGACCTCTTCAAGACGTTACGCTGATGAGATTCCAGTACGAGTACGGCAGACCCCTATTCGCTGTTCACGGCTCGCACATGCTGATAAGGACGGATCTAGAGGATAAGGTTGGATGGGACTTCGGCCCCGTTATGGCAGAGGACCTCATCTTCGGACTAATGAGTTCCTCTAGAGTAGGTAGGGTCTGGGGATGGCTGAGGGGTAAGCTCTATGAGCAGAGCCCGTTTAGCGTAGTCGACTTCTTTAAGCAGCGTCGCCGATGGGTCTGGGGCATAATAGATATCCTCAGGCATCGAGACATAGATGCGAAGAACAAGTTTCTTGTTGGGCTAAACTACTTGCTTTGGCTCGGTGGTCTTCCAGCGGCTGTTATAAGCATACTGAACCTCGTTATGCCAACCCCGCTGCCAACGATAGCTATGACGCCGTTCCTAGGGCTGTTGATGGCGGTGTGGCTCTACATGTACTGGGAGGGATGCAAGATAAATACGTGGCACCTTCCTATCCCAGCCAAGGTCAAGAACTCGATAAGGCTAGCAGCATTGATACTAGCGCCTCTAGCAGGGCTTTTTGAGAGCGCAGCGGTGTGGTACGGTATCGTGACGTACCCATTCTCTAGGAGGAAGGTGGGCTTTGAGCTAGTTAAGAAGTAGCGTTGATGCACGGCAAAACACGTTAAAACCTCTTTAACTGTTATAAGCGAGAGATAGGTAGTTCTCCAATCCTTTCTTCATTTGTAGGTGCTACCTTGTGGAGCTATGGATAGAGCTCGTGCCTAGCACTAGAAGGGAGCGAATACTCGAGAAGGTGTCTCTGGTCAGAGACCTTGTTGATGCAGTATTCATTCCTGAGGCGCCCCTAGGCTATCCTCGAGCTCATTCGGTTGCGGTAGCTCACGTTGTGAAGGAGCTGTCGGGGCTGAGAGCCTTTGCAAGCGTGAGGACGCGCGATGTCAACGCTAACGCACTTCTATCGCTTCTCGGGGCAGCAGTGCTGCTCGATATCGATGGCGTTGTGGTTACCCGCGGAGATCCTCCAGTGTTTGGAAGCGCTGTTGATGATATTGGTACGGAGGACGCTGTTAGGCTAGCTAGGTCGGATAGAAGAGTACAGCACCTTAGGCTAGGAGCTATAGTTAGCCTAGCTAAAGGGTACGCAGAGATAAGCGAGAGGCTCCTAGGGCTAAGCATAGACTTTGTGCTCGTCACGAGGCTCTGGCGCCCTGAGCAACTGATGCACAGTGTCTTCAGTAGTGCTAGGAGAAGAGGGGTTAGGGTTGTGCCGTACCTTGTCGTATCTAGCG
The DNA here is from genome assembly GCA_013154235.1 of Thermoproteota archaeon. Lineage (GTDB taxonomy): Archaea > Thermoproteota > Thermoprotei_A > Sulfolobales > Ignisphaeraceae > JAADCV01. The sequence continues at coordinate 24,350 of JAADCV010000100.1, read as the reverse complement.
AGAGCGAAAGGAGCATAGTCTTCGAGATGCTTAAGGGGCACCAAAAGGTCTTTACAATTGAAGAGGTGGAGGAGTTCATTGAGTGTTTACGAGATCTAGTGGACGGTGTTATCGTTACGGCTCCGCGCTCCTTCATAGATGCTGTACGGGCGCTCGCTAGGATTGCTAGGCGCGCTTAACGCCTTAACGCTCTTAAACTTAGTTTGCCTCCCCTTACACAGATGGTGAGCCTTGAACAGGTATCTAACGATAGCGCTGATAGGCATAGGGTTGCTAGTGCTAGCGCTAGTGCTGTCATTCGCCGCCATGAGCGGCTCCTCCGCAGTGCACAGAACGTATGAGCAAACTTACTCTGTAGCTCCTAACCATAGTAGCACTCTCGACATCTGGGCTATCACCGGAGCGTTCTCCAAAAACATCACGTTGTTTGTTAAGACGGATTGCAGACCGCTGAACCTGGAGATCGTAGAGAAGATTGGTAGGGGTAGGGTAGTTAAGGAGGTTCGCGTGTATAACGAGACCGTTATACGTGGGTTAGAGAGGTTCGTTGCTCCTAGAATCGTGATCGGGGCTAACGAGAGCTGTACTGCAGCGCTAACACTAAGTTTCTACTATGTGCAGACCAAGTACGCATGGCTGAGTCTCCCAGCGCTTCTCTTCATGGTTGTGGGAGCAGCGCTCCTACTAGTTGGTGGAAGCGCTTATACAGCGTACAAGATAAGGTTTGCAAAATCTAGAACTAGCAAGTAAATTCTTCCACGACTTTCGTAAATGTCTTACCGGTTTCCTCCACTTTCTTCTTAATCTCCTTATACAGCTTTATATGTGCATAATCTCTCTTTCTAAGGAAGTAGAGGATGTGACTAGCTAGCTTCGATGGAGACTCGAAGGTTCTTCCGCACGCGGGGCATCTCCAGCACGCACCGGAAGCCCGCTGCTGTGCTTGAGCTTGAGGTCTCGAAACTTGCGGTGCAGCAGCACGTATAGAGGATCTAGATGCGATCCACTCCCAAAGCCTGTATGGATCCACGCCGCATAGCGACGCTATTGCCTTGACGACCTCTAGGTAGAGCGGCGTTCCCGCCGACTTAATGATCCTCAGCTGCTCCTCAACGCAAGCATTCAAGACCTAGTCCCCACGAGACTGTTGTCTCTAGTCACGCTGTTAAGCTGTGGGGCGTGATAGCCTCGCTACGAGGGTCATTGTCTCAACGCCTAGGCTCAGCGCTATGGGCCTGCACTTAGCTATAAGCACGTATATAACGGGCTTGCCCAGAAGCTCCTCGACGTCGCTAATGTACTCGTAGTTAGCCATTCCCTTCGATACTATGATATCGCTGCTTCTCAATGCTTCTAGCGTACGCTCGCTGATCTCCTCTAGAAATATGCTAGCAGCATCAGTTCCGGTAGGAAGAACCTCGCTAAAACTCTCGTATAGCATTGAGTTCCTAATATCATTCATAGTCTCATCGTTTTGAAAGGCTCCAGACTTGACTATCGCTACAACCTCCTTATTCAGAGACAGTAGTGCGTCTCCAAGAAGTCTGTCAAGCACAGCCTCTCCAGCGTTATCTAGGATTACAGCTATACGCCTAGCCTTGAGTAGCGCATCTATGCAACTCTCCACACCTACCGGCGGCTTCCTCTTAGCTAAGGTAGCTACCTCCTCCACGCTAGGCGGATGGTATGTAGCTACGCCCAGGTCAAGAGCATTGCCAGCAGCTGAAAGGGATATTGCTTTGTAGAGCCGTTCACGGGGGCTAGCCTCTATAACTGAGCGCCTCAGTTCTCTATAGATTCTCAAAGCGTTTTCGTCAGCTAGCTTCTTCTCGCTAGCATAAGGATCGCTGACACCGCTGACTCTCTTGAGCCACCTAAATATGGCAGTGGCAACCCTTGGGGAGCTAGAGATTCCTCTATCGATCGCCAGATTCTTTATCATGGATATGACTGTCGAGGCTACCTCGTACCTCTTTTGCTCATCGTTGAACAGTTTGTGAACATCCTTCATTCTCACTACCGCTAAGCAAGCTAAGCAATCCGAAAGCATCCTCATGAGGTTTCACCTAAGGGCTCAGACAGCTGGGCTTAGACGTGGTAGCCAGGCTGCATGCGCTGAGGCGACTGAGGTTGCTGAGGCTGGGGAGGTGGGCAAGGCGGAGGAAGGCCTAGCTCCCTCGCCAGTAGAGCTGCTAGGGGGAGCACATAGCTGTAGACAGCCATTATCAGTGGTGGTGGAGGGGTTCCCTCTCTAGAGCTCTTCTCTATCATCTCAACCTCCTCCTTAGACTGCGGGGTTACGAAGAGTGTTCCTCTTATGTCTATGGAGGCTATTGGAGGTAGGCAGTCCACCTTAACCAGAAACCCGTAGCTGTACGTCGTGTCAGAGCTCTTCTCGGGCTTGCCGAGCATGATCTGCATGTTTATTCCGAGAGTCTCAACGGTATCGAAGTTGTATCTCTCCGCCCTTATGCTCTCGATTCTAAACGCTATGTTGGGCACACGAACCACCTTTGCCTAGACTTCAGCTGCGTGTATAGTGGGAGCAGGACTTAGAAAAGGTATGCGTCTAGTGCCTACGCTTACTCTTCTCAGTAGCGCGACCGACAATGAGGGCTATACTCTCAATACCATCTATAGGGGGTCTCAGGAGTATCACAGCATACTTACCTTTAGAAAGGCAATCCTCGACATCTCTACGGCTGCTGAACTCCACTAATTCAACAGCGTCTTTGCAGACCTCCCGCGCTAACTCGCTGAGCCTCGTATCAAAGACTAGCTTCTCGCAGCCTCTAGCGAATCTCACTACCCTCTCAAGAAGATCCTTAGCGTCCCTGCCGTAGAGAACGTATCCGCTAAACTCCTCGAGGTTCTGAGGATCCATTGCTATTTACCGCGGTATAGAAATAGGGGTAGGTAGCTATAAGCTGAGGTGCTCAAGCTGTGGAAAGCCGTGGAGTTAAGGAGCTCGAGAAGCTAATGAGCATGGTTCCAGAGGATGTTCTTAAAGAGGTTGAGGAATACGAGCGTAGCGAGCTCGAGAGACACCGCAGGAGCGGAAGCAAGAGGCCTTTTCCTAGCAATGAGGATGTTGCTGAAGCGATAAAGGAGGTTTGCGGAGGGGTGATAACGAGGGGCAACATAGACTCGCTATTCGATGCCGTAAAGGAGTACCTAGAGGATCAGGGCTTCGACACTAGGTTTCTTACGGAGGGGAGGTTCTGGAGGCTTGTGACGAGCCTCGCTAAGAAGGGAGTGATAAAGGTTAGGATATGAGACTGAGCTACCTTTTTATAGCGACCTTCTCTAGCTTCCTGCTCCTATAGTTGGGCAACTCTTGTGTATTCTTCTCATAGCTTCCTCCGAGGTACTTTAGTTACTTACCGGGAATTATCTGTGAAATGCGTCTAGATGAGCGGTTGTAGCTTTACATGGAAGGCACCCACAGTTGTTGTCTCAAGGTTATCTATTCAACCGAGAACAAAGTCCCGAGGAATGTGTAGGTGAAGCCCTCTATGGTTTTGAGGTGCGGAGCAGCGAGAATAGATATCACTCCCCCGCCGGGCCTGCCGATGGCGGGCTACCTTGAGCGTAAGGGACTAGCAGTAGGAGCGCACGATCCGTTGTTTGCTAGAGCTCTCTATCTAGACGATGGAAGAACCGAGCTCCTCCTCCTTGTTTTGGATCTTATAAGAGTCGAGGGAATGCTGCTCGAGGAGGTTAGGAGGAGCGTTTCGTCAGCGACGGGGATTAGGGATGTGTTCGTTGCGGCTACGCATACCCATGCGGGTCCCGAAGTTAGCTTGAGTATGTGGGCTACGCAGGACATATCCCTGAAGAGAAGCGATATTGGTAGATACATAAGGTTCGTAGCTACTAGATGCGCTAGCGCTGCTCTCGAAGCTATGGAGAGAGCTGAGGCTAGCGAGCTCAGGGTGTCCCGGGGGCTCGTGAAGGAGGTTGCAACAAATAGGATAGACCCTAGGCGGCCGGTAGACGAGGAGGTTGCGCTAGCGAGCGTCTGGAGCCGTGGGAGGCTCGTGGCTATAGTAGCTAACTTCGCGTGCCACCCCACGATACTAGGAGCGATAAACACGCTCTACTCCGGGGACTTCTTCGGATTTGCAGCGCAGGAAGTTGAGGAGGCTCTCGGTGGTGTGGCAATGATATGTAATGGTGCGGCTGGAAACGTTAGCACTAGGTTCTCCCGAATGGGATACGGCTTTGATGAGGTTGCTAGGATGGGCAGAAAGCTCTCTAGCGCAATCGTATCGTCGGTGATCTCTAGGGGGTGTAGGGTTAACTGTGTTGGGTGTCTCGACATCACGTATCTGAGAAAGAGCCTTAGGTCTAGGAGCCTCCCTAGAAAGGATGAGCTTGAAGAGATGAAATCTCGTGTGGTTAGCGAGATTGAGAGCGCTAGAAGGAGTAACGTTCCCAAGGGTGTTCTGAGAGCGCTTCTAAGCAAGCTGTATGCAATAGAGGTTCTGCTGAAGCGACTCGCTGAGGGGGTGCCGAGCACTGTCGATGTGGAGCTAGGCGTTGTTAGGATAGGGGATAGAATACTAGCGATATTCTTTCCGGGTGAGTTGTTCGTGGAGTACCAGCTAGAGGCGAAGAGGCGCGCTAGGGAGAAGGGTAAGGAGGTCATAGTGGTTGGGTACTCCAACGGGTACCTAGGGTACTTTCCTCACAAGAGCTACGAGAACATTCAGTGCTACGAGACTATGGTCTCGATAGTAGACCCTAGCGAGTATCCCCGAGTTGAGGAGATGCTTCTCGAGGCACTCTCATAGAGTCATAAGCGCCGTAGTAACGCGTAACTACATTACTTAGCGAGCATCTTATTCCTAGACCCAACAACCTAGCTTCACGGTGAGTACTTGAAGTTCGGGATAAACGTCTGGAGCTTTCCCAAGGGGGTAAGCACCGAAGACGCTATCAATGCCGCGAAGACCCTTGGATACGACGGCTTTGAGCCCGCCCTCACACTAGAGCAACTACAGCTATCGGACACTGACTTCGATGCGCTATGGCGTAGCATTAGGAAGGCGTCAAGCGATGTGGGAATAGATGTGCCGAGTGTTGCGACGGGGCTCTTTTGGAGAGTAAACCCGCTGAGAGATGCGGAGGGAGCTCTAAAGATAGTTAGAAAGCTGTGCCGCGCTGCGGAGATAGTTGAAGCTAGGACTATCCTTGTAGTCCCCGGTACTGGGCTTTCGGAGATGAAGTTCGACGAGTGTCTAAGCAGACTTGTTGATTTCCTCAAGAGAGCTAGCTCAATAGCTCGAGGCAGCAGCGTTACCGTAGGTGTCGAGAACGTATGGAATAGAATCCTTGGCTCGCCCCTCGAGATGAAGGTAGTTATTGAGAGAGTTAGCGCGGACAACGTTAAGGTGTATCTTGATGTGGGTAACACTCTTCCGCACAGCTTGCCAGAGCACTGGATAGACGTGCTCGGCGCTGACCTGATTGCGCAGATACACGTGAAGGACTTTAGCATTGCCGAGCTAAGGTTCGGCATACCGCTGACCGGAGATGTTAACTGGAGTGCAGTATCGCGCAGGCTCCGAGAACTTGGATACAGCGGCTATGTTGTAGCCGAGGTTCCTCCCTATAGAGGTCATCCGTATAGGGCTGCTGAAGACACCCTTAGGTCGCTTCGCGAGATCTTTGGTGGTTCTCGATGATAAGGCTAGGGATAATAGGCTTCGGATACATGGGTTCGACACTCGGCAAGCTACTCGTTGAAAGCGATAGGCTTAGAGCTAGGGCTAAGCTAATCGCTGTCTGCGATGTTGCTGAAAGCGCTAGGGCTAAGGCTAGGGAGCTAGGTGTCGAGAACCTCTACAGCGATTATCGCGACCTCATAGATAACGCTGGAATTGATGCAGTGATTATCGCGACCCCGCCGAGGTTTCACGAGGAGCAAGCTATCTACGCGCTTAGGAGAGGGCTATACGTCCTACTAGAGAAACCGATGTCCACGAACCTAGAGAGCGCTAGAAGAATAGCTGAAGCCGATAGCGGCAAGCTCATGATAGCTTTCAGCCTGTACTTCCACAAGATGTACAGAGATATATACAGGATCGTGGAGGGCCTTGGCGGACCGCTGTACATGTGGCACGTAGCGCTAGGCAACAAACCTCCTTACGACTGGATAGGTAAGAAGGATATTAGTGGTGGAATGATAAACGAGCACGCGGTTCACGTGCTATTCGTATACATGTGGTACGGAGGCAGAATTAAGGAGGTTCACGCGCGAACCTGGAGAGTTAGAAGCGATATCGAGATAGAGGACAACGCCGCGCTAACGCTAGTTCATGAGAGCGGGGCTGTGTCGCACTACTTCCAGTCGTGGAGCGGCGGACACCGCTATAGGAAGTGGGGTGTTCAGGCTAGGCGCGGTAGGGTAACTGTCGAGAGCTATCTCTCGGGACCCTACACGATGTCCTCGATCGATGGAAGGATAGAGACCATAGAGTTCAGCGAGCCGATCGAGCTTATGTACATCAATGAACTTGAGTCGTTCCTAGACCACGTAGAGAGAGGAGACAGGCCTTATCCAGGGTCAGCGCAGGGATTGGAGGTGCAGGAGGTGGTTGAGGCTATCTACATAGCTTCTAGAGAGGGGCGCGCCGTAAAGCTCCCCCTAGCGTGATTCAGCGTTGAACGTCGCTAGAGCCTATCTCGATACGCTAGTCGAGCTCATGAACAGGATAGTTACGGAAGAAGCGTCTAGAATTGAGAGAGCTGCGCAGCTCATAGCTAGGGCTGCAGAGGACGATAGGATAATACATGTTGTTGGAGCTGGCCACTCAGCGATGCTTGGCGAGGAGCTATTCTATAGAGCTGGCGGCCTAGCTAACGTGAGCCCAATCATAGACACGGACATAAACGTATCGCATGGCGCGGAGAAGTCCACGATGATGGAGAGCATACCTGGATACGCTCGCGCGCTGCTTCGATCAGCGCCGGTTAAGGAGGGTGATGTCGTGATAGTTGTTTCGACGTCTGGCGTAAACATGTTTCCTGTGGAGGCGGCTATAGTGGCCAAGGAACTAGGGGCAGCTACTATAGGCATAACATCTGTAGAGTACTCACGAAGCCTAGAGCCTAGGAATAGCTTTGGCAAGAGACTCTACGAGGTAGTCGAGGTATACATAGACAACAAGGTTCCTCGCGGAGACGCCGTACTAGACCTAGGCATTCCCACCAAAGTGAGCCCCGTATCAACGATACTCAACTGCTTCATTGGTAATACGCTGATTGCTAGAGCTGTGCAGATACTCCTAGAGAAAGGTGTTGAGCCCCCCATATGGGTAAGCAGCCATCTGCCGGAGGCTAGGGAACACAATAGAAGGCTGTTCGAAAAGTTTAAAGGTAGAATAAAGCTTTTGTAGATGAATCGTTCGACTTCTTGAAGTTCCGCAGCGTAAGTTTTTAGTCTAGTCCGTCAGAATCTAGATGCTAGGAGCGATAGTTGTGAAAGGGGATAGCGGAGTCGCTAAGGCAACGCTATTCATTCTCGTTCTGATCGCTATCGCCATGGTGAATCTAGTGCTGATCCTGAAAGAACTTAAGCTAGGCTTCAACCCGTTCAAGGCGCTAGACCCGCTTAAGAGGGAGATCTCGTCGCTCGTATCGAACTTTAACTACGCGCTTCATTTAGTTAAGGAATCATCTCGACTAACGCCCGGCAGCGGAAAGCTCATACTGTTCCTGATAATGATACTGCTTCTAGCTATCCCGATAGAGATCCTAGCATCTATTCGCAGGAGATGAGTCAGCTTCCCAGGGCTCATCACTTCTCAGTAATCCGATAACACATCATCCTACGTAGCGAGCACCCTCATCGATTTCCTCATTCGCTTTCGCGGGGCATCATCACCTATCAGCGTCGGCAGGCTCAGCACATCCGCACCTAACTAACTCTGCATCCCTAAGAATCTTCTCTAGCTCCGTAATCAGCGAGGACTCTATCTGGTCTGTTTCCAGAAGCTGGTGCTCTGCAAACAGAGGCTTGCGCTCATCCTTGCTCATCCTCCTAGATCTTAGCTCTATCGCTCGCCGCTTAGGATGCAGAGCGACAGAAGCGTAGGCACGCACTATCGCAGCCACGGTCGCCTCATGAAGCACTATCGCTTGATCGCACAGCTCTATCACGAGCCTTAGATGCATGTGGCCATCGGGGATACCAGCTAGAATCCTCTTGACGCAGCTATTTGGGTAGAGCTTGGCCGGCATGAAGCCTCCCTACATATATCGGGACCGCAACGATAAGTAACGCGGTGGTAAGCAGCGATGAGCTATAGGTGCTTAGTGTACGTGGTTAACGACATGAGTAAGGTGGGCAGCACCTTCGCTAAGGAGGTTCGAGATGCGCAGCTATCCGCGCACCGTGGTGTTATAGCTGTGTTTAGAGCCTCGAGGATAAGCGATGTCATTCCGCAGGTGCGAGATACGCTGCTGAACAACGTTGCGATGGGCATAGTTATACTCACTATCGACGACTATAGGCCACAGCTACTTAGGAGAGCCCTAGAGAAGTTCGCATCTAGGAAGACCATCTCCGACGCTAAGATAATATTTGAGGAGAGTCTAAGCGGTGTAGCGGAGGAGCTAAGCCATATTTTTAGAGAGTGGAGTGTAGCTGTAGATCTAGTGAAGGTGTGAAGCGTGTCGATAGACCCGCCGATAGACTTCGTGATAACTGTCGACCGCACGCTGATGACTGATCACCACGGGAAGGAATTCATAGGATTCATGACGACAGCGCCAGCGGTAGGAATGCCTGAGAAACTATGGATGTGGATATGCGCGCCAAAGCCAAAGGTTGATGAGCTTGGACGACCTATTGTGGCTCCCTATGGGCTCAGGAAGGTTGAGGCTGCGCTCAAGAGGGCTGGATTCCGTGCAGAGATAATAGATCCCGATCACCTGGATAAGCACCTCCCTAGAGCTAAGGCGCTGATGATAGGGCACCACGATTTCTTCGCGTTCTGCGCGCCAAGCAACGTCTGGTGGGCAATAACGAAGAGGGAGCCAGTCAATAGAAAGCACTTCATAAAGCTGATGAACTCTGAGCCCGTGAGAGCGTTCAAGAGAAGAGGGGGTAAGATCGTTATCGGAGGGCCAGCAGCGTGGCAGTGGCTACACGTCGAGGATCTATGGGATTCTTGGGGAGTCGATACGGTGATAGATGGTGAGGCTGAGAAGGTTATAGTTGACATAGCGCAGAGGATAATCGATGGTGAGCCGCTGCCTAGATACGTGTATGTTGCACCGCACGAGGTTCCCAGCGTTGAGGAGATACCGACAATTGTTGGAGCTAGTGTCAACGGGCTCGTAGAGATAATGAGGGGGTGCCCTAGGGGTTGCAGGTTCTGCAGCGTTACTCTCAGGCCGCTGAGGTACATCCCCATAGATATGGTGGTCTCGGAGATAGAGGTAAACAAGAAGTTTGGGATAAACCATGCGCTGCTGCACTCGGAGGACGTGCTTCTCTACGGCTCCTACGGCGTTGTTCCTCGCGAGGAGCCCCTTCTCAAGCTTCACGAAGCTATTATCTCGACTAGGGTGGAGACTATTGGATGGGCACACGTTAGCTTGGCAGCAGTCGTTGCTGGGCAGCGCGAATCTAAGATAGTTAGCAAGGTTATGGACCTGATTAAGAGTGGTACCGGGCAGAAGTTCATAGGAGTCCAAACGGGTATCGAAACGGGGTCGCCTCGGCTCGCGAAGATAATAATGCCGGGAAAGTCAGCGCCCTTCCCAGCGGAGTCCTGGCCGGATATAGTTGAGGAGGCTTTCGCTATAATGGCTGACAACGATATCGTTCCGGCTGCGACCATAATTCTCAACCTACCGGAGGAGAAGCAGGAGGATCTCGACGCCACAGTGAGGCTAATCGAGCGTCTGCGTGACTACCCTAGTCTGATAGTGCCTATGTACTTCGTGCCTATGGGCGTGCTCAAGGATAAGAGAGCGCTGCTGAACTTCTCCATTAAGCCCGAGCACGTCGAGGTTATGTGGATGTGTCTAGAGCACTCGCTGAAATGGGCTCCAGAGCTCGCTAGGAAGTACCTAGCTGAGAATCCGTTCGTTAGGTTTGCTATTAGGCTCTTCCTAAGGTTCGTAGAGTGGAAGAAGAGGAGCCTAGAGAGAAGGGTTAGGGAAATAATTGAGGAGGCTAGAAGAGGTAAGTATACACATAAGCCTGTTGAGGTTTGAGCAATCGCGTATTTTATCCCTAGTGTCGAAGGTTAAGCAACGGCGAGGAAAGTGGCTCTTAAGAGGGTTGCCTTTGCAGTCATAGCGGCTGTTCTAATAGGTATAGTGGTAGCGTCGGTAATACTAATCGTTGCTAGAGGCAGGCTGTGGAACTGGTACTACACAGCAACGCCAGCTCCGATCCACACAGCTCAGTCGTCTACTCCAGTTACTACCACGACTAGGATGGTATATGTCTCGCTATCGGGGCCTCGAGGATCTATGAAGAGCCTGCTGGATAGTGTATGCGGTAAGAGCAGTAACCTCTTAGTAATCCTGTACCTCAAGACGAAGCCTAACGCAACGTTCGTGAAGATGGTTCAGCGAGTATTCGATAACGTTCTATCTAGATACGCTAAGCTCAGTGCACCCGTAGGGGTGTGCCTAGTAAACGTGTCTAAGGAGCCAAGCTTACTTCGAGAAGTGGAGACATACTCGTATCCCGTCGTAGCTTTAGCGCTTCGAGGATCGGTATCTAAGGAGCTATATAACCTATTCAACAACGTTAGCGGGCTGCTCATAGCTAAGGAAACCCTAACATCGTACCTACTGGGTAGGCTAACCCAGTACCTACCCTATGAGAGCATACCTGTGGAAACTAGAGTTGAGCCTAGAATTGACAATGCTACGCCTGTCTTAGGATCTAGAAGCGCTCCAGTGTACCTCTTCATATACGAAGATAGTCACTGTCCCTACTGCGCCATGTTCTACCACGAAACAATGCCTTCGCTGCTCAAGCTCGTGAAGGAAGGTAAGCTAGCTATAGTGTTCAAGAACCTCATAGTTCACCCGCAGTCCCTAGAGCAGCATGTATACATAGAGGCAATGTATCTAGCGACTAGGAACGCTTCAGCCGTGCTCTACGTTATGGAGCATATATACAGCCGGCTATACGATACGTGCTTCGTCAAGAACCAGTGCTACGAGAACACCGTGGACAAGGAGATAAGCGACGCCTACGTCTTCAGCCTCATAGAGAGAGCTAGTGGACTAAAGATAAGCCAGCTGCAGAAATACGTGAACGAATCCAAAGAGATAATACAGTATGACACCAACGAGGCGCTGAGATACGGTATCTCGGGCACTCCCGGCTTCATAATATGGAATCGTGAGAAGCAGTACGGGTTAATCGTTGTCGGGGTCCATTCACCCGAATCAATGATCTCGCTCATAAACAAGGTTTTGAGTAATTAAAGCGCGTGTGTTCTAAACAGATGCATGGCTCTGCATAGGATCAGAGGGGTTCGTTTTCCTCATCAGGTATCAGTCGGTAGAGCATCATCACCGGAAGCGTTCGAGCATTCTAGAGGCCGTACTCTATAACGCGCTTGCGGCTTAGCTCGTCTAGAGCTTTAGCAACCTCCTGAACGCTTTTTGTCGTTAGAGCTCTAACTATATCGTCTAGCTCGTTGAAGTTCTCTATGAATACCCCCTTGAAGCTATCCTTAAGCCTTAGATGAAGAGCGAGCCTCTCAGGTTCAGTACCTTTCTTAGTTTGCCTCTTAGGGAGTTTAACTAGCTCCACAACAGCGCTACCAACCTCAACTATGGGTCTGCGCTCCCAGTCCTTCATTGTTGAAAGCAGCTCCTCGAGCCTCTTGACAAGGTTCTTTTCCTGCTCACCTCTGCTAACGCTCTCACTAGACTCTTGCTCTGCGTGCATACCTACCCCCGTAGCACTGCATCGCGGATCGAGGAGATAAAACTCTTTTATCATTCAGCTGCTGCCGACTCTAGCAAAGCTCTATATCTTCTGCAGAGGTAGTGCATTAGTGGACACTAGGATGGGTGTACTGTAATGGACCAAGTTCCCGTGGAGACAATAGTCGGCATCGTTATACTGCTCGTGATATTCCTACCCATACTGGCTAAGGCTATAAGGGTCGTTAAGGAGTGGGAGAGGCTCATAGTGCTGAGGCTCGGCAAGTACATAGGGATAAAGGGGCCGGGCCTAGTGTTTCTAGTGCCATTCATTGATAAAGGTCTTGTAGTCGATCTGAGGCTGCTCACAGTCGATGTTCCTAAACAAGAGGTGATAACTAGGGATAACGTTACCGTGGCTGTAGATGCTGTGGTGTACTTCAGAGTTGTTGATCCGGAGAAGGCCGTTATGAAGGTGCGCGACTACTACTATGCAGTCGCGCTTCTCGCACAGACTGTGCTGAGGGACGTCATTGGTCAGAGCGAGCTAGACGATGTGCTGACCAAGAGGGAGGAGCTGAACAAGAAGATCCAGCAGATAATGGACGAGATAACCAGTCCGTGGGGAATAAAGGTCAGCATGGTTACGATAAAGAGCGTCGAGCTCCCTGAAGAGCTCGTTAGGGCTATGGCTAAGCAGGCTGAGGCGGAGAGGCTTAGAAGAGCTAGAATAATAGAGGCTGAGGCAGAGAGAACAGCTGCTAAGATCCTAGGCGAAGCAGCGCTTGTGTACGAGCAGCACCCGATAGCCCTCCGCTTAAGGGAGCTGCAGACATACATAGACATAGCTAAGGAGCGCAACCTGATACTAGTTACGGAAAGCATAGCTGGATCGCTCACGGAGAAGCGCGTCGCCGAAGCCATTGGAGCCTCCATGGCTGCGCTGAAAAAGAAGAGCGAAGGAGGAACGTAGAGGGGTCCGGTGGATAGGGATGGGGGTGCAAAGAGCTTTTTACGTATTTACGCTGATGATGCTAGCATTCATAGCTGCATCAGTAGCTACATCAGTGGTGCTTACAGCTCAGAAAGGTGGGTACCGAAACGCGATCCTAGTTAAGATATCGGGTATCGTGAGCGAGATAGACGAGCCCGCATACGACTACGTTGTTAATCAAGGGCTTAAGCTAGCGGAGAGCGAAGGGGTTCCGCTAATCGTTGAGGTTGATAGCTATGGAGGGTACCTAGCAACGATGTTCAAGTTCGGCGAGGCGTTCTTCAATGCTAGAGTGCCCGTAATAGGGTACGTGCCTAACAAGGCGTTTAGCGCTGCATGCATAATACTCATACCGATGCATATAATAGCTGTTGGTCCCACGGCAACCATAGGTGCTGCGCAGCCAATCCTATATAATCCAGCTACTGGGCAGGTCAAGTTCATTAATGAGAGCAAGATCATAAACCCCATCCTCGCTAAGATACGACTATGGGCGGAGACTAGACATAGAAACGTGACTGCAGCCGAGGGCTTCGTGCTCCACAACTACGTGTTCACCGGAAAGCAGGCTGTTAAGGTTGGGATAGCCAACTTTGTCGCATACTCACTAAGCGACCTTATAAAGAAGGTTAATGGAATGAAGGTCAACATAACGGTGAATGGGGTTGTGATCAAAACAGTAACAATAAACATAAGTGGCTACACCTACGTGTCTCCAGCAATAAACATAGTGTTCTTTGCCGTGCTTCGAAACGCTGTAGTGCAATCCATACTCTGGTTCATAGGCGTATTCGGAACGTTTGCAGCGCTGCTAAGCGGTAGGTACGAAGTTCTGCCACTCACCCTAGTTATGCTGCTTCTAGCCATCGTTGGTGCTGGAGGCATGCAGGTTAACTACATAGCGATAGCGCTGATAGTCTTTGGAAGCGTTATGCTAGCGATAGAGCTCTTCGTAACGCCCGGCTTCGGAATACTGGGCGCTAGCGGGATTGCCGCTATAATATTCGGTCTACTACTCCTTCCGGCAATGCCGGGCCGAAGCGTGTTCGCAGCCTCAATAAATGAGGTGAGGGCTATCGTGGGTGTTGTGGGAGGGGGGTTAGCAGCATTCTTCACCTTCATAATGTACAAGGCTGCTCGTGCTATAAGGAGCAAGCCGAGAATTAGGTATAGTCCAGAGAGAGCGGTCGGCAAAGCGGTAGATAGGATTGAGCCAGGTAAGCCAGGCACCGTTATGGTTGAGGGCGAGTACTGGACAGCGATAAGCGACGAGACCATAGAGCCTGGAGAGGAAGTAGAGGTCATAGGTAGAAAGGGCTTTACACTAATCGTTAGGAGGTTACGGAGGGGCTCCGAAGAGCAATCTCCTTAAACGAGACGTTCCTCCCGCTTATCAGCTTCACTCCTAGGTACACGAATGGAGTATCGCAGATCGCTATCAGCAGCTTAATGAGGTACTGGCCGAGGATCATGTTTAGCAGCACTGAGTTCGGCACGACTCCGTAGAACGCTAGCGTTATGAAGGTGCACGTATCTATGAGCTGGCTAACAGCTGTAGAGGCGTTGTTTCTAAGCCATAGGTGCCTACCCTTTGTGAGGGCCTTCCAGAAGTGGAATGCTAGAACGTCGTGATTCTGGCTTAGGAGGTATGCGACCATGCTAGCAGCTACTATCCTAGGGGTCGATAGTAGCACCTGGTACTTGCTCTGGAAGGCTGGTGATAGAGGTGGTAGAAGCCAGCCTCCAAACACCATAGCCACCATAACTATGTTTGCAGCGAATCCAGCCCACACGGCGTAGCTAGCGGCTTTCCTGCCGTAGACGTCGCTTATGATGTCGGTTACCGTGAACGTTATTGAGTACGCTATTACTCCAGCTGGAACTACTAGGCCGAATATATTACATAGCTTTATCGCTATGAAGTTCGCGCTTACTAGACAGCCAACGAAGAGACCTACGAGCACTATGTATGTGCCGTCTATAGGCTTCCTCCTCTCGACCTTCTCGAACTCGTGTATCATCTTCAGCATGTACACAGATGCTCACCTCTGGATGCGCTCATCTGTCAGGCAGCTTTCACAGATAATTAAGGTACTTGACTCAGTATCGATGAAGCTAGTGTTCCAGTAGGCACGTAGCTTATAGTAAACGTATCGCACGTTGAATGCGAGTAGTACCATCTATACCTGTACTGGTTCACATCGTGGACGTCATGCAGTGAGAACAAACTTTATTTATTGTACTCATGTCGTTTAAGTATCTATGGAGACATAGAGGAATAGTGTACACGAGTGGCTATAACCATGATCGAGGAGCTTGTAAGGTACGTAAGGCAGTGGGCTGAGAGCAGGATACCAGGCTTCCTCCGTATGCTCGACAACGTGTGTATGGCTAAGTACGGCAAGAAATTCGTGGAGCTACTAATAGAGAACCCCAAGGAGGCGTACGAGTTCATAAAGCAGAGGTATGGGGGAGACGAGGCGTCTGCAGACTTCGCCCTAGTCTCACTAATTCTGAAGCCGATAGCCATAAAGCTAGGTAGGCCAGGGCTCGAGTACGAACTACTTGAGCTCGTGAAGCGCGGCGACGCTAAGAGTATCAGGATGCTGATAGGGATCAAGAGCTAGAAGCTGTAGCCCGCGGTCTCGAGGAACCGCTTGGGTATATGCGACCAGCACCTTGTTCTACATAGTAAGGCACTGCTGCTCGTAGCAGCAAGCATTGAGATGGTGCGGGGATCCGCTGAGTTCCCCTCGATACTTTGTGAGAGCGAACTATCTGGTGCGTGATGAGGCATGATTCCCGCGCTCAACGGTGTCTAGTAGATGTCAAGCGCTAAACCTTTTTCTGCATCCCTAGCTCTCTAGCGCAAGGTGAAACCACGGCACATATACCTAGGGCTTACGGACCCGTTTTATCAAGGCGCCTAGGCTTCTCTCTCGGTATAAGCGTTGTGCCTATGAAGACCTGCAGCTACTCGTGCATATACTGTCAGCTAGGTAGAACCATTAGGACTAGCATACTTAGGCGTAGGTACTGCGAGCCAGAGGAAGTTGCTAGAGTTGTTGAGCGGGCTCTAGAGAATGTTGATAGGGTAGACTACCTAACGTTTGTAGGTGACGGTGAGCCCACCCTCTACAGCCTTCTAGGTAAGGCGGCTACTCTAGTCTCGAGAGAGTTTGGGTATCGGGTAGCGCTAATATCCAATGCCTCGCTGGTGTGGAGACGCGATGTTAGGGAGGACTCTACGGTATTCGACTTCGTTTCCATGAAGCTCGACGCTGCTACGCCAAGCGTCTTTCGCAGAGTCAACAGACCTGATAACGCTATAAGGATCAGCGCCATTATCAGCGGCCTCGAAGAGCTATCCAAGGAGATTAGCGGCATCCTATCTATAGAGACGGTGCTAGTCGATGGTGTAAACGATGGTTCTTGGCATGCTGATCTTCTAGCTGAGGCCCTCAGAAAGGTGGAGCCATACGTAGTGTACATCAACGCCCCGATTAGGCCTCCAGCCGAGAAGTGGGTTAGGGTGCCTAGAGTCGATAGACTGAGGATCTTCGCGGAGAGGCTATCGATGTACCTCGGGAAGCACCGAGTTATCTTGCTACCTCTGGCGGAGATAGACGAGGTTCTCGCTAGAGCTAGCACTATAGAAAGCCTCTTAGAGATAGCGAAGCTGCACCCAGTACCCCTAGACCTAGCACTATCGCTTCTCAAGCGCGAACATGGGGATAAGGCTATGGAGGTTCTGCGAAGGTACTTAGAGAGGGGGTCCCTAACCATAGTTAAGTATAGGGGTAGGGAGTACATAAGAGCGCGTCAGCAGACCTAGGACTAGGATCGAGAGCCTTGGGAGAGGCCAGGGGGCCACCATGGAGGTGGTGCTGGGGGAGGCAAGGACCAGGCAGAAGACCTAAGCCTAGGTTCATATGGTTCGAGATCGGTGGCGCCACTTTCATACCGATAGACAGTAGTGGAAAACCAATTCAAAAGGAGCCTGTGTACATAATGCCCGATGAACTTGAAGCCCTTAGGCTCGTGTATCTAGAGGGATTGACTCAGGAGGAGGCAGCGAGAAGAATGAACGTTTCTAGAGGAACGCTTTGGAGAATGCTTGATAGCGCCCGCAAGAAGCTTGTGCAAGCTCTTGTAGAGATGAGGCCCATTGTCATTCCCTCGATTCAGTCTCGCGAGAAATGATTCTGTGAAACTGCTTAGGATTCATGACAGAAAAACATATAAGTTTCTGAGCAGTAGCACAGAAACGGTGAGAGAAATGGCGTGGATACCCTTCGGATGGGGCTGGAGAGGAGGATGGGGAAGAGGATACAGATGGGGATGGAGTGGACCATGGCCAGGAAGAGGTCCCTGGAGCCACCTACCACCGTGGATGAGGCCGGGATGGCTCTACGGTAGGGGAGCGTGCTGGTGGCTATTCGGGGCCCCAGGATGGGTAGCTAGATGGAGCTACTACCCCTATCCCTGGCTACCTCCGCTAAGAGCACCGTACTATCCACCGTATCCCTACTACCCGTACCCATGGTGGTAAGACCGTGAGCTACCCATACTACGCGCCCTACCCGCCATACCCATACCCCTACTACCCATATCTAGCGCCGCCGCCTTACGATCCAATGGCAATGATGTACGTGGCGATGCAGTGGATGCTAGTGCCATACTACTACGCGGTGACGATAGAGCTCTATAGAGCTGTGATAGAAACATGGAGGAGAGCCTTTGAGACAGCCCTAAAGACTCTAGAGAGTGCTAGAGTAGAAGTACCTAAGTGAGGTGATGGAGCGTGGCATGGTTTGGATGGTGGAGAAGGTTTAGGTACTGGATGCCTCCTCCGCCACCTCCCCCACCACCTTACCCCCAGTACCCTCCGCAGTATCCGCAGCAGTATCCACAGCAACCCTCACAGCAGTCGCAGCCGCAGCAGTACCAAGCGCCTCAGCAACCCTACTACCCGTATCCTGCGTACTACCCTCCGCCAATGTACTACGGACCGCCTCCTCCGCCCCCAACTCCAGAGGAGGAGCTAGAGATGCTGAAGGAGTACAAGAAGGCTCTAGAAGAGGATCTGAAGGAGCTTCAAGAGGAGCTTAGAAGCGTGGAGGAGAGGATAAAGGAGCTAGAGGAGATGTTGAAGAGAAAGTCATCTCTATAGAAACCTAAGTACTGCGTAGGCTGCAGCTGAGATAGCTAGAGCAATCCCAATCATGTAGGCTACAGCTGCAACAGTCTTTTTAATGCTCCCAAGCTCTTGGTGCATCACTACCGCTGTAGCTAGACATGGTAGGTAATACATAAAGAAGAGTAGAGCTGCAAACGCTTGCCTTGAGTTCATTCCTATGGCTGCAGCTATGCTTCCCTTCCCTAGCTGCGCGAAGACTGCGAGGATACCCTCCTTAGCGAAGAAGCCTACGATCGTGGCGAACCCCATTTTCCACGCTGAAGATGGGGGTAACCCGTATATCGTGGCAAAGAGTGGCGCTAGGAATTTCCCTAGATTCGCAGCGAAGCTCCTCTCTATCAAATCGCCGACGTATCCCATAGAGCCGAAGTGGAGGAGTATCCACGAGACCACGCTTAGCGCAAATATTAGAACACCTGCTTTCTTTAGGAAGTGCTTTGTTTGCTCCCACGAGTTCCACCATATCACCCTCAACGAGGGTCTGTGTATCGGTGGTATCTCTAGGAGGAGCTCTGGAGATGGCGATGCGCGATGCAGCACTCTTACGAGCTTAGCTGTCGCAAGGTACAGCAAGACGCCTCCCAGGAGGACAGATACCATTGCTACTGCCTGGAGCGATGGTGACGAAGAGAATATGAACGTTACGAACGCAGCCAGAACAACGAGCCTTGCTTGGCATGGAATGAACGCTATGCTCATGGCTATCTCAACTCTCTCCACGGGATCTATGGCAGCCCTAGACGCTAGCACGGCAGGAACATTGCATCCAAACGCTGTTAGCATAGGGTAGACAGCGCGTCCCGATAACCCGAAGGCGCTGAAGAGGCTGTGTAGCGATGAAGCCATTCTAGGGCCTAGGCCAGAGTCCTCGAGGGCAGCTAGCACGACCATTATTGTGAAGACTAGAGGTAGAAAGCTAACTACTACCCCTACACCGCCTACGACACCGTACGCTATCAGGTTTGAGCACGCTGAGCCGCATACGTGTTTCAGCGAGCTAGCTGTGTACGCGCTTAGGATGCGGAACGCCTCTCCTACGAGTCCAGATAAGCTATAGCTCTCCAGAGCTTCAGCTGCACTCGATGCACCAACGTGTCTAAGTATCAACACTAGGGGGTAGCCTGTGTTTATTGAGAACACCGCGAAGAATACTGTAGCTAGAAGCGCAACCGATAGGATCGGACCTATAACAGGGTTGAGAAAAGCTCTGTCTATAGCTGGAAACGCGCTCTCCTTAACCTCGACTCTAACAACGCAATCCCTAACGATTCTCTCCGCCAATGCGTAGCGCTGTCTAGCGATGACCTCGGGTAGGTTCGCGCCAAGTTCCTTTCTAGCTCTCTCAACAATTGCAATAACCTCTCTATACAGATTCTCGCTAGCTCTACGCAAATCGTTAGCAACATCCTCGTCTCCCTCCAGTATCGCTATAGCAATCCATCTAGGGCTCGCAGAAGGGTAGAGATTTAGCTTGCTAACAACGTCCTCGAGCTCCCTGACGAACCTCTCTAGAGGACCATAATCTACCTCAAGAGGCTTCCGGGGAACCCTATTCATCTCCTTTAGAGCTTCTAAGAGGAGAGCCCTAACCCCTTCGCCAGTTATGGCGGATACAGGTATAACCGGGGACCCTAGGTACCTAGCGAGCTTCTCGATATTGATATGAACCCCCTTCTTGTGAAGCACATCCCACTTGTTGAGCGCTACGACTACACGTGGGAACATTTCCAGAATCTGGATAGCTAGATAGAGCGTTCTCTCGATGCTGATACCGTCGACCACCACTATAGTCACCTGAGGGAGACCGCTAAGAAGGATTCTCTTAGCGACACGCTCCTCTTCAGTCGAGGCTGATAGACCGTAGGTTCCAGGGAGATCGATTACGCAGATTTCGTCTCCATCTACATGCGCGATCCCCACGCTTATCTCGACGGTTGTTCCGGGGAAGTTTCCCACGTGGGCTATCTCTCCCGTTATCCTCGTGAAGAGCGTTGATTTGCCGACGTTGGGCTGGCCAGCTAATGCTGCGATGCGCTTGCACTTCCTTAGCTTTTCCCAGGAGTTGCTGAGCTCTAGCATAGCTCTGGCGGCCCGTGGTCTGGTGCGTGGCAAAGTATATAAGGTTAGGTGCGTCTAAACTTATTGATATGAAAGGAGGTAGCGTACTCGAGGACTACCTGGTTGCGGTACTTAGGCTAGAGGAGCTGTATGGGGTAGCTAGAACAAGCAGCATTGCTAAGATACTTGGGGTCACCCCAGCTACCGTGACAAAGGTTCTGCAGAGGCTAGCTAGAGAGGGTTACCTTGTTTGGGAGCCCTACAGAGGCTTTAGACTAGCGCCTAAGGGCTTGAACATAGCTAGGAAGGTGATATGGAGGCATAGGGTAGCCGAGGTGTTCCTACACAAAGTGCTTGGATTCGATGAGGTGCAGTGCCACAAGCTAGCTCATATGCTGGAGCACATGCCTGACGAGTTCTTCTACAGGCTCTACAACTATCTTGGAAGGCCCGAGAGGTGTCCGCACGGGAACCCTATTCCTAGTCCTGATTCGAGTAACATCGAGACGATCAATGATGATCCTCTATCGTGCATGAGGGTAGGGGAGCACTGTATAGTGAGTAGGGTGCTATGCTTTGTTAGCGAGAGACTTATCGAGCGTGCGAAGAGGTTAGGCATAGGTGTAGGGTCCGAGCTGCTGGTTGTAGGTAAGAACGAGGAGTGCATAGAGGTAGAGATCGCTTCAAGCGGTGAAAAGGCGTGTGTAGATTACGAGCTCGCGAGGATCATTAGGTGCTGTAGGCGATGATGAGTTTTTCGGGGACTTGAGCTTGTGATGAAGCGGTTACCCACTGAGCTCACCTAGCGATAGTTCTTAGAGCTGCTATGTTTAGGGCTGCCGCTATAGCTATTATGCATGAAGCTGCAGCAAAGATAGGGTTGAATCCTAAGCCGCTTAGACTCGACGCTGCTAGGGAGCCGACTATGCTGCCCATGCTTATCGCTGCGTTCAAGTGTCCTAGCCTCTCTTCTCTTCTAGCGGGCTCAGCTAGATGAACCATCACGTTGCTTTGAACGCTCCCTATGAAGGCCCACGTAAGACCAACGAAGAAGTAGAACGATAGCGCTGCAGCTGGGTTGCTAAGCGCGTAGCCTATGAATATAGGTGATGCGAATAGGATTGATCTTGCGAAGAGCGCTAGTATGTGAGCCCTCCAGAGCTTTGTGTACTCTATGTCGCGCCTAGACATTATAGCGTATATGGCTGTGGAGGTCGAGCCCGAAACCGCTGGCAGCACCATCATAAGCGACTCGGGAAGCTTAGCGACGCGCCTTAGATACACGGGGAACGCCGAGAAGAACATCATTATCGCAACGTAGACAGTGGAGCTCGCTAGAAGGAATAGAGGTATGGTGCGTCCGAAGGCCAACCTCAGCGCCTTAGGTAAGCACGCTCTAGGCTTGACGAATAACATGTATAGGAGCCTAGCCTTCTCAACGACTACAGCTAGCATCCCTCTCTCAGCTACAACCTTAGAGGCCTCCACAACACCTAGCGTTGGGGGTAGGAACGCTATAGCCATTACCGAGGCCGTGGCCGTGAAGAGAGACGATAGCATTATGACGTTAGATAGCGGTAGGAGCCTTCTAGCAATACCGCCAGCTACCCCGCCAGCAGCGAATCCAAGCCCTCCGAAGAGATACATTGTGTATACTCCACGGTGCTTGCAACGCACGAGCTCAACGAAAATCGATGTTTGGACGGAGGACGTGAAGGATGCTATGAAGCCGTAGGGAAGCTGAAGCGCTACTACAAGCCACGCGTTAGGGGCTAAGGCGATCCCGAGGAACGTAGCTGATAGCAGTCCTAGACACATGCATAGCATTGACTTCCTCGAGGAGCCCCGGAACACGTATGGGAGGGTCCACGAAGATATCGTGAACCCAATGTTGTATAGCAGATACGAGAGGCCTACTAGCTGTGTGCCACCCCCTAACTCTATTATCTTTAGGGTAGAGCCCATGTTAGCTATAGCTATCGAGGCGCTGTACAGCGATGGAATTATGAAGCTCGGCCTCTTCATGGATCTAGCCAAGCCTCTCAGCTAGCTCGTTGGCAACGAGCTCGATCATCTCCTTAAACGGCTTGATAACGCTAGCCTCAGTAACGATGTAGCTAATGTACTTAGGCTCGACGCATTCGAACACCTCTACGGAGGTCTCTCCCCACGCTGTGGCGACTCTCCATCTAACTAGCTTCTCGAGCTCCCGACAGCTCGACTTACTAATCTTTAGGCTCTCCGCTAGTACTATGAATGGCCTCGATAGGCAGCGAGCAACCATAGCTAGCGGACGCGACCCAACCTTGTTAAGAATCTCGCCATGGATGGTGATAGCGTCAGCACCTATGACAACAGCCTCGCTTCGCTCCACCGCTCTAGCCATGCACGAGTCAGGAACAACCTCAACATCGATCCCGTGCGATGATAGCGATCTCGCTACATCTATAGACTCCTCGCCGGGCCTAGACTCCAGCAGTATGACCTTAGCTGGCTTAGCTCTAAGCAGGTAGTCCAGTACTGCGCTACTCCTACTGATTGTCGTGACAATCGAGGGCTTTAGGAAGTGTGTGGCGTTCTCAACGAGCTTGCGGCGAGCTGTAGTCATGTAGCTCCGCCACCTATCGATAGTTGAGCACACGTCTCGAGACCTAGAGATAGCGCTAGCTAAAGCCTGGAGAGCCTGCATCGCTGGATTAATGGCTGCAACCAGCTTGCTAACTCTATCCGCATCTAGATACTCGCCACTCTTGCAGGCAGCGCTAAGAACATCTATAACAGACTTCAGCAGCTCCCACGATCCCCTACGCCGATCCGCAGCTAGCTTCCTCAGCTCATCCTCTGCGCTAGCCATGATGTTTACCTCACCGATACGTTGCTAGAGCAAGATATAGGCTCTATATCGCTACCTCACGCGCTACCCAAAGGTAATCTATATAGGTGTAGGAGACAGTAGTTAGAGTCGAATAAGGGGGTTAGAATGCCTCTACTGAGCTCAGGGCTCGTTATAGCGGGTGCGTACGCAGACAAGATCCGTAGGACGCTATTCGCGCAGATGAGAGACTATGTTCGTAGAGATAAATCCTGGGCGCAGCGGGTAGCCTACGCCGCTGCCCAGCTCAATAGGCTACTCTACACGATCCTAGTCGAGCAGCTCAAGATAGATAAGGGAGATGTGGTTAGGGTTAGGATAGAGTACGAGATAGACGAGGAGAACAAGGAGATAAGATGGAAATGGGAAACGCTGCAGATCGAAGCATTTAGGAGGATACCGCAGGAGGAGGTAGATAAAGTAGTTAAGGAGTTCGTGGCTAAGGCTGCTGAGGTTTCTACAGCAGCTGTTGAGTACAGCCTTAGGAAGCTTGGAGAGACCTTTGACGGAGACGTGGTTTACGAGGTGCTCCTAGGCGATAGGGAGGTCGGTGCTGTTATAGTTACTCCAGTGAACGAGACCCTAGCTGTCCTAAAGAGGGGTGCCGTGATCGAGCCTACGCCTGCAATATTCGAGAAGGTGAAGCTCGAGATCCAGCCAGGTCAAAGCATTGAGGACGCTATAAAGAGAGCGCTATCCACCGTGATACAGACCGCAACACATGTTAGCTACGAGGAAGCGCTCAAGCTCATAAATAGGATCAGGGAGACCGTGCAGGCAAAACCAATGGAGAAGGTTGAGGAGGAGCTCTAGACCTTCAGCCCCTTCATAGACACAACAACTTTTTCCTCGGAACGCCACGCAAAGGGCATGTACTCCGTGTTATGCACAGCAACAGCCCTGCCTTCCC
This sequence comes from Thermoproteota archaeon, assembly GCA_013154235.1. Taxonomy (GTDB): domain Archaea; phylum Thermoproteota; class Thermoprotei_A; order Sulfolobales; family Ignisphaeraceae; genus JAADCV01. Next base: position 403 of record JAADCV010000100.1, on the reverse strand, counting down.
TATCCATAGCTAGCAGCCCTATGGTTCCAGAGCCAAACCTACGACTATGAGCCTCGACAACGTCTCTACATGCTTTCTCTACACTAGAGCCAGCATCGACTGCGCGCGCTACGCTGAGGCAAGCCATCGCCTTAACTATCGTCTCGCCTAGTCCTGTAGCGCACACAGCGCAGTTGCTGGTAGCGTAGAACCCAGCTCCATAGATAGGCGAGTCGCCTACCCTACCAGGGAGCTTGAGCCATACACCCCCAGTGCTAGCAGCTGCAGCCAAGTTACCCTCGCGATCGATAGCGACAGCTCCAACAGTATCGCCCCTCTCCAAAATAGGTAGTATCTCGCGAAGCTTCTTCCAGTAGCTAACGGAGTCTAGCTTAGCTCTAAGCTCGTCGAACCTCCTCCTTAT